>JBEKLU010000030.1:0-43047 GCA_050010035.1 Roseiarcus sp.
GCGTTCCGCTCGCTGCTCGGAATCGCTGGCGGGGCAGCCGCGCCGACCTTTGACGGGCTGTACTCCGGGGAATGGGTCCACCCCACATTTAGTGGGTGTGGGTAACAACCGGATAGGCAAGAAATGAACAAGGCGATACGGGATGGCTTCGCGGCGCATGGATGGAACGAGAGTCGAATAGCGTATTGGGTGACGTCGGACGCGAAACTGATCCGTAAAACGATGTTTATGGATGAAGCCCAGCAAAAAGCCGAGATTGAAGCGGCAGGCTTCAAACCTCTTTACTCTTATAACCAGACTGATTTCGTCAAAGAACGCGCGGCGGTAGAGGTGCAATTCGGAAAATATGCCTTTGTCGCGTATGACCTGTTTGTCAAACATCTCGCGTTCTTCGTCGGTGACGTGATCGATGTAGGAATTGAGATTCTTCCCATGAAAGCACTGCAACAACAGATGTCTTCAGGCGTGGGCTACTACGAAGGCGAGCTTTACAATCTCATTCGCGAAGGACGCGGTGTGCCGGCAGTGCCGCTAGTCCTAATCGGCGTAGTGCCATAGCTGTCCTGTTCAAACTGGCCAATTTCCCAGCGATTTACGGCGCGCGCTTTCGGAAGTGAATTGGCTAAAGACGACGTCCGTCGTCGAAAAGCGCATCAACAATGTTCCGAGAGAGAGCCAGTCGCACGAACTCGATCGTCCGCGTTCAAGCGTCATGCATCGAACAAGACGGACAATGCCGATGGCTTGGTTTCTCAAGTATTACCGACACAGCGAGTGCCGCGCCGCCTGGACCGACGAGTGGTCCTGCGCGTGCAACGACAAATGTCGGAAATGCGGCGCCGAGATCGAGGCTTACGATTGGGACGAACTCAGCGTCGTCGTCGACGAAGCCGCTGATGGAACGGGATGGACGGTGCGCGTTTCGCCGCCGGAGGCCGAGCGCGCGCCCGACTATGTCGCGAGCTTCTTCGCGCACAAGGAGGACGCCGATGCTTTCGCCGACAGCGAGGAGGGGCGGCTCGGGCGCTGACGGCGCCAGAGAAGAACAAGAGCCGAGCGCCGCCAACTCGTCGCTGCCGCCGCGCCGACCCGCGTCATTCCCTTCCCCCGACGTCGGCGTTGACGTCGGTTCGCTGGAAGTCGGCGCCCTTGAAGAGCAGCTCGGCGCCGTGGTGGCGCGCGGCCGCGTAGGACAGGCAGTCGCCCATATTGAGACGGTCTTTGCCGGCGCCATATTTCTGGCGCGCCGCCACGGCGAGCGGCAGCATGGCGGCGACGAAGTCGACGATCTCGATCCGCAACTCGGCGATCAGATCGGCGACGATCTCGTAGGCGTCCTCGGGGGAAATCCTCTTCTGCCGACTGAGCGCGAGGACCGTCTCGAGAACGCCGGTGGCCAGCATCAACGGGCGATCGGCCGCGGCGATGCGCTCCAGGAAGGCCTGTCGCTCCGGCTCGCCCAGGACGATCGCCGCGAGCGCCGACGTTTCGACCATCACGGCGCGTCGTTCCATTCGGCGTCGAAGAACGCCTTGTCGGCGCGCTCGCCGGTCGGCGGCAGCGCGTCGAGACGCGCAAGAATGGGCGCGACGCGCTCAGTGATCGGCTTCGCCCTGGCGTCGCGATCGAGCGCTTCGGCGCACGCCGCGCGAACCGCTTCGGTGAGGCTGACGCGCCGCTCGGCGGCGAGGCGGCGCACCGCCTCGGTCGCCGCCGGGTCCTTGATGTGAAGGGGCATGACGCCTTCCATTCCGTGTACACGATTGTCGTTTCCTTATACACCATCGGGGCGCCGAGGTCACGCTCCGCCGACGCGGCCCCGCCTTTCGTTGGCCGTCAAGCCGCAATAGAAGTCCCCCCAGGCGCCCGCACGCCTCAAGGAAAGGCTCCCCATGTCCCCGACCCTTCACGCCCGCGTCGGCGAAGTCACGCAACGCATCGCTCAGCGCAGCCGCGAGGCGCGGCGGCGCTATCTCGAGCGCATCGATCACGCCGCCTCCCAGGGCCCGGCGCGCAAAAAGCTCGGCTGCGCCAATTTCGCCCACGGCTTCGCCGCCTGCGGCGCCGACGACAAGCGGAGCTTACGCGACGGCGTCGGGCCGAACCTGGCGATCGTCACCGCCTACAACGACATGCTCTCCGCCCATCAGCCGTTCGAGCGCTTCCCCGAGCTGATCAAGCGCGCGGCGCGCGAGGCGGGCGGATCGGCGCAGGTGGCGGGCGGCGTTCCCGCGATGTGCGACGGCGTCACCCAGGGCGAAGTCGGCATGGAGCTGTCGCTGTTCTCGCGCGACGTCATCGCGCTGTCGACGGCGGTGGCGCTCTCCCACCAGATGTTCGACGCGGCGGTCTATCTCGGCGTCTGCGACAAGATCGTGCCCGGCCTCTTGATCGGCGCGCTGTCGTTCGGCCATCTGCCGGCCGTGTTCCTGCCCGCCGGGCCGATGACCTCTGGGCTAGGCAACGACGAGAAGTCGAAAATCCGCCAGCTCTACGCCGAGGGCAAGGCCGCGCGCGAAGAGCTGCTGCTCTCGGAGGCCGAGGCCTACCACGCGCCGGGCACCTGCACCTTCTACGGCACCGCCAACACCAACCAGATGCTGATGGAGATCATGGGCCTGCACCTGCCCGGCGCCTCCTTCGTCAACCCGAACACCCCCTTACGCGACGCGCTGACGGTCCTCGGCGCAAGAAGAGCGCTGGAAATGACGGCGCTGGGGAACGCCTTCACGCCGATCGGCCAGGTGATCGACGAGCGCGCAATCGTCAACGGCGTCGTCGGGCTGCACGCGACGGGAGGCTCGACCAATCTGACGATCCATCTGATCGCGATGGCCGCGGCGGCGGGACTCCATTTGACCTGGGACGATTTTGCCGATCTCGCCGAGGTCACGCCGCTGCTGACCCGCATCTATCCGAACGGCAAGGCGGACGTGAACCACTTCCAGGCGGCGGGCGGCATGCCGTTGCTGATCCGCGCCCTGCTGGACGAGGGGCTGCTGCACGCCGACGCGCGCACGGTCTGGGGCAAGGGTCTCGCCGACTACGTCGTCGAGCCGATGCTCAGCGAGGGCGGCGCCGTCGCCTGGCGCGCGGCGGCGGCGGCAAGCGGCGACGAAGCGGTGCTGCGCGGCGCGAAGAATCCGTTCCAGCCGACCGGAGGCCTCAAGGTGCTCGAGGGGCCGTTAGGGCGCGCCATTATGAAAACCTCGGCGGTGGCGCCCGAACGGCTCGTGATCGAGGCGCCGGCGCGCGTGTTCCACAGCCAGGAGGAACTGCACGCGGCGTTCCGCGCCGGCGAATTGTTCCGCGACGTCGTCGCCGTGGTGCGCTTCCAGGGGCCGCGGGCGATCGGCATGCCGGAACTGCATAAATTGATGCCGCCGCTCGGCGTCGCCCAGGACCGCGGCCATCGCGTCGCCCTCGTCACCGACGGGCGGCTCTCGGGCGCCTCGGGCAAGGTTCCCGCCGCCATTCACGTGACGCCGGAGGCGGAAGGCGGCGGACCGATCGCCAAGATCCGCGACGGCGATGTCATTCGCCTCGACGCGCCGAACGGCCGGCTCGAAGCGCTCGTCGAGCCGAACGAATGGGCGGCGCGCGCGCCGGCGACCCAGGACCTGACCGCCGCGCACGCCGGCGTCGGCCGGGAACTGTTCGCCGCCTTCCGCGCCGGCGTCGGGCGCGCCGAAGAGGGAGCGTCGATCTTTCTCAAATAGGGCGGTCGTTCGACAATTTGCCAGGCGCTCGCCCGCGTTGAGGGTTCGTTCACCAATTTCGGGCCAAATGGGCGCGTCAGTCTATGACGGCGTCGCGCCGGGGCCGCGCTCGCCGCCGCCCGCCGTTCGAAAGGACGAAACATGTCGCCTCGCCTTTTGCCGTTCCTCGCTCTTGTCGCCGGGCTCGCGCTGGCCTCGGGCGCCGCCGCCGGACCGGCGGAGCGGACCGGCGTGCTGGAGATCACGCTCGACCAGGCCAAGGTCGCCCGGCTGCCCGCGGGCGCGACGACGCTCGTGGTCGGCAATCCCGCCATCGCCGACGTGACGATGCTCAAGGGCGGCGTCGCGATGGTCGTCACCGGCAAGGGCTATGGCGAGACCAATCTGATTGCGCTCGACGCGCAGGGCAATATAATCGACGAAAAGAAGATCGACGTCGAACCGACCCGGTCCGTGCTGGTGGTGCAACGGGGCGATGCGCGCGAGTCCTATTGGTGCAACCCCGTCTGCATGCCCACGGTTCAGCTTGGCGATGAGAACAAGGTCTTCTCCGACGCGAGCGGACAGGTCAGCGCGCACAGCGCGCTGGCGCAGGGCGGCGCGTCGAAATAGCGCGGGCGGCGCGGTGCACGGCCGCGCTCTGTCATGCGCCGTCTGATTGTCGAAGAGCCGATCTCGCGCGCCGCCGTCTGGAGCCGACGGACGGCGGTTTTCGCGCTGGCGACCGCGGGCGTCGCGATCGGCCTGTCGCGCTTCGGCGTCGACCCCGCCGCGGCCCTCACGGTGTTCGGCGCGGCGCTGGCGCTGGCCTTGCTGGCCGTCCTTCTGGCGAGCGCCGCCGCGGTGGTGATCTGGCGCCTTGGCCGGCGCGGCGCCAAAGAGGCGGCGGTCGCCGTGGCGCTGGCGCTGGCGCTGCTGGCCGACCCCGCCTATCTCACGATCATCGCGCTGCGGCTGCCGGCCATCAACGACGTCACGACCGACTTCGTTTCGCCGCCCTCGTTCATGATCTCGGCCAAGGCGCGCCAGGCGCGCGCCGGCGCCACGCTGCCGCCGTGGAGCGCCGCGACGGGCGCGCTGCAGAAGGCCGCCTATCCCGAGGTGCAGCCGATCCTGGTCGATCTCGAGCCCGAACAGGCCTATCAGCTCGCGTTGCGCGTCGCCAAGGACCTCGGCTGGCGCGTCGTCGACTCCAACCCGCCCAACCTGCGCGTCGACGGCGTCGCGCAAATCGAGGCGACGGATCGAACGCTGTTGTTCGGCTTCGTCGACGACATCGCCATCCGCGTGCGCCCGCTCGCCAGCCAGACGCGCATCGACATCCGTTCGGTCTCGCGCGTCGGCAGGCACGATTTCGGCGTCAACGCGCGCCGCATCGATCGCTTCGCCGCGGCGGTTCAGGAGTCGATGCAGGAGCGGTAGCTCTCACGCGCGCCGGAATCGCGCCTCGAGCCCGGCCGCGCCGTCGCTGACGACGAGCCCGCGCGCGATGAGGTCCTCGAGATGGGCGAGCGTCGACAGGCTCGCGGCGCGGATCAGGGCCGGGGCCAGCCCCGCATAGACCCGGGCGACGATCTCGGCGATCTCCGTGTCCCCCGCCTCGAGCCTGACGAGGATCGCGGCTTCGCGCTGGCGGCGATGGCTCGCGAGCGCGCGCACGTAGCGTTGCGGTTCGCGGACCGGCCCGCCGTGGCCGGGCCAGTAGATCGCCGCGCCGCGCCGCCGCACCTTTTCCAGCGAGGCCATGTAGTCGGCCATCGAGCCGTCGGGCGGCGCGACGACCGAGGTCGACCAGGCCATCACGTGGTCGCCCGAAAACAGCGCGTTCTCCTGGAGAAGCGCGAAACACAGATGGTTGGCGGCGTGTCCGGGCGTCGCGACCGTTTCGAGCGTGAAGCCGCGCCCCTCGATCCGTTCGCCGTCGGCGAGTTCCGCGTCGGGGGCGTAATCGCGCTCGTGCGCCGCGTCGAGGCCGGGACTGCCCTCGTGAGGAACGTGGGCGCGGGCGCCGACGATTGGCGCTCCGGTCCTTGCCTTCAGCATCGGCGCCGCCGCGGCGTGATCGCGGTGGGTGTGGGTGACCAGGATATGGCTGACGCGCTCGCCCGCCACCGCCGCCACAAGCCCCGCCACGTGAGCTTCGTCCGCCGGGCCCGGGTCGATGACGGCGACCTCGCCCTCGCCGACGATGTAGCTGCAGGTTCCCGTGAAGGTGAACGGCGAGGGGTTGCGGGCGATGAGCCGGCGGATGAGCGGCGAAAGCCGCGTCACGACGCCGCTCGCCGCCTCGGCGGCGCTCGCGGACGGGGGCAGATCGTTGGAGGGCTCGCTCACGTCACGCTCCGTTGGAAATCGCGCGGCGGTCGACTTGTTCGGCGCGATCGCCTTGTCTATACCCGCAAGCGCGCCGGAGGCGAACCCGCCATTGCCGGATCGCAGGCCTTGATGCGACGGGAGACGACATGAACGAACCGATGAACGCGACCTTGGCCTCGACGCTGTGGCCGTCGCGCGCCGCCTGGCGGCTCGCCCGCGCCGCGATGCTGGCGATCGGGGGGACGCTCGTCCTGGCGGCCTCGGCGAAGGCCGAGGTTCCCTTCTATCCCGTGCCCATGACCCTGCAGACCCTCGCCGTGCTGGCGATCGGCGCCGCTTACGGCGCCCGGCTGGCGGCGGCGACGCTCGCGCTCTATCTCGCCGAAGGGCTGATCGGCCTGCCGGTCTTCGCCGGCGCGCTGGCCGGCCCTCTCTACATGGCCGGGCCGACGGGCGGCTATCTCGGCGGCTTCCTCGTCGCCGCCGCGCTGGTCGGCTGGCTCGCCGAGCGCGGCTGGGATCGCGCCTGGCCGCGCCTGATCGGCGCGATGGCGATCGGCCACGCCGTGATCTTCGCTTGCGGCTTCGCCTGGCTGGCGCTCGCGCTCGGGGCGGAAATGGCCTGGGCGGTCGGCGTCGCGCCGTTCTACGCGGCGACCCTGGTCAAGACCCTGCTCGCCGCGGCGCTGGTCGGCGCGGCCTGGGGCGGCCTGGCGCGCCCGCGCGGGAGCGACGCCTGAGCGATCTCGAGCGCCCCGGCGCGGCCGGGCAGCGGGCGCAGCCGCTCGGCCGCGAGGCCTTCGCCCGTTTCGTGCCGCTCACCACGCGCTGGAGCGACAACGACCCTTACGGCCATCTCAACAATGTCGTCTATTACGCCTTCTTCGACGCGGCGGTGAACGCGATCCTCATCGAGGCGGGACTGCTCGACCCCGCTTCGAGCCCGGCGATCGGGCTGGTCGTGGAGAGCCATTGCCGTTTCTTTTCCGGCCTCGCCTTCCCCGACGCGATCGAGGTCGGCGTCGCGGTGGAGCATATCGGGCGATCGTCCGTGCGCTATGTCCTGGCGGCGTTCAAGGCCGGCGCGCCGCGCGCCAGCACCCAAGGCGGCTACACCCACGTCTATGTCGATCGCGCCAGCGGCAAGCCGACGCCGATCCCCGACGCGCACCGGCGGCTGATGCAGGGGCTGAAGCGCGGTTGAGGCGCGAGCGCTGGGGCCGCGCGACGGGCGGCCAATCCGAGCGCGGGTTTGTCGGCCGGGTCGATCATGCAATATTTACGTCGCCTGCCGTAGGTTGGCGCGCCGGCCCGCGGTTCACACGAGGAAAGCGATGTCGAGGAAAATCCTACCGGTCATCATGTGCGGGGGCGCGGGCACGCGCGTCTGGCCGGAGTCGCGCGAGACGATGCCCAAGCAGTTCATTGCCTTGATCGGCGCGTCCTCGACCTTTCAGGACGCCGTGCGGCGGGTCAGCGATCCGATCTTCGAGAAGCCGATCGTCGTCACCAATCGCGACTACCGCTTTCTCGTGCGCGAGCAGCTCGAGGAAATCGGCGCGCAGGCGATGATCGTCCTCGAGCCGTCGCGCCGCGATTCCGGGCCCGCCGTCGCGGTCGCGGCGGAGCTGGCCGCCAAGCGCGATCCGCAAACGATCGTCGCCGTGTTCGCGGCCGACCACGTGATCCTCGACCAGAGCGCGTTTCTCGGCGCCTGCGCGAGCGCGGCCGCCGCGGCGGCGGACGGCTTCATCGTCACCCTCGGCGTTACGCCCTCCGAGCCGGCCGTGGGCTACGGCTACATCCGGCCGGGCGGCGCGATCGCTTCGGGCCAGGCGCGCGCCGTGGAGGCTTTCGTCGAAAAGCCGGTTCTCGCCACCGCCGAGCGCTACGTCGCCGAGGGCTATCTATGGAATTCCGGCAACTTCTTCTTCCGCGCCGACGTCATGCTCGAGGAATTGCGCGCCTTCGAGCCGGAGATGGCCGAAGCGGCGGCGCGCGCGCTCGCCGGCGCCGCCGACGACCTCGGCTTTGTCGCGCTCGACGCCGAGGCTTTCGCGAGCGCGCCGAAGAAGTCGATCGACTACGCCGTGATGGAGCGCACCAAGCGCGCGGCGGTGGTGCCCGCCGACATCGACTGGTCGGACGTCGGCGACTGGGGCGCGGTGTGGAAGCTGAGCCGGCGCGACGAGAGCGGCAATTCCATCCACGGCGAAGGCGTGGCGCTCGACGCGAAGAACGTGCACATCCGCTCCGACGGGCTGCTGACCGCCGTCGTCGGCGTCAGCGACGTCGTCGTCGTCTCGACGCAGGACGCCGTGCTGGTGCTGGCGCGCGATCAGGGCGACAAGGTCAAGCAGCTCGTCGACGCGCTGAAGAAGCAGGGGCGGCGCGAGGCCATCGAGCACAAGCGCATCTACCGCCCCTGGGGCTATTATCAGTCGATCGATTCCGGCCCGCGCTATCAGGTCAAGCGCATCGTCGTCTCGCCCGGGCGCCGGCTGTCGCTGCAAAAGCACTTCCATCGCGCCGAGCACTGGGTGGTCGTCTCGGGCACGGCGGAAGTGACGCGCGGAACGGAAACGATCATGGTGCACGAGAACGAGTCGGTCTTCCTGCCGATCGGCGCCGTTCACCGGCTCGCCAATCCCGGCAAGATCAACCTCGAGCTCATCGAGGTGCAGACGGGCTCGTATCTCGGCGAGGACGACATCGTGCGCCTCGAGGACGCCTACAACCGGCTCGGCGGCTGAAGGAATCGCGCAGCGCGCGTCGCGCCGGGCGAACCCTCGCCGCCGGATAATCGCCACAAAAAGGGCGGCAGATGACGGCGTCGAGGGAGGGACGCCGTGAAGAGCAAGCACTCTGCGCGAACGGGAATCGAAGCGCCGGACTTCGATGGCGCCGCACGGCTCCTCGACGCGGACGAAGCGCCCCTCGATCCGGCTGCGGCGCGCCGACGGCTCGAAGTCCTCGCGGCGCGGCCGATCCCGACATGAGCGCCGCCGCTTTGCGCGAAGCCGAAGCCGGAACGGACGATACGCGCGACCCGGCGCGCCGTTGCGCGCATGCCCCGTCGCCCCGCGGCGCGACAGCGGAGAGCGTGGCGCCGGCTCGGCCGGTCGACTTGATTTTCGCGCCGCGCGCCCCATTTCACTGCCCTGCCGACGTCGCAAGGCGTTTCGGCCCGAAGTTGGCGGATTTGCGTCCACGAGCCGGCAAATTTCGGAGGACCTGTTCGCCGCCCGATTCGATGGCCGGAATCGTCAGCGCCGCGACGCGATCGCCGTCGCGTCGGCAGGAGGCTTGGGCATGCGCCTGATCATCGTATCGAACCGCGTCGCTCTGCCCGGTCCGGGAAAGCCGGCGGTGGCGGGCGGGCTCGCGGTCGCCGTCAAGGCGGCGCTGAGGAACCGAACCGGCGTCTGGTTCGGCTGGAGCGGCCAGATCAGCGACGAAGCGACAATCGCGCCGCGCTTCGTTCAGCGCAACCGGATCGCCTACGCCGTCATCGATCTCCCCGACACCGATTTCCAGGAATATTACAACGGCTTCGCCAACCGCGTTCTCTGGCCGATTCTGCACTACCGCGTCGATTTGCAGGAATACTCGCGCGCCGACCAGAGCGGCTACATGCGCGTCAACCGTCGTTTCGCCAATCAGCTCGACGCCATCATCGCCGACGACGACATCATCTGGGTGCACGACTACCACCTGATGCCGCTGGCGCGCGAGTTGCGGGCGCGCGGCCGGAGCAATCCGATCGGCTTCTTTCTCCACATTCCCTGCGCCCCGCCCGATATCCTCCAGACGCTTCCCCAACACGAGGACATCCTCGGCAGCCTCGTTCATTACGACCTCGTCGGCTTCCAGACCGAGAACGACCGCGACAATTTCGCCCATTATCTGACGATGCAGGGCGCCAAGCCGGGCCGCGCTCACAGCTTCACGCTCGACGGACGCCAGACCCGCATCGGCGCCTTCCCGGTCGGCATCGAGACGGCGGTCTATGCGCGGCTCGCGCGCAACGCCGCGCGTTCGCCGTTCGTCGGCGACTTCGTCGACAGCCTGGCTGGCCAGCGCCTCGTGCTCGGCGTCGACCGGCTCGACTATTCCAAAGGCATCCTCCATCGGCTCAATGCGTTCGATCGTTTTCTCGAGCTCAACCCGGAATGGCGGTCGCGCGTCACCTACCTGCAGGTCACGCCCAAAAGCCGCGCCGCCATCAGGGAATATGCGGCGATCGAGGGCGAAGTGACGACCCTGCTCGGCAAGATCAACGGGCGCTACGGCGAGGCCTCGTGGACGCCGGTGCGCTATGTCAACCGATCCTATTCGCGCACCGCGCTCGCCGGCGTTTACCGCGCCGCGGACGTGGCGCTGGTGACTCCGCTGCGCGACGGCATGAACCTCGTCGCCAAGGAATTCGTCTCCGCGCAGGACCCGCAGGCGCCCGGCGTGCTGATCCTGTCGCAGTTCGCCGGCGCCGCATCCGAGCTCGACGGCGCGGTGATCGTCAATCCGCACGAAACGGAGGGCGTGGCGGCGGCGATCAAACAGGCCCTGGACATGCCGATCGAGGAGCGCCGCGAACGCCACGGCCCGATGTTCGCCTATCTCCTCGACCACACGGTCGAGCACTGGGCGGAAAGCTTCCTGTTCACCCTCGGGGAAACACGTCAGCGGCCGAGCCTGATCGAGGGCCTGCGCGCGATGTTCGGGGCGGCGCTCGCCTAGCCGGCTCTCCCGGCGATCCGCGCCGGCCGCCTTGCCGCTTTCCATTTTCCCGCGAGACGGCTAGTGCTTCGCCGTCACTTCGAGCGGAGCCCTGCGATGCCCTACGCCAACATTCTCGTCGAGACCCACGGCCGTGTCGGCCTCATCCGTCTCAACCGGCCGCAGGCGCTCAACGCGCTGAACGGCGCGCTGATCGCCGACCTCAACCAGGCGCTCGAGGGTTTCGAGTCCGATCCCGCGATCGGCGCCATGGTGCTCACCGGCTCGGAGAAGGCCTTCGCCGCCGGCGCCGACATCAAGGAGATGCAGGACAAGACCTTCGCCGACGTCTTCCTCGGCGACTTCATCGCGCGCTGGGAGGACGTCTCGCGCACGCGCAAACCGATCATCGCGGCGGTCGCCGGCTTCGCGCTGGGCGGGGGCTGCGAAATGGCGATGATGTGCGACTTCATCCTCGCCGCCGACACGGCCAAGTTCGGCCAGCCGGAGATCAAGCTCGGCGTCATCCCCGGCGCCGGCGGGACGCAGCGGCTGACCCGCTTCGTCGGCAAGTCCAAGGCGATGGAGATGGTGCTGACCGGCCGCATGATGGACGCGGCCGAAGCCGAGCGGGCCGGCCTCGTCTCGCGCATCGTGCCCGCCGACAAATTGATCGACGAAGCGCTGAAGACCGCCGCCGCGATCGCCGCGTTCTCCGCTTCGGCCGTCTACGCCGGCAAGGAAAGCGTCAATCGCGCCTACGAGACGACGCTCGCCGAAGGCGTGCGTTTCGAGCGCCGCATGTTCCAGGCCCTCTTCGCCACCGAGGATCAGAAAGAGGGCATGCGCGCCTTCGCCGAAAAGCGCCCGGCGGCGTTCAAGAACCGATAGGCGGATCGCCCGCCGCCGCGAGGATTTGCTCCCACGCCTCGGGGGTCAGCGCATAGGGGCCGACCGCGCCCGCTTCGAACGCCCGCCACAGCGACGGCCGCGCCATCGTCGCCGCCGCCGCCGCGACGAGCGGGATCGCGGCGAGGGGGTCCCCCGCGATCGGCGTCAACTCCTCCCTCGAGCCGGCGTAATCGCCGCGCTTGGCGAGGGCGGAAAACAATTCGCGCGCGACCGCCCTCCTCGAATCGCAGCGCTGCGCCGCGCCCAGAACCGCGAGCAACGTCTGATGCGAGCGCACGCCGGCCCGGCCGGCAGGCTGCTCGGCAGGGCGGCGGCCTTGCGCGAGATCGAGCGCCGCAGCGACGAGATCGACGCCCGAGAGATAGGCGTTCATCGGCTCCACGATCCTCGGATTGACGTCGATCGCGAGCGGCCCGTCGCGCGTCACGATGACGTCCAGGGACAGCGGGCCATGCCAACTGAGCGCACGCGCCAGCGCCTCGACGTGTTCGGGCATCCCAGGGAGCGCCACGCTCTCTTTGATCGCAGCGCCGCCGCCGACGCCTTCGCGAATGCGCAGATTGGCGTGATAGGCGACCAGGCGGCCGTCGTCGACGATCGCCTGGACCATCGCCAGCGGTCCGCTCGCCTGCTGTTGAACCAGCACTTGCCCCGCGCCCAGCCCGAGCGCGCTCGCCGCGGCCCTCAGCTCGGCGGGCGAGGAGGCGCGGCGCACGCCGGCGCTCGCGGTGCTGATCGGCCGTTTGACGAACACTGGAAACCGGGTCACCCGATCGAGCTCGTCGAGCCTTGCCAGCACCAGCGATTCAGGCTGGGGAACGCCGGCCTCGACGAGCGTCCGATAGGCCGAAATCTTGTCCTGCACGCGCCGCAGCGAATCGAACGCCGGCGCGATCGTCGCGACTTCGAGGCTCGCTCGGCGCGCCGACAACACGGTCACTTGCTCGTGGGTGGGAAACAGCACGTCGATCGCGCGCGCCAGGGCGATTCGCTCGGCGGCCTCCAGCCAAACCAGCGGCTGGCGGGCGAAGGCGGGAACGCGGTGAACCTTGCGCACGTGGCGCGTGAACCGGGTCAGGCAAATCGGCGTCGAGGAGAGGATTTCGACGTGATGGCCGAGTTGGCCCAGCCGCGTCGCCACCTGCCGCGAGGTGAGGCCGGAACCCTCCGAGAGAAGCACGCGCACGAAACCTGTCCTCTCTCGATCAACCCGCCTTCGCCCGATCGAGCGCGCGGTCGATGTCGAGCGTGCTTCTCACGCCGATGAAATCGTAGTTGCGCGCCAGCCAGTCCTTCGCCGCCGCGCGCCCGAGATCGCGTAAGCGCGTCAGGAAGGTCCAGGAGACGTCCGCCTTCGAGGCGGCGCTGTAGCCTTCCAGTTTGCCGTCGCCGCCGATGCGATGGAGGTTCTCGCGCCGGTAGCCGTCGTCTTTCAGGACGCCGCGATCGATCAGGCGGGCGACGAAATCGGCGGCGCGCAATTCGGCGAGAAGCCCGGCGTTGAAGGTGATCTCGTTCATCCGGTCGGCGATCTCCTGCGCCGTGCGCGGCGTGCGGTCGCGCTCGATCGGATTGATCTGGACGATGATCGCGTCGCGGCACTGCGTCTCGTAGAACAGCGGCCACAGCGGCGGATTGCCGGCGAATCCGCCGTCCCAATAGGGAACGCCGTCGATCGTGACCGCCTGGAACAGGCGCGGCAGGCAGGCCGAAGCCATCACGTGGTCGGCGGTGAGGACGTCGCGGCGGAAGACCTTGCCCCGGCCGGTGCGCACGTTGGTCGCCGCGACGAAGAGCTGCACCTCGCCGTCGCGCCGCAACGCCTCGAAATCGACGATCCGGCTCAAGTGATCGCGCAGCGGATTGAGGTTGAGCGGATTGAATTCGTAAGGGGAGGCGAATTGCGACAGCGCGTCCCACACGGCGCTCGCCTGGGGAACGGCGGCGCTCCAGGCGCCAAACCAGACGTCGAAGAGGCGCCGCTGCAACGGCGACAGCGCGCCTTCCTCGCTCACCGAGAGCCAGAAATCGTGGAGCTGGCGCCGGGCGCCGTCGCGTCCGTTTCGCCGCAAGCCGTCGGCGTAGACGACGGCGTTCATCGCGCCGGCGCTGGCGCCGCTGATGGCGCCGATTTCGACGCGCTCGTCCTCGATCAGCGCGTCGAGCGCGCCCCAGCTGTAGGCGCCGTGCGAGCCGCCGCCCTGCAGCGCCAGATTGACGACCTTGCGCGTCGCGCTCACGCCGCCGTCCAGCCGCCGTCGATCGACAGATTGGCGCCGGTGATCTGCGCCGCGGCGTCCGAGCACAGATAGACGGCGAGCGCGGCGACCTGGTCGACGGTGACGAACTGCTTGGTCGGCTGGGCGAGGAGCATCACGTCGTCGATCACCTGCTCGCGCGTCATGCCGCGCGCCTTCATCGTGTCGGGGATCTGGCCCGCGACCAGCGGCGTCCAGACGTAGCCGGGCGAAATGCAATTGGCGGTGACGCCGAAGGTCGCCAGCTCCAGCGCGACCGTCTTGGTCAGGCCGGCGAGGCCGTGCTTGGCCGTGACGTAGGCCGCCTTGAACGGCGAGGCGACCAGCGAATGGGCCGAGGCGGTCGAGACGATGCGGCCCCATTTCTGCTTCTTCATGCCGGGAATCGCGGCGCGGATGGCGTGAAAGGCGGAAGAGAGATTGATCGCGATAATCGCGTCCCATTTCTCGATCGGGAAGTCCTCGATCGGCGAGACGAACTGGATGCCGGCGTTGTTGACGAGAATGTCGAGCGAGCCCATCTTCGCCTGCGCGCCGGCAATCATCGCCGCGATCTCCGCCGGCTTCGTCATGTCCGCGCCGTCGTAGAACGCCCTGACGCCGAACTCCTTCTCGATCGCCGAGCGCTCCGCCTCGATCTCATCGGCCTTGCCGAAGCCGTTGATGACGACGTCGGCGCCTTCTTTGGCGAGCGCCCGCGCGATGGCGAGGCCGATGCCGCTGGTGGAGCCGGTGACGAGGGCGTGGCGGTTAGCGAGCGACATGGGCGAACTCCTGATGGGGCGAACGACGGCCTCGCGTTTGACGCGGCGCGACAAAATATATTGCATCGCAGCGAGAAAGGCGAGAGGCGACGGCGCTAAGGCGAAGCGGGCGGCGCGCGCCGATAAGGTTCTACCCCCGGCGCACTCGACGGGAACGGCGGGAATCGACTCAAAGCGGAAGTTCTTGGCCACACGCTCAATGACCGCGCGCAACCCAATTAGAATGATCGTCGGCGACCCCGAGCATGTCGCGAATGGGCGAAGACACGTCGTTTGGCGGTAGCGCGCCAACCGTTTGGCTTGCGGTCGCGCCGTGCACGCTGAACAGCAAAACAGTCCGCGCCCTGACGGTGTACGGCTTGACCACCTTTTGACGCCTCTCCGGTCATCGCTGTCGGCGCCCCCAGGTCCCTCTTGTCCCAATTGACAGCTTAGGGTAGTTCTAAACTATGATCGAGCGAAATCGGGTGAAACACAACTGGCGGAGAACGGACGATGCGGTCGCACAATGGCGGGCTGCCGATCAGGGTAAGAATGAATTTGCGTGCGCTCGCCTTCGTCGCGCTGACGGCGCTCGGGGGCGGGGCCGCACATGCGGCCGAGGTGGTGTGCCTCGGCGCCAGCTACGTGCAGGGCTGGGGCGTCGCGCCGAACGAGGCTTTCCCGGCGCAGCTCGAGGCGATGCTGCACGCCAAGGGCATCAACGTCGCCGTCGCCAACGCCGGAGTCAGCGGCGACACGACCGCCGAGGTATTGGCGCGCTTCGACAGCGCCGTCGACGCCTCGACGCGAGTCCTCGTCATGGGAGCAGGCCCGCTCAACGATCGCCGCCACGGCTACACGCCCCAGGAGAGCAAGGCAAACCAGGACCAGATCCTTGCCAAAGCGCGCGCGCGCGGCATTAAAGTGGTCGACGCGCTAAGGCTCTTCAGCAAGCTGCCCGATTCGGCCAGACAGGGCGACAGCTTCCGGCATCCGAACGCCGAGGGCGACCGCATACTGGCGGCGGAACTGCTTCCGCTGGTCATCGCCGCGCTCAGAAAGTGAGTGCGACGCCATTCAGGTGGGCACGTGTGTAAGACGGCGTGCGGTTCGAGCGTCGACCGTCGCCATAGCGGTGGCGGGCGAATCCTCGCGGTAATTCGACAACGAGAACGAGCCGGGCCTGACTATTTTGAAGTGGGAAAAGGAAGGGTTGGCAGGATGGCGCAGGTCTCAGCGTTCGAGCTTTCGTTCGCAGCGCGTCCGATCTTCTGCATTGTCGCCGTTTTGGCGCCGCTCGTCTTGGCCGCGGGTTCATCGCACGCGGCGGAAGTCGTCGCGCTCGGCGCAAGCAACACCTATGGCAAGGGCGTTGAGCGAGGTGAGGACTTTCCCGCGCAATTGGAGAAAATCCTCCGCGCGAAAGGCTTTAGCGTGACGGTGGCGAACGCCGGCGTGAGCGGCGACACGACCGCGGGAATGCTGGCGCGGCTCGACAGTGTGCTGAATTCGGAGACGAAAGTCCTCGTCCTGCAGCCGGGCGGCAACGATGCGCGCAACGGCGCCAGCCCCAGCGATGCGCAAACCAATCTTGCGAGCATCAAAGCGGCCGCGGCCGGTCGCCATATCAAGGTCGTGATGGTCCCGAACGGGATGTTTCGAGGTCTGCCGCACCAGGACGACGAAATGCATCTCACGCCCGATGGATACCACGCATTGGCGATGGAACTCGCGCCGCAGGTCGCCAGCGCCCTGCGCCATTGACGGATGGCGGAGCGTCACGGCGGCGCCGCGGGCGTCGGGGCTGCGTGTCGCGCTCGCAGCCCAGGGCCGATCGGACTTGACGGCTCGGCGACCCCCTGAGACTGTCCGGGGAAAATGGGGGCGACGCGGCGTGTCCCGTATATTCCTTAGCCATTCGAGCCGAGACAGTTTCGAGGCGGTCGCGCTGCGGGGCTGGCTGGCGTCGGAAGGCTGGGATGACGTCTTCCTCGACCTCGATCCGAACCGCGGCATCGCGGCGGGGGAGCGCTGGGAGCGTTCGCTACACGCCGCGACGAATCGCTGCGAGGCGGTGGCGTTCCTGGTCTCGGCGAACTGGCTGGCCTCCGGCTGGTGTCGCAAGGAATACGAGCTGGCGCGCGGCCTCAACAAGAAGCTGTTCGCGGCGCTGATCGATCCGGCGAGGACGATCGCCGACCTGCCGCCCGAGTTGACCGGGGTATGGCAGGTCGTCGACCTTTGCCGCGGCCAGGACCTCAAGCTGTTTGCGACCGCGTTGCCCGGCTCGCACGACGAGAAGCACGTCGCCTTCTCGCAGTCGGGGCTGCTGCGGCTCAAGCGTGGGCTGGAGAAGGCGGGGCTCGATCCGAAGTTCTTCGCCTGGCCGCCGGAGCGCGAGCCGGGTCGCGCGCCCTATCGCGGCCTCAAGCCGCTGGAGGCTGAGGACGCCGGCGTGTTCTTTGGCCGCGACGCGCCGATCGTCGAGGCGACCGACCGGCTGCGCGGGTTGGGCGCCGCCGCGCCGCCGCGCCTGTTCGTCATCCTGGGCGCTTCGGGGGCGGGCAAGTCGTCGTTCCTGCGCGCCGGGCTCTTGCCGCGGCTGGCGCGCGACGACGCGCATTTCGTCGTCCTGCCGCCGATCCGGCCCGAGCGGGCGGCGCTCAGCGGCGAATCGGGGTTGGTCGCCGCGCTCGCCGCGGCGCTGCCAGCGAGGCCGCGCGCCGAGCTACGGGCGGCGGCGCAAGCCGGCGCCGCGGCGCTGAAGCCCGCGCTGGCCCAACTGGTCGCCGCGGCGGCGGCGCGGCGGTCGCCGGGCGGCGAAACGGAGCGGCCGCCGGCGGTCGTGATCGCCGTCGATCAGGCGGAAGAGCTGTTCCGCGCCGAGGGCCTTGAGGAGAGCGAAGCGCTGCTGGCGCTGCTCGGCGCGCTGGCGGCGAGCGACGACCCCGCCGTGATCGTCTTGTTTGCGATCCGCTCGGATTCCTATGACGCGCTGGAGCGGGCAAAGTCGTTGGAGGGCATGGGCCAGGTTGCGCTGCCGTTGCTGCCGATGCCGCGCGGCGCCTATGCCGAAGTGATCGCCGGGCCGGCGCGGCGGCTGGAGCAAGCTGGCGGCAAACTCGCGATCGAGCCGCGCCTGACCGAGCGATTGCTCGCCGACGTCGAGGCGGGCGGCGGCTCGGATGCGTTGCCGCTGCTCGCCTTCACGCTTGAGCAGCTCCATCTCGACTACGGCGCCGGCGGAGCGCTGCGGTTGACTGACTACGAAGCTTTCGGCGGGTTGAAGGGCGCGATCGACGCCGCGGTTCAGCGCGCCTTCGTTCGCGCCGACGCCGTTTCCGCCATTCCCAGGGATCGCGACGCCCGGCTCAGGCTGCTCAGGCGAGGGCTCATCCCGTGGCTCGCCGGGATCGACCCCGACAGCAAGAGCCCGCGGCGCAACATCGCACGCCGCTCCGACATCCCCGCAGAGGCGGCGCCGCTGATCGACCTTTTGGTCGAGGAGCGGCTGCTGTCGTCCGACACTCGCGCCGAGCGCGACCCGGCGAGCGGCGAAGAAACGCGCGCGGCGACGATCGAGCCGACACACGAAGCGCTGCTACGGCAATGGGGGCTGCTCGACGGCTGGCTGAAGGAGGACTTCGGCCTGCTGGCGGCGCTGGAAGCGGTCAAGCGAGCAGCGAGCGAATGGGACGCCAACGGACGCGACGCTGCCTGGCTCGCCCATCGTGGCCAAAGACTCGCCGACGCCGGCGCGCTCGACGCGCGCCCCGACATAGCCGCCAAGCTCGATGCGGCCGATCGCGCTTATCTCGCCACCTGCCGCGCGCGCGAAGCCGCCGAAGCGGCGGAGCGCGAGCAGGCGCGACGGAACGAGCTCGCCCGCGCGAAGGCGGAAACCGATCGCGCCCACGCCGAGGCCGAGCGCGCGAAAGCCAATGCGCGCTTCTCGCGCAATCTGACTGCGGTGTTCGTCGTCGCGGCCCTGCTGCTGGCGGGCGTCGGCGCCTGGGCGTGGAAGCAACGCGACGCCGCCGTCGGCGCAGCAGCCCGCGCCGAGGCTGCGACGAAAGAAGCCTTGGCGCAACGAAACCGGGCGGAATCTGCGGTCGCGCAGGCCATCGACGCCTCCAATACGCTGGTGTCCTCGATGGTCCAGAAACTGCGCAACGTCGCCGGGATGAAGATTTCGCTGGTCGAAGCGATCCTCGAACCGGCGCTCAAGCTGCAGGACCAGCTCATCGCCGCCGGGGAATCCGACCCGAAGCTGCGGCGCAGCCAGGCCGTCGCGCTGACTGAGGCCGCCCGCACGCAGCTCGACGTCGGCGACACGAAGAGCGCGCTCGCCAGCGCTGGGCGGGCGCGCGATCTGCTCCGCGCGCTCATCGCCGCCAATCCGAACGACGAAGAGATGGCCGACGATGTGGGAGCGGCCGACGCGATGCTCGGCGACGTCGCTTTGACGGCTGGCCGTCTGACGCTGGCGGAAGAGGCCTATCAGGATGGGCGTGCGATCCGCGAACGGCTGTCGCAATTAAAGCCGGAGTCGCCCGGGAGGCGCCTCAGCCTCGCGAGAACCTGCGCCAATGTCGGGGCCGCCCAGCTCAAGCGCGGACGATTTAACGAGGCGGGCGCGGCTTTCGAGCGCAGCCTCGCGCTGGCGGAGCAAGTGAAGGAGCATGTCGCCGACCCAATCGCCGCCCGATGGGAGCTGGCGCAAGCCTATGCCGGCCTGGCCGCGGTTCGGGACGCGCGGGGTGAGATCGCGGCGGAGGTCCAGTCGATCGGAATGAGTCTGGACGCGCTGCACGAGCTGGTGAAATCCGATCCGTCGAACGTGTTGTGGCAGCGCCGAACGGCTCAGCTCGACAACCAGTTGGTGAACGCGCAAATCAGACACGGCGACCTGACCAGCGCGGCTCAGGCCGTCGCCGAATCGATGGCGATCGCGCAGAGTCTGCTCGCGGCCGATCCGATGAACGTGACCATGCAGAACTTGTTGACAGTGTCGTATCTGCGATCGGGGGACATCCAGAAACAGAGGATGCAACTCGCGGAGGCGCTGCGCTTCTTCTCGCTTGGCGAGGACATGCGGCGTCGCATCGTCGAGGCGGACCCAAGCAACAATCTGACTCGCCGGGACCTTACCTACGCGCAGGACGAAGTCGGCCAAGTCCAGCTCACGCTGGGCCACGCCTCGGCAGCGTTGCAATCGTTCACGTCGGCCTTTTCGGCCTTGCAGGAATTGGCGGATTCGGATCCCGAAGACGCCGATTGGCAGATCGACCTCGCGCGCGCTTCCGCCCAGCTCGGCGATGCGCAAGAGAAGAACGGTCAGCCCGACGAAGCGCAAAAGACATACGAAGCGGCGATGGCCATCGTGGACAAACTGATCGCCTCCGACCCAGGCAACGTCGAGTTCCTACGGTTCTTTACCTACCTCCAATTCTGGATGGCGAAGATCGAAACGCAGAACGGTCGGCTCGACGACGCGCGACAATTGTTCCAGCGCGCCGCCGATCTCAGACAACGCATCGTTCCAGAGAACTCGGAGGACTTGTCGTCCCAGTACTTCATGGGAATCGAGTACGCCGGTCTTGGCGATCTCTTCACGAAGCGTTCGCAGACCGACGACGCGATCGGGGCCTACGCCAAGGCGCTGGGCGTGATGGAGTTGGTCGTGCGATCGAGCCCCGACTGCGACAAGTGGCGCCACTTTCTTGCGTTTGATCGGCTGAAATTGTCGCGCGCCTATGAAGAAGGCGGCCGGCCGCTGGAGGCCGTGCAATCCGCGCGCGTCGCGCAGAACATGTTGTCGGCCCTCGTCGCCAATCACCCGGATATTTCCGATTGGGGGACGGAACTTCAAGACGCCGAGGCGCGGATCGCGCGCATTCGCCTACGACCCACCGACTGATCGAGAGCAGCGCGGGGGCTGCAGGCCGACCAACGTCGCAAGACATTGCGTCATCTGTTCATGGCGGAATCAAGATTTCCGGCGCTCAACTGGGGTCTGCGGTCGCCGCGTGCAACTTCCGTTTCCGCCCGACAGCAGCCGAGCGGGCCCGTCGGCTCAACGTCCGCTTCAGAGGCGCCGCGACCATCGACTGAACGGCTGAGTTGGTGAAGGCTTTCGAACGCCGGCCTCAGCCGCGCACGACGCCGCGCCTGCGCCAGAGGCCGGCGTCCGAAACCCTTCATCTGAGCGGCCCCTTGATGCGGCTGCCGAGCGTTTGATTTTATCCGCTAAGGCGAAGCGGGCGGCGACGCCCAATGTTCGGGCAGAACCTGGATTTCGGCGGCGCGGCGGGCCAGAGCCTCGTGCAAGGGGATGGAGTCCGCGTCGTCGAGGCGCCGCAACTGAGCGATTTGCCTCTCGCTCACCGTCTCGCCGAGCGTGGCGCTGAACCATTTGGCGTCGAGCTTCATGTCGTAACGCAAGAACCGAAACAACGGACCGCGCGGCGCCGGCACCCCGCCGAGATCGCCGATCTGCGAATCGATCAGCCAGGGCGTCGGGCTTTCGCCGAGCAGCGACATCAGCGTCAGGATGAGCTGCTGATTGTCGCCGATCTGCTGGATCATGGCGTTCAAGGCGAGCTTGGCCGAGGGCCCCTTGCGCAGCGAGCGCGGGTCGAGGCGGTTGCGGAACGTGCCCGCGCCGACCGAAACGATAGTGAGCTTTTCCGGGCTGGCCTCCCAGTTCAGACCGAAGCTGGGCAGGAACGCCGAGAGGAACAGCGCCAGCGAGGGATTGTTGTGCGGCGTCAGTCCGCCGTCGATGAACACGCCGGGCGGTTCGCCGGCGACGATTTCGATCTCCTGCGGATCGAAATAGTGCGGCGCCGCGGTGCTGGCGCGAACGATCTCCGCCAGGGAGTAATTGCGGTTGCCGATGAAGGAATGATCGGGCGGCGTCTCCCAGAACACCGAGCGCGGATTGTTGGTCAGAATCCAGGCGCTGGCGGTGTCGATGCGCTTGAGCATGACGCCGATGCCGGTCTGCAAGTCCGGCGAGTCGAGCCTGCGATCGCCGATGACGCCTTTCAGTTCGTCAGCCAAGGCGCGGGCGTCGAATATCGCTTTCCAGCCGGGGACGCGCACCCACGGCGAGCGGAAGACGCGCGGCGCCAAGCGCACGTAAAAGTCGCGGATTTCATCGACGGTGTGGCCGAGCGCCAGGCCGACGGCGATGATGGCGCCGGTCGACGTGCCGCCGATGAGATCGAAATAATCGCACAGCCGCACGAACCGCCCGGCCTCGGCCTCCAGCGTCCGTTCGATCTTCTTGAGAAACGCGAGCTCGACGATGCCGCGCACGCCGCCGCCGTCGAGCGACAGGATTCGCTTGGCGCCCGGAGCGAAGAGATGACGATCGCGGGCGGAGGCGGTCGGGGTCGTCGCGTCGCTCATCGAGCCCTCCTCAATGTCACAGGATTATACAATCTCCATGACGCGATCCCACGACGTGACGTCGTCGTGCATGATCTCGGCGGCGCGCGCCGCCGCAGCCCGCGCCAGCGCCGCGCTCGGGCTCGCGCCTTCGAGCGCGCGCCCCAGAGCGCGCAGCGCCAGGCCGATGCGCGCCGAGCGCGCGCCCTGTCGCTCGACGTCGAGCTGGCCGCGCAGGCCGTTGAACGCGGCGTAGAGCCCCGGCGCGGCGCTCAGCGCCATGCCGATCGCGCTCAGCAGCGGCGCGTCCTTCGGCCAGACGCCGGCGACCGCGACGAGCGCCAGGACGGCGCAGACCGCCACCGTCGCCACCAGGGACGCCACCGCCGCGCGCCGCAAGCGCGCGTTCAGCCGGCGAAAACGTCGGTACGCCGCGCGATGATAGGCGATCTGCCGACCGATCTCGACTTCGCCGAGATAGGCGAGAAACGCCGGCGCGTCGGCCTCGCCGAGCGGCGCGGCGGGCTCGGCGCGCCGCAGAATGCGCTCCAGCCGCCAATCGATCCAGGACGCCGGCGCCGCGACGCGCAGCGGCGCGCCGGCCAGCACGCAAAAGCGCGCGATGCGCGCCGCCTCGGCCGCGCGTCGGTAGTCGATCCACTTGCCGCGCCAGCCGCGGCGCTTGGAGACGAACTGATCGAGGTAGAGCAGCGCGGTGAAGGCGAACTGAGCGGATATGGTCAAGCCGGAGAGGCGGGGGAAGGCGGCGCCGATGAGGCCCGAGGCGACGTTGCCGGCGAACAAGAGGAACGAGCGCGCCGCCAGGGTGCTGCGCCAGCGCCGGCCGTAGGCGAGCGCCAGAGCGTCGGCGCGCTCGTATTCGGCGCGCAGCCTGCCGAGCGTCGCGCTGTGGTCGACGCTTAAAGCCGCGTTCAGCTTGGCCGCGCGGTCCCAGGCGTCGTCCTCGCCTCCCGCGTCGGCCGTTCGCTCGCCGATCAGCCGCAGCAGGATTTCGTACTCGAAGCGCTTCGGCCGCGCGCGGATGTCCTCGCTCTGAAAGTCGCGCAGCTTGCGGCGCTCGAGCGGCCGGCGCGGCGGCGCCAGCAACGCGGCGGCGAGACTCTCGGGCGAAGCGTCGACGTCGCCGCGGCGCGCCGCGATGCGCTCGAGACCGGGCGCCACCGCCTCGCGCACGGCGAGCCTGGGCGGCGCGCCGCCCGGCGCCGCGATCAGCGCGGGCAGCGCGTCCGGGATCGCACCGAAATCGCGCGCGGCGAGGATCGCGATCTGGCATTCGTCCGCCGGCGCGCCGCCCGCCGGGTCGCGCGGCTCGCCGACCAGTCCTTCCTGCGCCGCCGCCGCCAGGATCGCGGGCGCCGGCGGATCGGCGCGCGCGTAAAGGAGGCGCGCCAGCGCCGGCTCGCGATAAAATTCCGGCCAGCGCGCCGCGGCGAGCCGCGCCGCGCCCGCCAGCGCGCGGAACGCCCCCTGCGCCGCCGCCGGTTCGGCCGCGGCGCCGGCGGCCCACAGGACGCTCAATACGGCGCTAAGTCGTTGATCGTCTTCGCCGAGAGGCGGAACGGCTGGTTGCGACATTGCGATGCCGTGGCGTGATGAAGGCCCGACGGGGAGCCGATGTGACGTCCAAATTCAAACCCTAGGCGATGTCGAGCGAAAAATCGCTTGAAATCGCCGGCAATCTGCGACCGAATGGCGCTCCGCGCCCGCATCGGAGCGAAGCCGCCTTGACCCAACATCCTCCCAAGCCGCGGCTCGCCCTGAAGATCGGCGTCACCGGGCATCGCCTGCGCCGCAATCCGCCCGCCGACGGCCAGGGCGAGGCGCCGACGCGCGCCTTCGATGTCGCGGCCGTCGAGGACGCGCTCGCCCGCTTCTTCCGCGCCGCGAGCGCCGCCTTCGCCGCGGTCGCCGATGGCGCGAGCGGATCGTTCGAGGCGGGGGAGCCGACGTTCACGCTCGTTTCCTCGCTCGCCGAAGGCGCGGACCGCCTCGCGGCCAGAGCGGCGCTGGACGCCGGTTTCGCTCTCGACGTCGTGCTGCCCTGCCCGCCGTCGATCTACGGCGAGACCTTCGCCGACGACGCCTCGCGCGGCGAGTTCGACGCGCTGATGGCGTCGGCGCGGGGGCGCCTCGTGCTGCCGCTGGCGGGCAAGCCCGAGCAGTCGGTCCAGGATCGCCTGCCGCGCTCGTACGAATCGGCCGGCCTGACGATGCTCGCCCAATCCGACATCCTCGTCGCGGTCTGGGACGGCAAGCCGGCGGACGGCCGCGGCGGCACCGGCGAGATCGTCGACGAAGCGGCGCGCCGAGGCGTGCCCATCGTCGTCGTCGACCCGGCGAACGGCGCGACGCGCATGCTGTGGCCCGACGATCCCGCCGATGAAACCTTCCCTCGGCGCGCCGAGGACATCGCGCCGCGCACGGTCGAGTCCTGTCTCGGCGCCGTGGTCGAGCGGCTGGCGGCGCCGCCCGCCTCGCCGCGCGAGCGCTTGGGCCTCGCCGAATACCTGTCCGGCGGCCACGGCGGCGCGGGCGCGAAGGGCGGCTCGCGCGCCAGCCTCGTCTTCGACGGCAGGGATGTCGCGCGCTCGCGCTCGGAATGGCCGCGCGTCAGCGCCGCGGTGGCCGCTTCGCCGGCCAATCTGGGCGCCGCGAAACGCTATTCCGAGGCGATGCTGGCGGCCGAGGAGGTCGCCGCGCGCAGCGCCGGCCGCTATCGCTTCCTTTTCATGGCGAGCTCCGCCGTGACCGCCTTCGCCGCCTTCTTCGTCGCCGGCGCGGCTCGCTCCCACAATTGGCACGATGCGGCGGCGATTATCGAATTCCTGACCGTGGCGGCGGTGGGAGGCCTGGTGTTCTTCGCCACGCGTCGGCGATGGCACTATCAGTGGTTCGAAGCGCGCGAGGTGGTGGAGCGCTTGCGGATATTCCTGGCGCCGTGGCTGCTCGGCGCGTGGCCCGCCAGCCTGAGGCCCGGCCAGGCCGCCTGGCCGGGATGGTACGCGCGCGCCATCGCCCGCGAACAGCCGTTGTTCTCAGGCGATCTCGGCGATCTCCTGCATGAGGCGCGCGACGTCCTGCGGGCGCTCGTCGGCGAACAATTGTCCTACCACACCGGCAACGCGGCGCGACTGGAGCGGCGCGACCGCATCTTCGAGTGGCTCGGCCTGGCGCTTCTGCTGCTCTCGTTGAGCAATAACGCGCTGTATCTCGTCGGCCGGTTCGCGCACTGGTCGATCATAGCGGAATACGATCTCTGGGGCCTGGCGGCGGCGATCTTCCTGCCCGCCGCGGCGACCGCGTCCTACGGCGTTCGCCTCTTCGGCGACTTTGAGGACCTGGCGCGGCGATCGCGCCGCACCGCGAGGGAACTGGAAGCGCTGAACACGCGCCTCGTCGGCGAGCCGGACCTCGCCGCCCTGCGCGCGCTGGCCGACCAGGCGGCCCGGGCGATGCTGTCGGACCTCGACGCGTGGCGCGTCGCCGTGGAGAGCCGCCGCCTGTCGGCCTCGTGAGGCACCGCGCCGGCGGCGCTCAGGCGGCGCTCTTCGCCAAGGCCTCGTCGAGCCGCCGGCGCCACTCCAGCGGATCGAAGGCGGGCGCGCCGAACTCGACGCGCGCCGTCAGGCCCCCGGCGGAGAGATCGAGGCCTTCGGCGTCGAGGCCGATCGCGCGCCAGACGCGCCGGCCCGGATCGTCGCGCGGGGCGAGGCGCGCCGCGGTCGAGCCGACGGAGTCGTTGACCTCCTCGAGCAGGCGATCCTCGGCGGCGATCAGGGCGGCGGCGTCGGCCTCGGGCGTGAGGAGGTCGGCGGCGGTCAGCGGATCGGCGCGGCCGAAGCCGCCGTTGAAGTGGACCGCCTCGATGCGCATCCGGTAGATCGCGAAATCGGCGAACGGCGCGTAGAGCTTGGCTTTGGGATTGCGCTGGAGATAGCGCTTGCGCGCGTAAGGGTCGGGGTGAGGCCGGATCGGGCCGCCGACGGTGACGCGAGGGTGATTGAGCGGATCGCCGCGATCGGGCGGGCTCGTCAGCAGCAGCGAGGCGCGCGGGTCGGCGGCGAGATTCTTGGTGTGCTGGGCGAGTTCGGAGAACAGGAACAGCGGCGAACCGTCGAAGTCGCTGGCGCAGCCGACCCAGGTCGTCAACGGCGCGCCCGACTCGCGCCCGAGCGTCGCCAGGGCGGCGGTCCGTGCGGTCCTGAGCAGGCGTTTGGCCTGCGCCGCCGCGCTTGCGGGCGTCTCTTCCGGCTCGGAGGCCGCCATGAGGTTCGTTTCCTTTTTCGGCAGGCGCGGGCGCCGACGCGCGGCGACGGGGCGAGGAAAAAAGCGCGGCGCGGCCGCCAGGTCAAGCGGGGCGTGTGGCCGGGCGGCGGCGCCCCTGCGCGCGGCGACGTGGTTGAACATTGGCCAAACCGGGCTATCTTGGGGTAATATCGCTTCAATTCGAACGCGGGCGGCGCGGGCGCGGCCGGCGAACAGCTCGATGAAGCCACACTTCGGCCGCGATGAGTCCTATTGTGCGCTCGCGGAGTGTATGACACAGCGCCGCCGGCCCGCGCGGCTCAGTGGGAATTGAAACAGGAGCTTCATGCCGACGATCGCCCTGGTCGACGACGACCGCAACATCCTGACCTCCGTCTCGCTTTCGCTGGAGGCGGAAGGCTACCGCGTTCAAACCTACACGGACGGAGCGAGCGCTTTGGACGGCCTGAAGGCCAATCCGCCGGACCTCGCCATTTTCGACATCAAGATGCCGCGCATGGACGGCATGGAGCTGCTGCGCAGGCTGCGCCAGAAGTCCGATCTGCCGGTGATCTTCCTGACCTCGAAAGACGAGGAGATCGACGAGCTGTTCGGGCTCAAGATGGGCGCCGACGATTTCATCCGCAAGCCGTTCTCGCAGCGCCTGCTGGTCGAGCGCGTCAAGGCGATCCTGCGCCGCGCCAATCCCAAGGACGCCGCGTCGCAAAAGGAGAGCGAGGCCAAGATTCTCGAGCGCGGGCGGCTGAAAATGGACCCCGAGCGACACACCTGCACCTGGGACAACGTTCCGGTCACGCTGACGGTGACGGAATTCCTGATCCTGCAGGCGCTGGCGACGCGGCCCGGGGTGGTCAAGAGCCGCAACGCGCTGATGGACGCCGCCTACGACGATCAGGTCTACGTCGACGACCGCACGATCGACAGCCACATCAAGCGGCTGCGCAAGAAATTCAAGGTCGTCGAGCCCGAATTCGAAATGATCGAGACGCTTTACGGCGTCGGCTATCGCTTCAGGGAGTCCTGACGCGAGGGGCCGCGTGAACACGGGAGCGCGGCGCGGCCGCCGCCGCGCACAGCGATGAGCACCGAGGCGCACGGCGATCCGATTTCCGTTTCCGTGGGCGCGCGATGGCGCAGGTCGCGGGCGCGACTGCGCGCGCGCGCCGTCTGGCGCGCGATCGTGTCGCGCTTCTCGTCGTCCTTGACGCGCCGCATCGTCGTACTCAACATCGGCGGCCTCCTGATCCTGGTGATCGGCTTCCTGCTGCTCAACCAGTTCCGCGCCGACATCATCGAGGCGCGAACGCAGAGCCTGAAGACTCAGGCCGGCATCATCGCGGCCGCCGTCGCAGCCTCCGCCGCGGTCCAAAACGACACCATCACCGTCGATCCGGAAAAGCTGCTCCTGCTCGCGCCGACCGAGAACGCGGCGCCGGCCCCGAGCGACGACGATTCGATCGAGTTCTCGATCAACCCGGAGCGCGTCGGCCGGGTGCTCCATCGCCTGGTGACGCCGACGCACACGCGCGCGCGAATCTACGATCGCGACGGCCTGCTCCTGCTCGACTCGCAGACCCTCTCCGCCCGCAGCGCATTGCCCGGCGCCGAACCGGAAAAGACCGAGGCCAAGAGCCTGGCCTGGTGGCGGCGGCTCTGGGTCGAGGCGCGTCAATCCATCGCGCCGACCAAGAAGAGCCGCGTCAGCGACGATTGGATAACCAACGGCAAGTCGCTGTCCGAAGTCGCCGCGGCGCTGAAGGGACAGCCCGAATCGGACGTTCGCGTCGACGCGGCGGGCGAAACGATCGTTTCGGTCTGCGTGCCGATCCAGCGGGCGGGAACGATCCGCGGCGCGCTGATGCTTTCGACCCAAGGCGGCGACATCGATTCCGTCATAGCGTCCGAGCGATGGGCGCTGCTGCGGTTCTTCCTCGTCCTGGCGGCGGTGATGCTGGTGCTTTCGCTGTCGCTCGCCAACACGATCGCCGAGCCCGTGCGCAAGCTCGCCGAGGCGGCCGAGCGGGTGCGGCGCGGCATCAGGTCGCGCCAGCAGATTCCCGACTTCACCAGCCGGTCGGACGAAATCGGGCATCTCTCGGGCGCCCTGCGCGACATGACCCAGGCGCTCTACAACCGGATCGACGCGATCGAGAGCTTCGCGGCGGACGTCGCGCACGAGCTCAAGAATCCGCTCACCTCGCTGCGCAGCGCCGTCGAGACTCTGCCGCGGGTCAAGTCCGGGCCCTCGCGCGACCGCCTGCTGGCGATCATGCAGCACGACGTCAGGCGGCTCGACCGGCTGATCAGCGACATCTCCGACGCCTCGCGCCTGGACGCCGAACTCGCGCGCGGCGACGCCGGACCGGTCGACATGGCGGCGCTGCTGCGCGCGGTGGTGGCGATGGCGGCCGATTCGCCGCGCGGCGACCGAGCCGCGTTGCGCCTGACCATCGAAGAAGCCGCCCCCAAGGCGAAGGCGTCGGCCTATGTCGTGTTCGGCTACGATTCGAGGCTCGCCCAGGTGATCACCAATCTGATCGACAACGCCTGCTCCTTCTCGCACCCGGGCGGCGAGGTGAGAATCGCGCTCAGCCGGGCGCGCGGCGAGGCGACGCCGGAGGGCGAGCCCGCGGGCGACCAGGTCGTCGTTACGGTCGACGACGACGGCCCCGGCATCCCGCCCCACGCGCTCGAGCGCATCTTCGAGCGCTTCTACACCGATCGCCCGGAGCAGGGCTTCGGGCAGAACTCCGGGCTCGGGCTTTCCATTTCGCGTCAGATCGTTCAGGCGCACGGCGGGCGGATATGGGCGTCCAATCGGCCGGCCTCGGCCGAGACGACCGCGACGACCGCGGACGAGGGCGAGGCCGGCGTCGTGCGCCACGGCGCGGGCGCGCGCTTCGTCATTTGCCTGCCGGCGATCGAACCGTGAAAGCGCCCGCCGCCGGCTGGTCGAGCCTGCACGCGAGCGCGCTCGTCGTCGGCGAAAACGGCCTCTTGCTGCGCGGCCCTTCCGGGGCGGGCAAGAGCTCCCTGGCGCTCGCCCTCATCGCGCTCGCGCGCCAAGCCGCCATTTTCGCCGCGCTCGTCGGCGACGACCGGGTCTTCGTGCGCCCCTTCGGCGGTCGCCTGCTGGCGCGCGGCGCTCCGGGGTTCGAGGGGCTCGTCGAGCGGCGTTTCGAAGGCGTCGTCACGGTCGCCCACGAGCCCTGCATGGTCGCCCGGCTCGTCGTCGATCTGACGGCGCGCGGCGGGTCGGCCCCTCGAATGCCCGAGCCGAGCGACAAAACCGTCGAATTGCTCGGCGTCCGGCTGCCCCGAGTCGCGCTCGATCCGGCGCACGGCCCGCTCGACCACGCCTATGCGGCGCTCGAAACTCTTGCTAGGTTGTTTTGACGCCGGTCGGCGCCTATTTGCGGATTTTGCTTGATCATTGCGCCGCACTGCACAAAAATGCGTCTCTTGTCTCTTGACCGTTCGCTGGCGCGGCGGCGGCGCCTGAAACGATGGGTTGTTGATGATTGGAATGGTCCTTGTGACCCACGGCCAGCTCGCCACTGGCTTTCGGGCCGCGCTCGAGCATGTGGTCGGGCCGCAATCGCGATTCGAGACGATCACGATCGGCCCCGAGGACGACATGGAGCAGCGTCGCGCCGACATTCTGGGCGCGGTGGGGCGGGTTCAGGACGGCAGCGGCGTCGTCCTGCTGACCGACATGTTCGGCGGCACGCCGTCCAACCTGGCCATTTCGGTGATGGACGGCGGCCGCATCGAAGTCATCTGCGGCATCAACCTGCCGATGCTGATCAAGCTGGCGACGCTTCGCGACACCATGGACCTCGATCACGCGGTGATCGAGGCGCGCGACGCCGGCCGCAAGTACATCACCGTAGCGAGCAAGGTGCTGACGGGAAAATGACCGAGGCGAGGGGACGGCGCGATGAAGAGGACGATGCGCCGCCGCCGATCCCGGCCGGCGCGCATGCGCGCGAAATGCGCATCGTCAACCGCAAGGGACTGCACGCGCGCGCCACCGCCAAGTTCGTGCAGTGCGTCGATCGCTTCGACGCGCAAGTCAAGGTCACCCGCTGCGGCGAGACGGTCGGCGGCGATTCCATCATGGGCATCTTGACGCTGGGCGCGGGCCTCGGATCGACGATCGTCGTCTCCGCGATCGGCGCGCAGGCGCTCGAAGCGCTCGACGCGCTCGAAGCGCTGCTGGCCAGCCGCTTCGAGGAAGACGAATGAGGCGCGTCCCGACTTAGCGAAGCTACATCCGGAAGTCTTCGCCGAGATAATATCGGCGAACGTCGGGGTGCGCGACGATCTCGTCGGGCGTTCCCTCGGTCAGCACATGGCCGCTGTGAATGATGTAGGCGCGATCGATCAGCCCGAGCGTCTCGCGCACGTTGTGATCGGTGATGAGGACGCCGATGCCGCGACCCTTGAGATGGCGCACGAGATCCTGGATGTCGCCCACCGCGATCGGATCGATGCCGGCGAAAGGCTCGTCGAGCAGCATGAACGACGGCTTGCCGGCGAGCGCGCGCGCGATCTCGCAGCGCCGTCGCTCGCCGCCGGAAAGCGCGATCGAGGGCGTCTTGCGCAGCCGCGCGATGTCGAACTCCTCGAGCAGCGAGTTGAGCGTCGCCTCGCGCGCCCTGCGGTCGGGCTCGTTGACCTCGAGGACGGCGCGAATGTTGTCCTCGACGTTGAGGCCGCGAAAGATCGAAGCCTCCTGCGGCAGGTAGCCGATGCCGAGGCGCGCCCGTTGATACATCGGCAGCCCCGTCACCGGAAAACCGTCGAGTTCGATGAGGCCCTTGTCCGGCCGGACCAGGCCGGTGATCATATAGAAGACCGTGGTCTTGCCGGCGCCGTTGGGGCCCAGCAGCCCGACCGCTTCGCCGCGCCGCACCGACAGGCTGACGTCGGCCACCACCGCGCGCCCGCCATAGCTCTTTCCCAGGCCATGCACGGCCAGGAACCCCTCCCCGGCGCCGCCCGTCGAGCTCCCGTCGGGCTCGGCGGTCCCTCTGGCCCGCGCGCGCGGGCGCGCCTCGATCGACGAAGCCGCGGTCAACGGACGGCGTTCCGGAAGCGGCGGGAGTTTCTCATGACGCGTCGGTGAGAGGAAGCGAAGCAAGGGACATATCTACTTCGAGACTTTGGTCTTGTCATCGCCGCCCGAGTCGCCGGACCCGGGTGTGAACAGCCCCTTGACGCGATTGGCCGCCGGGCCGATGTCGACGGTCGCCTCGCCGGTGGTCAAGTCGTAGGTCAGTTTGTCGCCCTTGGTGACGTTGCCGCTGTCGCTCAGCGTGACGTTGCCGATCAGCCAGACCTTGTTCTGCGCCTTGTCGTAGGCGCCGCGGTCGCCGGTGGCGACCTGCGTCTTCGACACGACGGCGACGGGGCCGGCGGCGTCCAGGTGCTTGACGTGGCTCGTTCCGGCGCCCGGAGCGGCGTCGCCCGCCGCGTCCGCCTTGGCGGCCGCGGGCCGCGCCGGCTCGGGGCCCTTCTCCATGAAGATGGTCAAGGTCGAGCAGGTCATCTTGGTGTCGCCTTGGATGACGACGACGTTGCCGGTGTAAACCGCCTTTTGCTCCTTGTCGAAATAGACGAGCTTGTCCGCCTCGATGGAGACCGGCTGCTTGGAATTCGCGCCGGGCAACAGCGGCGATGGTTCGGCGGAGCGGGTCGCCGCGGCGTCGGCGGGCGCGATCGCGCCGAGAAGCGCGATCGCCAGCGCCGCGGCCGATCGGACGCAAGCGTCGAAGGCCTTCATGGATTCGTTCCCTTCATTTGCGCGGAAGCCGGCGGCGCGCCCGCCTCGGGCGCAAACATCGACCGCACATGGCCCAAGAACGTCAACTCTTCGCCGTTGTCGCGCGCCACGGCCGAATCCGCCGATATCGTCCCTCCGTTGGCCATCGTCAGCGTCACCGGCGCATCCGATCGATAGACGCCCGCCTTGAAGTCGATGTTCGCGCTGGCGAGCCTCACGTCGTAATTGGAATTATGGATGCGCACGTCCTGCGACAAATCCAGGGATTGGCGGACGGTGTCGTAGAAGCCGACCGCGGCGGCGATGTGGAGCGAACCGTCCTCCCCCAGGCCCAGATCGCCGTCGACCTGGCGCAGCTCGACGACGGTCGGTCGCGTCACGTCCTGGATCGCCTTGGCGGCGTTCACGACATAGGCGCGTCCGTCGCGACGGAAGCCGGTCAGCTTCGGCCGGCCCATGACGATCTTGGAGCCGTCGACGCTGAATTCGCCGACCGACAATCCGTTGGTCTTCGCGTGGAACGGATCGAAGACAGCGCCGACGATCAGCACCGCCACGCCGAGGCCGACGCTCGCCGGCGCCGCGACGCGCAGGAGGCGCACCAGCCAGGAATGGCGCCGCGCGGCGGCGAAGGCGCGCAAACGGGCTTCGTCGCGTCCGACGGGCGCGGGCGCGCGCGCCGCAAACCCGCGGCTTCGCGCCGCCCCGTCCGCTCTCGATGCTGGCGCCGACATGCTGTCTCACGGTGTTGGCGGCGACGCCGCCCCGCGCCGCCTAGCATAGTGAGGGCGGCAATGAAAAGAAATGCATGGCGAAGTTAGGGCGGAGGCGCCGCGCCCACGGGCTCGCGGCCGATTGCGTTGCGCCGGGTTTTGCGTTTAATGCCGTTCCCGGTCGCGCCCTCGTCCGGGCCGGTAGCTCAACGGTTAGAGCCGGCCGCTCATAACGGTCTGGTTGGGGGTTCGAGTCCCTCCCGGCCCACCAGGGCGACTCTCTAGGGGTGGTTAACCATATAAATCAAATGCTTGTCGTCGTCCAGAGTCCTTGCATCTGAGTCCAGTCCGCCGCGATTGCCTTACATGGGTACGAATAGATATTCTGTGGCGCCCAGTTCCCGCCGGAATATTTGAACCTGCTGGTCCAGTTCCTCAGCAGTGAGATCAGCAAACCCCTGCTTCGCATATCGAGCCTCCGCATGAATTTCCAGCGGGGCGTAAAAGACGGCGACCGCTGACGGCAAATCGCGGAAAAATGCGAGCGTCTGGCTCACGTGCTCTTCCTGAAAACGGGCGCCGCCCATGCCGGCGATCACGTTGACGCTTACGCCGATCTTCGCGTCCAACAGCATTTGGATGGCTTTTCGGCAATCGGCAATTTTCTGACCACGCTTGACCAGGTCAAGAATCTCCTGGCTGCCGGTTTCCAAACCGATGTTGACGTTGAGCAGGCCGTGATCCCGCAGCGCCCTGAGTTCATCGGAAGATTTCTTGGTCACGGTTTTGCCCTTGGAGAAGGCATGGGCGAACGGTCCGTCCGCCAATTCAAAACGCGTCCGGGCATAGGAAAGCGCTTGGCCGAGCCGCTGTGCGGGAACTGTGAGCGCATCCCCCTCAAGCAGCACGACCTTGACGAAATGATCCAATTCCTCACCGAGATACTCGGCCATTCGGTCGATTTGTTGCTCAACGACATGCGTCGGAAGGATGTGAATCTTGCGATCATATAAAGTACAGAAGGTGCATGGGCCCCCACAACCCGCCTGCACCTTGACGGGTATGGCATGGTAGTGGTCAAAGGCAAGTTCAGGCGGTTCCACCGATATCTGGCCCGGTACGTCGATGATGGAATGGAACAGTCTTGCTTCGTCCAGCAGGCCGGCATGAGTCTTCAGCGGTAGCGAACGAAGCGCTCGAACTGCTTCGGCCGCCGCGGTGTCACCCGAAGCATCGGGCGCATTTACGGCAGCGACCAACTCATCCAGCGTGTACATGGCTGCTTTGTAGAAGGAGTCATCCTGGGGTACGATTTCTGCCCGATAGACCAGTCGGCTGCTGTCGATCTGGTCCGTCCACTTTGCGCGCAGCCACGTACCGCCAATCAACCTGTGCATTTCAGGCCGGTAGCGGGGATAGGGCAACAAGCGAAAATTGAATTCGAATTTCGGCGCGGGAATATCGAACTCCCCCCATTTTGTCCCCGTATAGGAGGCGTTAACGAGGCGGCCCTCGGTATCAAAATTCAATAGCCACATGCCGTTGCCCTGCCCCGGGGCGCGGACGGTCACCTTATACGTTCGCCCGATGCCGAACGCCTCGAAGGCGAGCCCGTTCGACCATAAATCGTAGCCGTATTTTCCCTTGTCGCGTCGCGGAATGGGCGCAATTTCCACGATCCAGCCGTTTGCCAGAGGTTCCAGCCGAATCCATGGAACAGAATTCAGTCCATCCACCACCTTCGCCACGGCCATCGCTCCTATTCTTGCGCAACTGACGGTTCACTGTTCGCTGTTGGCGGTATTGGCTCGCGAGAGCCATCAGCGGGGAGCGGCCGATCGCACTTTAACGAAATGGTCAGGGAAACAGCCCCGCGTATGCTTCGCGCAGAAAAGCGGCCCAACTGATCCGAAGCGAAAACTCACCAGTAGCCAAGATCCTTCAACAGGGCGGCCGCGGTGGTGGGTTTCTCATCCGAGACAAGTGTCCGATAGTCGCTGGTCAGACTGGACGGGTCGGGCAGCATTACACCTTGAATGAGGAGTTCAACCGCTCGCTCCAGATTGCTGCGCGACACAACCCCTTCGCGCACCACCCCCCACTTGAAGTAGACGCCATCATCCGTGACCCTCAGGATCTCAAATTGCCGCGATCCGGTGATGTGGTTCACCATCGTGCCGGTCGGATAACGCTCCTTGACTTGCTCCCAGTTCAAAGGATTCATTTTGTCGGTCTCCCTGTGCGGCCCTCAATGCAAAAACCCCCCACCGGCGCGAAGCCGGTGGAGGGCTTTTGTTGCCCCGTCTCGCTGCCGGCGATGTTGCCGACACAAGAGGATTTCGTTCAAATCTCAGCCTATAAGTTGAGCGATCTCCTTGTCAACAAGCGCTGCCGGGGTGTTCGCTGCCGGGGTGGAAAGTTGGGCCGAGCCGAGATGCCCAGATGCGGCCGCCCCCGCGCACCTTTCTCACGCGGTTTCCGGAATGCGCGCCGCTGGACGCGCGCAGTGAAGCGAAGCGGAACGAAGTGCGCCCAGCGGGCCACGGCCGAAATCAGCGTGGCATCTCCGAACCGAGCCGATCCGGCGGGAGCGACCAATCGCCCCCTGTGTCCCTACCACCTGGGGGACGTGCGCCCCGTTGGATTGGCTATGATCGAAGCCCGATGAGGAGACCGCGCCGGAGCTGTGACTGCTTTTTGAGCGACGGTGCAAAAGGATCGGCGAAGGTCGCGGCGGCTCGCAGTCTCGAGCGGGGACAAACAGACCGATAGGCGACGATCGTGCGCCGACGTCGATTGGGCCTGCGAGAAATCGCCTGCGCGAGCCGTGGCGGACGGCCGACGAGCGACGGCCCCGCCTCTTCCTCTCCTGGCTTGCCCCGTCCGTAGCGTGGAGGCGGCAGCGCGCCGGAGAGTTGCTCCTCCAGCGTCGCCTCGATAAATCCGCGCGCGCGAGCGCGGATCGCGTCCTCGATCGCGTCGAACCAATCATCGAAAAGCAAAACCTCGGCGGCGACAGCCGCCTCCTTCTTGGTATCCTTCGTAATCGCGCAGTCTCCATTCCCGCGCGCCGCCGCTGGAATCAGTTGGGTTGGGCGACCCGGAGACTACGCCAACGAAATTCCAACCATCTCCGCGACGGGACTCGCCCGATTGCCCTCGGAGAAAAACCTATTGACATAGCATAGCATGATACTTAGCGTTTGTGCGTCATGCAGTCGCCTTGGGCCAGCAACATCGCCGGCGGCAAGGCGCTACAGCAAGTCAAGAGGGTCGAGGGCATTCTTGGCCTCGCGTGCAGCGGGGCATCGCGGGCAATGACTGACGGCGCCGCGTTTCGAGCATCAACAAAGCTAAATTTTCCCTGGTCGCCGAGATAGCCGATCGAGGGAAGGGCAAAAAAGCCCACCACCTGGCCGGACAGCCGGGGGTGGGCTTTTTTGCGTCGTAGGCTGTTATCTAGATCGAGCTGACCATTCCTGTCATCTGCTTACGAGGGTCCCATGCTTGGATATCTTTCCCGTATTTTGTCCGAAGGCGACGCGAGTCTGCGAAGCCGACTGATCGGCGTCTATGCGCTCCTCATCGGCGCGAACGTCCTCGTCTGGGTGTGGGCGGTCGCCGTCCTGCACGAAACGCCAGTGCTGCTCGGAACGGCGTTACTGGCCTATTCGTTCGGCCTGCGGCATGCAGTGGACGCCGATCATATTGCAGCGATCGACAACGTCACGCGCAAGATGATGCAACAGGGCAAGCGTCCTGTCGGCGTCGGACTTTGGTTTTCGCTCGGGCATTCGGCGGTCGTCGCCGCTCTGTCGGTCGCCGTGGCCTTCACCACAGAGGCAATGACCGGGAGCTTCGATTCGATGAAGGCTGTTGGCGGGATGATCAGCACCAGCGCCTCGGCGTCGTTTCTCTTCGCCATCGCGATCGTCAACATCTTGGTGCTCGTCTCCGTCTATCGCACGTTCCAGGCGGTCAAGCGGGGCGAGCCTTTTGTCGAAAACGACTTCGACCTCCTGCTTAATAGCCGCGGGTTCTTGTCGAGAATTTTTCGCCCGTTGTTTAAGCTCGTCACTAAGAGCTGGCATATGCTGGCGATCGGCCTCCTTTTCGGCCTCGGCTTTGACACCGCAACTGAAATCGCCTTGTTCGGCATCTCGGCCACGCAGGCGGCGAACGGCGCGTCCATTGCGACAATTCTGGTTTTCCCGGCCTTGTTCACGGCAGGGATGTCGCTGGTCGATACGACCGATGGCGTGCTGATGCTGGGGGCGTACGGCTGGGCTTTCATGAAGCCCATCCGCAAACTATACTACAACATAACGATCACGGCGGTTTCCGTCGTCGTCGCGGTCATCGTCGGCGGTCTCGAAACGCTCAATCTGATCGGCGATGAGCTCGGCCTGACTGATGGCGGCGGTTTCTGGGGCGCGATAGGCGCGATCAACGACAACTTCGGCATCCTCGGCTACGTCATCATTGGCGTCTTCGCCGTCGCGTGGATCGGCTCCGTCGTTTTCTACAAAGTCATGCGTTACGACGAACTCGAGGTTCGCGTCGAAACGCGCTGACCGATACGAGGGGGCTTGGCCAAGTTTGACGGCCGAGCCCTCACTCTTGCAGAAGCGGCCGGGACCAAAAATGGGGCAATTAACGGCGCCAGAGTCGGAGACTTTACTCGATCACCGGCGATACGACAGACCCCGCCCCAAGGGTTTTATACGGCCCCGCGGCGAGCTTGGAGGTCGCGTCATGGGCGACCGTTCTTCGGCGCGCGGCGGATCGCCAGGACGCTGAGCGAGGCGGGCTTTCCACTCAACCGCGCGCGGCGGCTGATGCGGCTCATGGGCATCGAGGCGCTCGGGACGAAGCCGAGGACCAGCCGGCGCGCGCCGGGGCATAAGATTTGCCGTCACCTGCTGCGCGGCCTGACGATCGACCGGCCCAATCACGTCTGGGCGTCTGATATCGCCCACATCCCGATCCGCCGCGGCTTTCTTTATCTGGTCGCCGTCATCGACGGGGCGAGCCGGGCGGTTCTGTCCTAGCGGCTGTCGAACACGATGGACGCTTCGTTCCGCCATAGGAACGTGGAACGCGATCCGTTCCAGATCGCTATGGACGCGCTGGCCCGATACGCCAAGCCGGAAATCTTCAACACCGACCAGGGCAGCCAATTCACCGGCGGGGCTTTCACAAGCATTGTCATTGAGGCTGGGGTGCGCGCCTCGATGGACGGGCGCGGCCGTTGGCAAACGAGTGCTTCGCATTGGCCTGGGGATGGATAACGTGTTCATCGAACGCGTCTGGCGCTCGCTCAAACACGAGGACGTCTATCTCAAAGGCTATGCCGACGGCCGCGAGGCGAGAGCCGGCATCGGCGAATGGATCGTCTTCTGCAATGAGCGCCGCCTTCATCAGGCGCTCCGTTATCGCGCGCCGATGGCCGTTTGGCGCGAGGGCGTGGCGCCGGGAGCAGAAGCACACACAGCCATCGGCGGCATGATAGATAAAGGCGACCAGCAGACGGACTTCCGCCTTGACCGCCGCCAAGAATGGTCCCGCTGCGCGGGGCCGCTTCACCTCGAAAAAAGCTTTGGAAAAAACCTATTGACATAGCGTAGCATGATATTTAACGTTTCATTGTCATGTAGCCGCCTTGGGCCAGCAACATCGCAAGCGGCAAGGCGCTACAGCAGGCAAGGGGGTCGAGGGTATTTTTCGTCTCGCCGGGAGCGGGGCGTCGCGGGCAAAAACTGATGGCGCCGCGTTGAGAGCATCAACATAGTCAAACTATCCCTCGTCGCCAAGATAGCCGATTGAGGGAAGGGCAAAAAAGCCCACCGCCCGGCATAAGAGCCGGGGGTGGGCTTTTTTTTGCATTTTAGGCTGTTGTCTAACAATTGGCACTAACCAGGGAGGAGTATCAATATGTCAGGTTCCTTGTACGGCAGCGCGACCGGAGCCCAGGCGCCGCACTGCATTCACGTCGTCGGCGTTGGTCGGACCGGAGCGCTTTATGTCGACGCGCTGCTGCGCACCGGCGAAATCGAGGATCAGCTTACCGATCCCCGCGCGCGGTTTGCCGCCTTGGTTGTCGACATTGGCGACCAGGATATGCAGGTGGTCAGGGATTATGCCGCGTCGTTCATTAAGCGGCTCGAATCCCGGGGCATCCCGGCCGACCGGTTTCAGTTTCAGTCCGTCGCGCTCCCGGTTCCAGACAAGAGCGAGTTCTTCGAGGGGCTGAATCGGACGCGAGAGTTCCTGAAGCTCGAATATCCGCGCTACTACTGGAACCCCAATTTCGAGTCGTACGTCCCGCATGACGTGGTGATGCCGAAGGCCGGCGAGCCTTTCCCGCGCATCGTCGCCAAGGGAATCTACGCAAACGCCTATTACGCCAATGAACGCCCGTTGGATGTGGCCTTGCGCAACTTTGTGAAACATGTCGAATCGGCCGAACTGCCCTCGATGGTCATGGTCTGCTTCAACTTGGCTGGAGGCACCGGCAGCGGCATGGTCGTCGACATGGCCCGGCACCTCTCGAACATCAAGTTTGGCCGCCGCATCCCGGTCATCGGCGTCGGGCAATTGCCCTCTTCGGGCGATTCGGACACCTATCGCAACAGCCCTGCGCTATATACAACCCTCAACGACCTCGATTGCATGCTCGACGATGACAAGAATGCCGGCGTCACGACGGTTTGGGGCGACCTGTACAGAAACCCGTTCACCGGCGGCTTCTTCGTGGTGAACCCGGAGCAGAGCTGGCAACGCCTGACTTCGTACACCACCACCGGCGAGGCGCATATCCGGCACAACTTCAAGGAAATGGTGACCAACAGGTTCGTGGCCGACTCCTTCATGCGCTTCGCCGCCCTCGATTACGGGCGCATGTTGTTCAAGGCGTTGCGGCCGGCAGGCTTCACCGGCGCGCCGCATGAGACGCTCAGCGCGAAGGCGCGCAACTGGACGCTGTTCGACGTGGCGAAGCTGACTCACCCGGGCGTACAGGTTCTGCCCGGAGAAGAGGGCTCGAAGTGGGATGCCGTCATCAGCCAATGGATCGATTTTGTGCCCAAGTTCAGCGGCCTGAAGGACGGGTTCAAGACCGACTACGCCGAAGTTCATATTCACGCGTCGCGCGACATGGACATCGACATGATGAGCAAGGCTTTCAAGTCACTGATAACCAAAGAATACCTGCTTGACGCCGAATCGACCTACTTGAGCTTCAATCGAGAGTTCTTCGATGCGCTGACCGCGTACGCCAATGTCATCCTTCCCGGCGTCGCGAAGACCGACTTGATTGCGTTCTGGGAAAGCCAGAAGAACTACGACAAGCTGGAGTGGGAGCAGAAGCTTTACCAGCATGCCTGGCTGATCGACATCGGTCCGATGTTGTCCGAACCCGCGATCCGGTTCGAAGGCATGGCTGGTGAGTGCATCTGGGGCTGCGCCTGCTGGGTCGTCGTGCCTTACGCCGATCTTCGCGGCGACAACCTGCCTCCGCCGAACCGCAAGGTCATCATGCAAGAGGGTATCTCCATGATGACCAAGACCGTCGTCCCGACGCCGGGCGGCGCTCCCAAGGCGCTGCGCAAGGCCCACGCGTAGGCGAAGCGCTGGGATGGGAAGCAGCCGGGGCTCCTTCCCATCCTCCTTTCGTCGGAGAGTGCGGGGTCCAAACAGCAGAACACGGTACGGAGGATTCCATGAACGCCAAGCACGCTGATGGAAGGATCCCTGTGACTGTGATCACAGGCTACCTGGGATCCGGAAAGACCACTCTGTTGAATTACATCTTGAGCCGGCAGCAAGAGCTCAGGATTGCGGTCATCGTCAACGAGTTCGGGGAAGTCGGAATCGACGGCCAATTGATCGTCCGGGACGACCAGGAACAGCTCATCGAGTTCAATAATGGTTGCCTGTGTTGCACCGTACGCAATGATTTGATCGAAACGATCGGAAAATTGACGGAACGCTCGGCAGAGCTCGACGCGATCCTGATCGAAACGACGGGGCTGGCCGATCCGGCGCCGGTCGCCTCCACTTTTTTCGTTTCCGAAGAGATGAGAAGACGCACCCGGCTCGATGCGTTTGTCACGGTCGTTGATGCGGTCAATCTCGACGCGAACTTGCAGCAGAGCGACGAGGCGCAGGAACAGGTGGCGTTCGCCGACATCGTGCTGGTCAACAAGACCGATCTTGCCTCCGAAGAGGACGTTTGCCGCATCGAAAGGAAGATCCGCACCCTCAATCCGCTGGCGAGGATCCATCGCTGCGTCCGGGGGGCGGTGGATCTTTCCGCCGTTCTGAACTCGAACGCCTTTCAGCTCGAGGCCAAGCTTCAGGTCGATCCCGCGTTTCTCGGGGAGCACGAACACGAACACGACCCGCGGATCGGCTCGATCGTGCTGCGCGAAAGCGGGCCGATCGACATGAACCGGTTCCTCTCGTGGGTGACCCCGCTCCTTCAGCGCCGAGGCGATGATATTTTTCGCACCAAGGGCGTCTTCAACGCGCGCGGCTTCAACGAACGACTCATTTTCCAAAGTGTGCGGATGCTGACGACGATGACGCGGTTCAAAACATGGCAGTCGAATGAAAACAGACAAACCGAATTCGTGGTCATCGGACGAAACCTTGATCGGGCGGCGCTCGAATCGGGACTGTCCAAGTGTGTCGTGAAGCAGCAATAGATATTCAGGTAGAGGGGAAGAAACGTGGACTCTGCGCTGAACTCACTCAGCAGTCTCTTGTTGCTGTTCTTCCTTGGATTACGCTATGGCCTTGATCAGGACCACGTTGCCTACATGGACGGTTCGACTTGGCGAGCCCTGAACGACAATCCCAAGAGCGCACTGCTGGTGGGAACCCCCTTCGCGCTGGGCCACGGGCTGCTCGTGACCGCGATCGCCATCGGCGTAAGCCTGGTGACCCAGCAACTTTCCGCACCTGATTGCGATGCTGTTCCCGATTTGGCTGTGGTTGCGTCGAATTGAGCCGTGATCCGGCGAGCGTGAAAAGTCGCGGTCACCAGAAAGGTAAGAGCGAGCCAAGCCGGCTTAAGACGCCCGGAACAGTTGTAGTTCACATCAGAAGGATAATAATATTATGAGGCACGGTGATATATCCAGCAGCAACGATTGTGTCGGCGTTGCCGTCGTGAATTACAAGATGCCGCGGTTGCACACCAAGGCTGAGGTGCTCGACAACGCCCGCAAGATCGGCGAGATGGTTGTCGGAATGAAACGGGGACTGCCGGGCATGGACCTGGTGATCTTCCCCGAGTATTCTACTCACGGCATCATGTACGACGCGAAGGAAATGTATGAGACCGCCGCGACCGTCCCTGGGGTCGAGACCGACATTTTCGCCGAGGCATGCCGGAAGGCCAACATCTGGGGTGTATTTTCGCTGACCGGCGAACGCCACGAGGACCATCCCCGCAAGGCGCCCTACAACACCCTCATCCTGATGAACAACAAGGGCGAGATCGTTCAGAAGTATCGCAAGATTATGCCGTGGGTCCCCATCGAAGGATGGTACCCCGGCGACTGCACCTACGTTTCCGAGGGCCCCAAGGGGCTGAAGGTGAGCCTGATCATCTGCGACGACGGCAACTATCCGGAAATCTGGCGGGACTGCGCAATGAGCGGCGCCGAACTGATCGTCCGCTGCCAGGGCTACATGTATCCGGCCAAGGAACAGCAGATCATGGTCGCCAGGGCGATGGCCTGGATGAACAATGTATACGTAGCCGTTGCCAATGCTTCAGGCTTCGATGGCGTGTATTCCTACTTTGGCCATTCGGCGATCGTCGGCTTTGACGGACGCACGCTGGGCGAATGCGGTGAAGAGGACATGGGCATTCAGTACGCCGAACTGTCCGTCGGACTGATCCGCGACGCGCGCCGGAATCTGCAGTCGCAGAACCACCTCTACAAACTGCTGCACCGAGGCTACACCGGCAAGATTAATTCTCGGGAAGACGCCAACGGCGTGGCGGCATGCCCATACAATTTCTACACGCGGTGGATCAATGATCCCGAAGGGACCCGCAAGCAAGTTGAAGCAATTACACGCCCTACCCCAGGGACGCCTGAATGCCCGATCGAGGGCATCCCGAATGATATTGCCGCGCACCGCTAATAAAGGGGGGGCGGCTGCGCCGTCCTGCGAGGGACG
>JBEKLU010000031.1:0-42908 GCA_050010035.1 Roseiarcus sp.
CCAAAACCGCGCACGCAGACCAAATCCCAATCCGATTTCGCCTACCTGTGGCAAACCGGACTCACCTCCGACTTTGCATCGCAAAAAAAAACGGAGTCAGCACTTCCGGCGAGGTGTACTAGTAGTCGGCGCTGAGTTTCAGCAGCGAGGCGACCAGTCCGAGGAGCGCGGCGCCGATGACGACATATCGCAGAACGTTGCTGCCGTTCGACGTGAGCACGCTCGCGCTCGCCATGTCGTAGATTTGCCAAACGACGACCGCCGCGCAGACGATCGCTCTGAGGCCCCAGTTCTTCCCTTTCCGTTCGACCATCGCTTCACCCCTTCCGGCTCGGCGCCCGACGCCGCCAGGTTCGGCGCTCGGGCGGGGATGACGCTACGGCGGCGCAGGCGCGTAGCGTGCGAAAGCGGAAAGCATGGCTTCACACCTTTTGAGGCTTTCTTAGAGAATTCCTTCGATTTGTTCCGATTGCGCCGATTTTAGCATCGATCGAATCGGCGGCGACGCGGCGGGCGGGCGGTCGATGTCGGGCGGCCTCGAGCGGCGCTTTACTCGCTGCCGTTCAGGCGCTTCAGCACACGCTCGCCGCCCGCCATTTGCGGATTCGAGGGATCGAAGCCTTCGGCCTGTTCGCGCGCCGCGATGCGGCTTCGCGCTAGGGCGAAGGCGCCGGGCAGAGTCTTGGCCTGCGCCAGCGCGTCGCCGAAGAACGCCTCGCCGAACGTCGTCCATTTCGCGCCGTCGCGGCAGCCGAAGGAGGCGTGGTCCGCGTCCGCCGCGGTGATGACCAGCGTGTCGGGCTCGGCGAGCGCGTCGGCGAATATCCCGGAATAGCAGGCGGAAACGACGACGACGCTGAACCGCGCACCGCTCTCGCGCAGCATGTCGCGCAATTCGATCGGCGTGATGAAGGATTTTTCGCTCGGCGTGGCGACGCCGACGCCCTCCTGGTCGCCGTGCGACGTGAGGATCAGGAAAAGGATGTCGCGCTCGGGATCCATGCTTGCGCCGAGGGAGGCGAGCGTCGCGCGCAGGTTCTCTTCCGTCGCCTCGCCGCGTCGCTTGGTGTTGACGCGCACGATCACCTTGCCGCCGTGGCCGTATCGACGCGCCACGATGCGCGCCGCGCCCGCCGCTTCGCTGGCGAAGACGCTCTGATCGCCCCACAGGCCGAAAGCGACGACATCGACCCTGGGCGGCGACGCGGCGCGCGCGCCGCAAACAAGCGCCGGCGCGGCGAGGGCCAGAACGGCCCATAACCTCGCCGCGCGCATCCAACTCAACACATCCATTCCACTCGCCCGCATAACCTCTCGCACCCACGCAATGTAGGGCGGGACGCCGGCGAGGGGAACCTCGAATGCGCAAGACGCGATCGCGAATTCTCGGCCGGCTTCATCTGGACTCGGCCGGCCCCAACGGCACAATTCCCGTGGGATTGATGAAGAGAAGGCTGCCGTAATAGTGCTGCTTGATGTGGAAGAGGTCGATCGTCTCCTCGATCCCCGGTCGGGCCCGCAGTTCGCGCAGGTATCGCCTGAGATGGGAATAGTCGGCGATGCGCCGGATATTGCACTTGAACAGTCCGACGTAGACCGGATCGAAGCGCACCAGCGTCGTGAACAGCCGCCAATCGGCTTCGGTGAGCCGATCGCCGCAGAGGAAACGCCGCTCGGCGAGCCGCGCCTCCAGGCCGTCGAGCGTTTCGAACAGCGCGACGACCGCCTCTTCGTAGGCGGCCTGCTTGGAGGCGAAGCCGGAGCGATAGACGCCATTGTTGACCGTCGGGTAAATGCGCGCGTTGAGCGCGTCGATCTCCGCGCGCAGCTCCGCGGGGTAATAGTCGCCCGGCGCCGCGCCGACGCCGTCGAACGCCGAATTGAACATGCGGATGATGTCCGCCGACTCGTTGTTGACGATCCGGCCGCGCGCCTTGTCGAACAGCACAGGAACGCTGACGCGGCCGGTGTAGCGCGGCCGCGAGGCGGTGTAGAGTTCATAGATGCGGCGCACGCCGAGCACGGGATCGGGGACGACGCCGCGCCCCGGCGCGAAGGTCCAACCCTCCTCGCCCAAATGCCAATTGACGACCGACAGGCCGATCATCGCCTCGAGGCCTTTGAGCTTGCGAAAAATCAGCGTGCGGTGCGCCCAGGGACAGGCGAGCGAGATATAAAGGTGATAGCGGCCGGGCTCGGCCGCGAACCCGCCTTCGCCCGTCGGCCCGGCCGACCCGTCCGCGGTCACCCAGTCGCGAAACGCCGCATCGGGCCGCACGAAGCGCCCCGACGCGTCCTTCGGGAACTCGCCGTCGACGCGCCAGACGCCATCCACCAATACGCCCATCGCTCGTCCCTCCAAGCCTTGGCCGCGCCGCCGTCACGACCTCGCGAGCTTCTGCGCGCTCGCCAGCCACTGCCGCTGACTCTTGCGCACGTGCGCGGGCGCGCGGGTCAGCGTTCGCACAACATCCTCGGCTATGGCGCGCGCCTCGCTTTGGCGACCGAGGCGCTGGAGCAGTTGCGCCTGGCGCACGCGCGGTTCCGCGCCGGGGTAATAGCGGCCTACGTCGGCGTAATTGGCGACCGCCTCGTCGTTGCGCCCAGCCATTTCCAGCGCCGTCGCATAGAGCAGACGACCGTCCGCCGACTGATAGGCGGGCCAGCGCCGCTTGAGCTCGTCGAGCGTCGCGATCGCCGCCCCGGCGTCGCCCAAGCCGTACTCGGCGCGCGCCTTGCCGAGCATGAAGCCGGGCTCCTCGCCGAGCGGCTTGGCGAGGATCGCGTCGTATTGGCCGAGCGCCTCGTCGTATTTGCCGAGCGTCAGGCATTCTTCCGCCAACGCCGTACGATTGGCGATGGTGTCGACGATTTCGAGATCATCGTGCAACTGCCGATAGCGGCGGGTCGGATCGATCGCGCCAGCGAACTGCTGGCGCGCCTGCCGCGCCTTGTGAGAGCCGAGCCATTCGGGAAGAAGCTCGACCACGACATAGGCGAGCGCGCCGATGCCCGGCAGGAACAGGATGACGAACCCCCAGGGCATGAAGCGCCCGGTTTTCGCGGCGTGCACGATCAGCGCGATGTCGAGAACGGCGATGACGATCCCATAGGGCAAGATGTCGGCTCCGGCTGTGGATGGGCGCGGCGGCGGGGGGAGGAACGCGTCGGCCTCCGACTTCCCGAACGGCGAAGGCACTAAACAACTTCGGCGCGCGTTTGTCCAACCTTTCGCGCTCCGTTCACCCCGCCTCCAAGAGCCGCACCGCCTCGTCGCGCTCGAAGAGGTAGAGCAGCAGGCGCAGGCCGCGGTTCGCCTCGCCGCGCAGCCGATCGCCGTTCGCCAACGCCGCCTCCGCCTGCACCCGCGCGAGCCGCAGCAAGGCGCCGTGAATTTCCAGCCGCGCGAGGCGGAAGCCGGGAGCGCCGGCCTGGCGCGCGCCGAGCACGTCGCCCTCGCCGCGCAGGCGCAGGTCCTCCTCGGCGATGCGGAAGCCGTCCTCGGTTTCGCGCAGGATTTCGATGCGGGCGCGCGCGGCCTCGCCGAGCGGGCCCTTGTAGAGCATCAGGCAGGAGGAGCGCCCGGCGCCGCGCCCGACCCGTCCGCGCAATTGGTGCAATTGCGCCAGGCCGAAGCGCTCGGCGTGCTCGATCACCATGATCGTCGCCTCGGGAACGTCGACGCCGACCTCGACGACGGTGGTGGCGACAAGCGCCTTCGTCTCGCCGCGCTGGAAGCGCTCCATCGCGGCGTCCTTGTCGGGGCCCTTCATGCGGCCGTGCACCAGCCCCACCGCATCGCCGAAAAAGTGGCGCAGCGCGGCCGCGCGCTCCTCGGCCGCCGCGACGTCGAGCGCCTCGCTCTCCTCGACCAGCGGACAAATCCAATAGGCGCGGGCGCCGCCCGCGATGGCGCGGCCGATCGCGGCGACGACCTCTTCGAGCCGCTCAAGCGGGATCGCGCGCGTGTCGATCGGCAGGCGGCCCGGCGGTTTCTCCGTAAGAGCGGAAACGTCCATGTCGCCGAAATAGGCGAGCACCAAGGTGCGCGGGATCGGCGTCGCGGTCATCACCAGAAGATCGACCGCCTCACCCTTGCCGGCTAGCGCGAGGCGCTGGTGCACGCCGAAGCGATGCTGCTCGTCGACGACCGCAAAGCCGAGATCGCGGAACGCCACGCTTTCCTGGAACAACGCGTGCGTGCCGACGACGATGTCGATCTCGCCCGCCGCGAGCGACGCGAGCCTCTGGCGGCGCTCGGAGGCCTTGTCGCGGCCGGTCATCAGCGCGATGCGCAGACCGGCGGCGGCGGCGAGCGGGCGCATGCGCTCGAAATGTTGGCGCGCGAGAATTTCCGTCGGCGCCATCATCGCCGCCTGTCGCCCCGCCTCCACGACGTCGGCCATCGCGAGAAGCGCGACGATCGTCTTGCCCGAGCCGACGTCGCCTTGCAGCAGGCGGATCATGCGTTTGGGCAAGGCGAGATCGGCGCGGATTTCCGCGATCGCCTTCGCCTGCGACCCCGTCAGCTCGAACGGCAGCGCCGCGACGATTCTTTGCGCGAGGTGACCGGCGCTGACGTGCGCGCGCCCGGCGATGTCGCGCATGCGCGCGCGCACCATCAGCAGCGCGAGCTGGTTGGCGAGCAATTCGTCATAGGCGAGCCGCGTCGCCGCGCGGCCGGCGGGGTCGATGTCGCCGGGCGCGCTCGGGTTGTGCAGCGCGGCGAGCGCGTCCGCGAAGCTGGGCGCCTCAAGGCGACGCGCGGTGGCGTCGTCGAGCCATTCGGGCAGGCGCGGCAGCCGCGCTAGCGCGCTTTGCGCCGCCTTGGCGACGGTGCGGGGATAAAGCCCTTCGGTGAGGCCGTAGACCGGCTCGACCGCGGGCATTCGCGCCAGTTCCTCGGCATCCATCACCCGGTCGGGATGGACCATCTGGAGATGGCCGTCCCACATTTCGAGCTTGCCCGACACCCAGCGCGTCGCGCCGACCGGCAGGCGCTTCTTGATCCATTCGACGTTGGCGAGAAAGAACACCAGCTCGACGTCGCCGGTCTCGTCCTCGACCAGCACCTTGAAGGGCGCCTTGGAGCGCGGGCTCGGCGGCGGGCGGTGCTCGACGACGCGCACCTCGAGCGTGGCGATCGTGTCGCGCTGCGCGTCGCGAATTTTCGGCCGCGCCCGCCGGTCGAGCGCGGCGTAGGGCAGATGAAACAGCACGTCGAGGACGCGCGCGCCCTGCGAACGGTTGAGCAACTTGTCGAACAGCTTGGCGTTCTTCGGGCCGACGCCGGGAAGCGTGGCGGCGGGGGCGAACAGGGGATCGAGCAATGCGGGGCGCATGGTGCGATTATACGCGCCGAGCGGGCCGGCGCGAAAGCCGAGGGTTTGACGGCGCCGCCCGGGGCCGCCGCCTCACATCGGCGGCGTCAGCCCGTCCTTGCCCACCAGAATCCGGGTCGCCTCGTAGGCGCCGTCGGCAGCTTTGACGCCGCGGGCGATGATCGCCGCGCCCGCCTTCAGATCGTCGCGCGCGCCCGGCGTCAAGGCGACGATCGGCGTCGACTTGCCGACGACGATCGTCTGCTGGCCTCCCCCGTAGGTCACCGTGAGCTTGGGGCCATCGACGCTGTCGACCCTCGCCTCGACGTCGCCGTTGGTCATCGTGCTGCCCGGCGCGAGGTCGAACGGGCGGAAGCCCTCGCCGACGCCGCGCATCGACTCGGGGAAGATATGCACCTCCAGCGCGTTCTGCACGCCGCCCTCGCCGGGCATCGCCGCGACGCCGATGAACAGGCCGGGCTTGACGTCGGCGAGCGTGGCGGGAACGACCAGCGTGACCGACGTCGTCGGCTGTAATCGGACCGTCGCCGCCTCGCCCGAACGCGTGCGCACGCTCAGGCTCCCGCCATCCTCGGCGACCGCTTCGATGGTCGCGCGAACGGCGACGGGGGGCGCCTGTTGGGCGAAGGCGGCGCCGACGAAGACGAGAGCGAAGGCGGCGGCGACAAGGCGTGAAAACGTCATTGGATCCTCCCCAGGCGTCAATCGACGTCCGAGCGAAGGCTGGCGCGGAAGCTGGGCGTTTTTCGGGCGCCGCGGCGACCTCGCCGATTGACAGGATGGCGCGATTGCCGACGAGGTGAGGGTTCGACGCCGCCAGTCGCAATTCGGGGGAAAAACCATGCCGCATCACCATCCCGCTCTGCCGTTCTTGCGCTCGCCGGAAAAGGGCAAGGTCGTCACCGCGGCCGAGGCGGTGCGGCTGATCCGCGACGGCGATGCGGTGGCGACCGGCGGCTTCGTCGGCATCGGCTTCGCCGAGGAGATCGCCATCGCGCTCGAGCAGCGCTTTCTCGCCGAGGGCGGCAAGAGCCCGCGCGGCCTCACGCTCGTCTACGCCGCCGGCCAGGGCGACGGCGGCGCCAAGGGCCTCAACCATTTCGCCCATGACGGACTCGTCAAGCGCGTGATTGGCGGCCATTGGGGCCTCGCGCCGAAACTGCAGAAGCTGGCGATCGACGGCAAGATCGAGGCCTACAATCTGCCGCAAGGCGTCATCACCCATCTCTTCCGCGACATCGCGGCGCGCCGGCCCGCCCACGTGACGCGCGTCGGCATGGAGACCTTCGTCGATCCCAAGAACGGCGGCGGCAAGCTCAACGCGATGACGAAAGAAGAACTCGTCGAGCGCGTCGTCTTGGGCGGCCAAGAATGCCTCGCCTACAAGACCTTCCCCATCGACGTCGGGATCATCCGCGCCACCACCGGCGACGCGGAAGGCAATCTGACGATGGAGAAAGAGGCGCTGACGCTCGAGGCGCTCGCCATCGCCATGGCCGCGCACAACTCGGGCGGCCTCGTCATCGCCCAGGTCGAGCGCGTCGCCGAGAGCGGCAGCCTCAATCCGCGCCAGGTGAAGATCCCCGGCGTGATGGTCGATTGCGTCGTCGTCGCGCGTCCTGAAAATCACTGGCAGACCTTCGGCACGCAATACAATCCCGCCTACAGCGGCGAAATCCGCGCGCGCGCCGGCTCATTGGCGCCGATGGCGATGAGCGAGCGCAAGATCATCGCGCGCCGCGCCGCCTTCGAGCTCAAGGCCAACAGCGTCGTCAACCTCGGCATCGGCATGCCCGAGGGCGTCGCGGCGGTCGCCAACGAGGAAAAGATCATCGATCTCATCACCCTGACCGCCGAGCCCGGGGTCATCGGCGGCGTGCCCGCGAGCGGCATCGACTTCGGCGCGGCGACCAACACTCAGGCGGTGATCGACCAGCCCTATCAGTTCGATTTCTACGACGGCGGCGGGCTCGACGCCGCCTTTCTCGGCCTCGCTCAGGTCGACCGCTTCGGCAATCTCAACGTCAGCAAGTTCGGCCCCAAGCTCGCCGGCGCCGGCGGCTTCATCAATATCAGCCAGAACGCCAAGACGGTGATCTTCGTCGGCACGTTCGGCGCCGGCCGGCAGCGCGTCGGCGCGCGCGAGGGGCGGCTGGTCATCGACGAGGACGCGCCGGCGCGCAAGTTCGTGCGCGACGTCGAACAGGTGACGTTCAGCGGCGCCTACGCGGGCCGGCGCGGCCAGAGCGCGCTCTACGTCACCGAGCGCTGCGTCTTGAAGCTGCGCGCCAACGGGCTGGAGCTCGTCGAGGTCGCGCCCGGCGTCGATATCGAGCGCGATATCCTGGCGCGAATGGATTTCAAGCCGCTGATCCCGCGCGATCCGGCGCTGATGGACGCGCGCATCTTCCGTGCCGAGACGATGGGCCTGCGCGACGACCTCCTGACCATCCCGCTCGATCAGCGCTTCACCTACGATCCCGAGCAGAACTTGTTCTTCGTCAACCTCGAGCGCTTCGCGCTGCGCAGCCAGGCCGACATCGCAGCGATCGAAGCAAACGTCGAGGGCAAGCTCGCGCCGCTCGGGCGGCGGGTCTACGCGATCGTCAATTACGACAATTTCACCATTCTGCCCGAGTTGCTCGACGCCTATTCGGCGATGGTGCGCTCGTTGATGGACCGCTTCTATTCCGGCGTCTCGCGCTACACCACCAGCGGTTTCCTGCGCATGAAGCTCGGCGAAGCGCTGGAGAAGCGCGGCGTCGCGCCGCACATTTTCGAGAGCGCCGACGAGGCGGCGACGGATTGGCGCGGCGGCGCGGCGGCGGGCTGACCCGCGCGCTTAGCCTTGCCGCGCCGCCCTGTTCCATGGCAAGTCGCCGCGATGACCGATCCCTCCCCCGCCCCGGCCAAGCCGGCGCCGCGCATCTCCTTCGTTTCGCTCGGCTGCCCTAAGGCGCTCGTCGACAGCGAGCGCATCCTGACGCGGCTGCGCGCCGAAGGCTATGAATTGTCGAAGAGCCACGCCGGCGCCGACGCGGTGATCGTCAACACCTGCGGCTTTCTCGACAGCGCCAAGAAGGAATCGCTGGCGGCGATCGGCGCCGCGATGGCCGAGAACGGCAAGGTGATCGTCACCGGCTGCATGGGCGCCGAACCCGACGCCGTCCGCGACGCCTTTCCCAATGTCAGCGCGATCACCGGGCCGCAGGCCTACGAGAGCGTGATGGCGGCGGTGCGAGCGGTCGCGCCGGCGCCGCACGATCCGTTCGTCGACCTCATCCCCGGCGAGGGCGTCAAGCTGACGCCGCGCCACTACGCCTATCTCAAGATTGCCGAAGGCTGCGGCAACCGCTGCACGTTCTGCATCATCCCGAAATTGCGCGGGCCGCTGGCCTCGCGCCCCGCCGGCGACGTGCTGCGCGAGGCGGAAAAACTGGTCAAAGCGGGCGTGAAGGAGCTGCTCGTCATCTCGCAGGACACCAGCGCCTACGGCCTCGATCTTCGCTACGCCGCGAGCCTATGGCGCGACAAAACGGTCGCCGCGCGCTTCCTCGATCTGACGCGAGAACTGGCGACCTTGGGCGCCTGGGTGCGCCTGCACTACGTCTACCCCTACCCGCACGTCGACGAAGTCATCGCGCTGATGAACGGCGGCAATGTGCTGCCCTATATCGATGTGCCCTTCCAGCACGCGGCGCCGAACGTGCTCAAGGCGATGCGGCGGCCCGGCAACCAGGAGAAGACGCTGGAGCGCATCCGCGCCTGGCGCGCGATCTGCCCCGACCTGACCATCCGCTCAACCTTCATCGTCGGCTTTCCCGGCGAGACCGAAGAGGATTTCCGTCTTCTGTTGGACTGGCTCGGCGAAGCCAAGCTCGACCGCGTCGGCGCCTTCAAGTACGAGCCGGTGGCGGGCGCACGCGCCAACGAACTCGGCCTGCCGAGCGTGCCCGAGGAGATCAAGCAGAGCCGCTGGAATCGCTTCATGGAGCGCCAACGGACGATCGGCGCCAAGCGCCTCGCCGCCAAGGTCGGCAAGCGCGTCGAGGCGATTGTGGACGAGGGCGGCGCGACCAGCGCCAAGGGCCGCTCCAAGGGCGACGCGCCTCAAATCGACGGCGTCGTTCATATCGCGACGCGGCGGCCGTTGCGCGCGGGCGACATCGCGACGGTGAAGGTCGAGCGCGCGAACGCGTATGATTTGTGGGGAAGCGCGGTTTAGGGGGACGTTCGGGCCGCCAAAGGGCTTGCGCGCCCGCGATCATCCGGCTGAACATTCCCGGCCGCGCCTCGATCAACGCAGCGGCCCTCTCCCCGCGTGACCGCGCGTCGCCCCACGCCGCCCACAGGTTTTGCCGCGCCGCAAAAATCTTTCCTCGCCGAATCGCTTGCGATCCGCTACACGTCGAATCCCATGGCGCGCTATATCTTCATCACGGGCGGCGTGGTTTCCTCGCTTGGCAAGGGTCTGGCTTCGGCGGCGTTGGGCGCGCTGCTGCAGGCGCGCGGCTATTCGGTGCGCTTGCGCAAGCTCGACCCCTACCTCAACGTCGATCCCGGGACGATGAGTCCGACGCAGCACGGCGAGGTGTTCGTCACCGACGACGGCGCGGAGACCGACCTCGACCTCGGCCATTACGAGCGATTCACCGGCCGCAACGCCAACCGCCACGACAACATCACCACCGGACGCATCTACCAGGAACTGATCGCCAAGGAGCGTCACGGCGATTTCCTCGGCGCGACGGTGCAGGTGATCCCGCACGTCACCAACGCCATCAAGCAGTTCATCCTGGAGGGCAACGAGGGATCCGACTTCGTGCTGGTCGAAATCGGCGGCACGGTCGGCGACATCGAAGGCCTGCCGTTCTTCGAGGCGATCCGCCAGCTCGGCAACGACCTGCCGCGCGGCCATGTCGTCTATATCCACCTGACGCTGCTGCCCTATATCCCGACCGCCGGCGAACTGAAGACCAAGCCGACGCAGCATTCGGTCAAGGAGCTGCGCTCGATCGGCATCCAGCCGGACATCCTGCTCTGCCGCACCGACCGCGAGATTCCGCATGAGGAGCGGCGCAAGCTCGGCCTGTTCTGCAACGTGCGCGAGAGCGCCGTAGTCGAGGCGCGCGACGTATCCTCGATCTACGACGTGCCCGCCGCCTATCACGCCGCCGGGCTCGACCGCGAGGTGCTCGCCGCGTTCGGCATCGAACCGGCCCCGAAGCCCGACATGCGCCGCTGGGAGGCGGTGACGCGCGCCTACCACAACCCCGAGGGCGAGGTGACGATCGCCATCGTGGGCAAATACACCGGCCTCAAGGACGCCTATAAATCGCTGATCGAGGCGCTGACTCACGGCGGCATGGCCAACAAGGTGCGGGTCAAGCTGGATTGGATCGAGAGCCAGATTTTCGAGACCGCCGACCCGGCGCCGCATCTGGAGGGCGTTCACGGCATCCTGGTGCCGGGCGGCTTCGGCGCGCGCGGCGCCGAAGGCAAGATCATGGCGGCGCGCTTCGCGCGTCAGCGCAAGGTGCCCTATTTCGGCATCTGCTTCGGCATGCAGATGGCGGTGATCGAGACCTGCCGGACTCTCGTCGGCCTCCCCCACGCCAATTCGACCGAGTTCGGCCCGACCGACGAGCCGGTCGTCGGCCTGATGACGGAATGGATGCACGGCAACGAACTCGAGCGCCGTCAGGCCGCGGGCGACCTCGGCGGCACGATGCGCCTGGGCGCCTACAAGGCCGAGCTGAAGCCGGGATCGCGCATCGCCGAGATCTACGGCGCGACCGAAATCTCCGAGCGCCACCGCCACCGCTACGAAGTGAACACCGCCTATCGCGCGCGGCTCGAGGACAAGGGCATGGTGTTCGCCGGCATGTCGCCCGACGGGCTGCTGCCCGAGACGATCGAATTCGCCGACCACCCCTGGTTCATCGGCGTGCAATACCACCCCGAACTGAAGTCGCGCCCCTTCGAACCGCACCCGCTGTTCGCGAGCTTCATCGCCGCGGCCAAAGCGCAGAGCCGGCTGGTGTAGGCGAGATTGCGCGCGAGGCGCGCGGTGGGATAAGGATCGACCGGCGCCGTCATTGCGAGCGAAGCAATCCAGCTGTTGCGCCCGCCGCAAGCGCTGGATTGCTTCGTCGCTTCGCTCCTCGCAATGACGACGCCGAATGGCCGAACGCTTCGCGTTCGCCTGGGGAAGGATGGCCGAGTGGTTTAAGGCAGCGGTCTTGAAAACCGCCGTTGGGGCGACCCAACCGTGAGTTCGAATCTCACTCCTTCCGCCATCCCGACACGGCGTTCCCTCCCTTCGCCGCCTCACCGCGGCGCGTCGCAGGCAAGCATAGCAGCCATCTTCGCCGCGATCGCCTCGGAGAACGCGCAGGACTTGCGCTGTTCGGCGTCGAGGTGCACCGCCTTCAGCGTCGTTCGCGCGGCGACCTCGCCTCGCCCGTCTTCGCTCATCTCGTGAACGAACTGCACGCTTTTTTCTTTGAACCCGATCAGGGTGGTGCGCACGGTGACGACGTCGCCGGCGTGCAGCTCGCGGATATAGGAAATATGCTGATCGACCGCCGCCATGCCGCGCTTGGCGGTTCGCAGATATTGCGGGGTCAGGCCGACGGCGTTGAAGAACTGCCAGGTGGCCTCGTCGAACTTGCCGACGTACCACATCACGTTCATGTGGCCGACATGGTCGCAGTGCCAGGGGTAGACCGCGCCGCGATAGGTGATGAGCGATTCGGGCGTCATGTCTCTTCGGAATTGCCGACATTGCGCGGAAGCGGCAGACGCTGACGGTCCGCCGCATGGCCCGCTACGCTGTGCGGAACGCCTGCCGTTGTCAATCGGCGCCGGCGGTTCGCCCTCGAGAAGTCGTCCGCGAAGAATTCCGAGAGCCCCGGATTGCGGGGGGTTGGAGACCGCAAGGGATTGACAATGCGCAGCCGTCTCGTTCTTGAGAGCCCATCCGCAAGCCGCCGCATTTTCGCGCGACGACGATCATGACCCGGTCTGGAACGATCCGCATCGGCATTTCCGGCTGGAGCTACGCGCCCTGGCGCGGCGCCTTCTATCCCGAGGGACTTCCGCACAAGCGGGAGCTCGCCTACGCCGCCGAGCGCTTTACGGCGATCGAGATCAACGGCACGTTCTACGGCCTCCAGCGGCCCGACGTTTTCGCGCGCTGGCGGAGCGAGACGCCGGATGGCTTCGTCTTCGCGATCAAGGGATCGCGCTACGTCACCCACAGGTTGAGGCTCAGAGACGCCGCAACCCCGCTCGCCAATTTCTTCGCCTCCGGCGTGCTGCGGCTCGGGCCGAAGCTGGGGCCGGTGCTGTGGCAATTCCCACCGCAGATGAGGTTCGACGCCGAGCGGCTCCAGGACTTTCTCGCCCTGCTGCCGCACGACACGAAGGAGGCGCTGGCGCTGGCGCGCCGTCACGACGCCCGACTCGTCGGCCGCGACTGGCTCGAGTGCGACGTGGAGCAGCCGATCCGGCATGCTGTGGAGATTCGCAACGAAAGCTTCCGCGACCCCGCCTTCATCGACTTGTTGCGCCGCCATCGAACGGCGCTGGTCTGCGCCGATGCGGTCGAATGGCCGCGGCTCATGGACCTGACTTCCGACTTCGTCTATTGCCGGCTGCACGGATCGGAGCGGCTTTACGCGAGCGGCTACGACGACGCGGCGCTCGATCGCTGGGCGGATCGCCTGCGCGCCTGGGCCCGCGGCGGCGAACCCGAGGACGCCGAGCGCGTCGCGGGGCCGGCGAGACCTCGCAAGACGGGCCGCGACGTCTTCGTCTTCTTCGACAACGACGCCGAGGGACGCGCGCCGAGGGACGCGGCCGCTCTGGCCGAGCGCCTCGGCGTCTCTCCGCGCGGGCGCCGAAGCGGCGATCGCTGATCACTCGCGGCGCGGCGAAGCTGGTCGGCTCGCCGGCGCGCTCGAAGCGCCCTACTCTCGCGCCAGGCGCGCCGCTTCGGCGGGCGAGGGCGTCGACGCGGCGAGCCGCGCGCGATAGACGCCGATGTTCTCGCTGACGCGCTCGACATAGTCGCGCGTCTCGTCGAAGGGGATGCGCTCGACCCAGTCGACCGGATCGATCTTTCCCGTGCGCGGATCGCCGTAGGCGGCGAGCCATTGCGCGACGCGCCCGCCGCCCGCGTTGTAGGCGGCCAAGGCGAGCTCCAGCGAGCCGCCCTCGTCCTCGATCAACTGGCCGAGAAACGCCGCGCCCAATTGCGTGTTGAACGCGGGATCGGCGCTCAGGCGCGACGAATCGAAGGCGACGCCGGCTCGGCGCGCGGTCGACTGCGCGGTCGACGGCAGGATCTGCATCAGGCCCTTGGCGCCGGCGCCCGAGGCGGCGCGCCAGGCGAATTCACTCTCCTGGCGCGCCACCGCGTAAACGCTCGGCAGGTCGGCCGAATGCGCCAGCGGCGCAAAGGCAGGCACGCCGAAGGTCGGGAACGCCGTCGCGTCGAGGGCGAAGCCGCGCTCGGTGGCGATCTTGCCGAATTCGACGTTGGTCGTCGCGTCGGCGTGGGCCGCCACCACCTTGGCGAGCGCGGCGATCTGCGCCTCGTCGCCCCAACGCCCGGCCGCCGCCTCGGCGAGCGACGTGGCGAGATCGTCGAGGCCGGCGGCGTAGAAGAGTTCGACGACGCGCGTCGCCTCGTCCCGCGCGTCGCCGAGGGCGATCCTCGCCGGCGCGCGCAAGGCGACCGCGCTGCGGCCCAGGCGCGCGGCGGCGAGCTGGCCGTAATAGGCGATCGGCCAGCGCGCGGCGCGCTCGTAGTCGTCTCGCGCCGTCTCGGCCTCTCCCATCGCCTCGGCGGCGCGTCCCTGCCAATAGGCGGCGCGCGCGATCGACAAGGGGGTCTCGGCGATCGCGCTCGCCGCGGCGAAGCGGCGCGCCGCCTCCGGCGCATCGTTGAGGAAGCGCAACGCGATCCAGCCGGCGTGGAAGTCGGCGTCGATGCGCGCGGGTATCGTGGCGGGCTTCGCGGCGGCGCAGATTTCGAAAGCCTTCTTGGCTTGTCCGAGATCGAGCAATTGGCGCGCCACCATGCGCTGCTCGCTCCACCACTTGTCCGGATCGATCAGCGCGCTTTGCTCGCTCGGCGCGCGCGCCAGCCAGCCGGCGGCCTCGACGGCGCGATTGGCGCGGCGCGCGTCCTGAACGCGCGCGAACAGCAGGCCGGGGTCGCCCTGCAGCGCGGCGGGCACGGCGCCGATCGCGCGCGCCGTCAGCGGACCGCGCATTGCCGCGATGCGCGCCTCGGCGAGCGCGACTTCGCCCGGGCCGGCGAGCCCCGCCGCGCGCAGCGCCGCCGCCGACTTTTCGGCGTACAGCAATCGGTCGGCGCGATATTTGTGGTCGTCGCGCGTCAGCGCCGAAGCGAAGTCCTTCAGGACCGCGCTCTCCGTCCAGGCGTCCAGATCGCTGTCGCGCCACAGCGCGCGCACGTTCCCCGTCGCCTCGTCGCGCCGCCCGGCGTCGAGCGCGGCGCGCGCGGCGGCGAGCTTGCCGGCGGGCGTGCGCGGCGGATCGCCCGCGAACAGCGCGGCGACCGCGGCGGGCGCGGCGCGCTGCGTATAGAGATGCGCCTCCTCGACCGCTCGGATCCAATCGCCGCCCGGCCATTGCGGATGGGCCGCGGCGAAGGCCGCCAGGCGCTTATCGTCGGGATTGGCGGCCAGGCGCAGCGCCGCCCAGTCCGCGGCGACGCGCTGCAGCGGCTCGGCGATCTCTCGGGCGAGCGCGGCGCCCCCCGCCGCGTCGCCTTTGCGATAGAGCGCGGCGGCGGCGGCAAGGCGGCTCACATCGGGCGCGGCGCGAGGCTCGACAGCGGGCGACGGCGCGAGCGAAGCGCTGGGGGCCGGCGCGGCCGCCGGCTCGACGCCGCCGGTAAGCGCGGGATCGACGGCGGCGACCCGGTCCGGCGCGGCGGGCGCGATGGCGCCGGTCGGCATGAGATCGACGGCGGCGATCTTCGCGCCCGACGCCCGCTCGGGGACCGTCGGATCGGCCTGCTGCGGCGGCGCGCCGACGAGCCGAGCGGGCGCCGCGAGCGGCCCGGCGGCGGCCTCGCGCGCGTCCGTCCACGGCGGCGCGCGCCAGCCCCCCGCGCCGAGCCCCATGGAGAAGAGTATGCTCAATCCCGCCGCCGCCGCGGCAAAACGATAGAAGATCATAGCCTTGGCCTCGGCGGAATTCTGCGCCGGGATTGCTGAGCAATCGTTAACCACGTTGCAAAGGCCGGCGCCCCCTTTCGCGCGCCGAGGCGAGGCGGTATGTGTCGCTTCGGCGCGCCGCGGGCGGGCCACGCCGAGACGAGCGGAAAGCGCGAGATGGACAAGCGGGCGAAGTTTCACGGATCGATGCCGGCCCTCATCACTCCCTTCAAGGACGGCAAAATCGACGAGCCGGCGTTCCGCGCGCTGATCGACTGGCAGATCGCCTCCGGCTCGCATGGGCTGGTGCCGTGCGGCACGACCGGCGAAAGCCCGACCCTCAGCCACGAGGAGCACCGCCGCGCCGTCACCATCTGCATCGACGAGGCGCGCGGCCGCCTGCCCGTCATCGCCGGCGCCGGCTCGAACAACACCCACGAGGCGGTCGAGCTGGCGCTGCACGCCGAGAAGGCCGGCGCCGATGCGGTGCTGGTGGTCACTCCCTACTACAACAAGCCGACCCAGGAAGGCCTGTATCAGCATTTCCGGGCGATCAACGATGCGATCGGCATACCCATCATCATCTACAACATCCCGCCGCGCAGCGTGGTCGACATGCACGTCGACACGATGAAGCGGCTCTACGAGTTGAAGAACATCGTCGGCGTCAAGGACGCCACCGGCGATGTCGGGCGCATCTCGCGCCAGCGCCACGCGATGGGACCGGACTTTATCCAGCTTTCGGGCGAAGATATGACGGCTCTGGCCTGCATGGCGGCGGGCGCCGACGGCTGCATCTCGGTCACCGCCAACGTCGCGCCCGAACTTTGCGCCGAACTGATGGAATTCGCGCTGAAGGGCGACTTCGCCCATGCGCTGCGCCTGCAGGACCGGCTGACGCCGCTGCACGCGGCGATCTTCGTCCAGCCCGGCGTGTGCGGGACCAAGTACGCGCTGAACCTGCTCGGGCGCGCGCGCAACGAGGTGCGCCTGCCGCTCGTTCCCGTCGACGCCCCGACCGAGGCGATCATCCGGCGCGCCATGGTCCACGCCGGCGTGCTCAACGCTTAGAGAAAAGAAGGAGCCTCTGAATTCGTGGCCGTCGCCAAGGAGAAGCCGAACTACAGAATCGTCGCCGACAACCGGCGCGCCCGCCACGACTACGAGATCGGCGAGGTCTATGAGGCCGGCCTGATGCTGACCGGGCCCGAGGTCAAGTCGCTGCGCTCCGGCAAGGCGACGGTCGCCGAGAGCTACGCCGCTCTCGACCGCAACGGCGAGCTGATGCTCTACAACGCCAACATCCCCGAATACCTGCAGGCCAACCGCTTCAACCACGAGCCGCGCCGGCCGCGCAAGTTGCTGCTGCACGCCAAGGAGATCGCCAAGCTCGCCAAGGGCGTCGAGCGCGAGGGCATGACCATCGTGCCCTTGCGCGTCTACTTCAACGCCAAGGGCCGGGCGAAAATCGCCATCGCGCTCGGGCGCGGCAAGAAGCTGCACGACAAGCGCGAGGCGGAGAAAGAGCGCGATTGGAGCCGCGACAAGTCGCGGCTGATGCGGGAGAAGGGGTGAGCGAGGGCTGCGCCGCGACGACGCCCCTGGCCGCTCTTCTCCAAGCCTTTCCAAGGATTTCCAAGCTTTTCCAAAGAAATTCCAAGGAAATTCCAAGCTTTTCCAAACTTTTCCAAGGATTTCCAAACTTTTTTCCTTGGCCGTTTCGAGGAAAATCAAGGGGTTATCGGTCGGTCGACCGGGAATCGCGTTGTCTCCAATTTCTTGGCGCCTTCGCGCCGTTCCCCATCTCGACCCTGCGCGGCTACTCACCCGGCCCCTCACCCTGCCTCTCCCCGTAAACGGGGAGAGGGGAAGAACGCCGCTGCGCGGCTCCTCTCCCCGCTCGCGGGGAGAGGCAGGGTGAGGGGCGGGGCGAGTAGCCGCAGGCGGTCCCGACTCCGGCCGCTTCGCAGGCGTTCAAGACCATAAAAAACAGTGTACCAAGATTCCAGATTTTCAGAAAGAGAATGTCGCTGATCGGGTCTCGCCGTCCGCACACCTCGGCGTCGCGCGCATCGCCTCGATGATGGCCATGGTCTCGACGCTGACGCGCGCGTTCGGCAGGGAGCGCCGTCGACCTCATGGAAGCGTCTTTTCCGAAGCTGGAAATTCTGGCATCCATGAGGTCGACGGCGCGGTGGGTCGGCGGGAGCCTGGCGGTGCCGGCCGCTCGTCGAACGGGCGGCGAGTTAAGTGCATTTAGTAAGGCGTCACCGGAACCCCCGGAACCCCCGGAACCCTCGTCACCGAACCCTCGGAACCCTTGCACGACAGCCCGCGCGCGCCTTCGTGCGGGGACACCCGGATAGCTGTTCAGAACGGAATGTCGTCATCCAAATCTCCGCTCTTGGGTGGTGGCGGTGGCGGCGGGGGTACCCATAAGTCGCCGGACGGCGGGGCAATCTGCTTCGTTGGCGTTTCGATCCGCTTGTCCGGAGCAGGCAGGCGAGGGTGGTTGTCCTCGACTGCGCGAGCCTCGTGCATGACGTTGGCGATGGCATCAATCCATTTGCGGATGGGGCGGAGCTTGCGTTCAACCTTTCCGGCCACGCCTGCCGCCTCGATCATCAGCGCGCCGAACGCCTCGAACTTTGTGCGGTCTCTGTCCACCTCGGCAGCAAAGGCATTGAGCTTGCTCATCAAGGCTTCTTTGCGTGGCAAAGGTATCTCGATGGCCTCAATGGTGATCTTAATCTTGTTGATAAGCTCTCGGATTTTCTCGCGGGTATTCGGTTCCAGCCGAACGGACGCTTTTCTCACTACCTGCGCATGGCGCACCTTAATTTCCGTGATAGTCCCATCTATGTCGTATTTTATCTGCTTAAAATTCTTATGCTCATTCGCAGCCGCAGGGTTGTTTATCCAGTATTCAAGGATTTGCAAATCAAGCGCTTTGACTGTGGCAAGCACGCTATTGATATAAGTCTGCTTGAAGTGGTTGTACGAATCCCAGTAGGCGTCCTGCTCGTTTTCTTTCAGTCCTGCCAACGCTGTTTCGAGCGGCGTCCTGAATAATTTTTCGTAGTGCACGAACGCCAGCTCGTCGTCGTCCGGGCGGTTGGTAAAGTCGTCTTCTACAAGGCCGTCAGACATAGCCCCTCACTTGTCGCGGTGGGATCGGCTGGGAAAGGCGCTCGGCGCTAATGGTGCCAGCCTCGAAATCGTCGCCGCACTGACATTGTAGCTGCGCGCAATCGAGCGCAACGTTTCCTCGTCCACGTCGCGGCGCTTGATCGCCTCGCGCTTCTGGCGCGGCGTGAGCTTCGGCTTGCGACCGAACTTGACGCCTTCGCGTCGGCGCGCCGGCGTACGGTGCGCTCCTTGATGCGGCGGCGCTCCAACTTCGCGACAATGGCGAGCGTCGCAAGCACGATCTCGGCATAGTCCGATGTTGTATCGATGATCGGCTCCGCGAGCGATCGAAGGCCTGCGCCGACCTTCTGCAAGTCGCGCGCGATGACAAGTAAATCCGTCGTGTCGCACGACAGACGATCGACCGCCGGAATCATCACCACGTCGTCCTGACCGACGATCGCCAAAAGCTTCTCGAGCTGCGGTCGCTCGGCCGTCTCGGCGCTCATCTTCTCCTGATGGATGCGCTCGCATCCCGCCGCCTTGACGTCGGCGAGCTGGGCGGCCAGGTCTCGAGATTTTCCCGACACGCGGGCATAGCCGTAAATCACCGTCACACCAATTCGATACGAAGCGAGCGCCCCACTGCGCTCGCCGCGCGGCGCAACGTGTCGAGCGTTACGGACGGAATCGCCGGATCGAAGAGTCGGTCGAGCTGACGGCGGCTGGTCTTCATCCGCGCGGCCATTTGAACCTTGGTCAATCCCTGCGCCTCCATCGCGGCGGCAAGTTGCTCGGCGATGAGTTCTTTGACGGCGTGATCTTCACACGCTCCGAGAATTCCCTGATCGGCGAGGAATTCGTCGAAGGTTTCTTCGCTCACGCCGCCTTTGCGTTTCTGTGCCATTACGTCACCTCTGTCTTGCGTTTCAGGGCAAGGTCAATGTCCGCCTGCGGCGTCTTCTGGGTCTTCTTGATGAAGCCGTGCAGCAAGATCATGTGACCGTCGCCCATGCAGAAAATCACCCGCGCAATGCGGTTGCTGTCGAGCGCGCTGCGCACTTCCCACAGGCCGGCGCCGAGCGGCGCGCAATGCGGTCGGCCGAGAGGCCACCCGAATTCGACTTTCTGAATGTCCTTGCCGACCGTGTGGCGGTCGGCTTCGGGCAATTCGAGAATCCATTCGCGAACCGGCTTGCGTCCCGCCGGATTCATATAGAACCGCGCGGGCAGTTTTTTCGTGCGATCGATCATCCGCGCATATTGTGCCAAAATTGGCACACTTTCGCAAGCCTTTTCTGCCCGCCTTTATGCAACAGACTTATGAATGCGACTCATTTCAAGCCGGCGCTTCGCGGTCGGCGGCGCGATCTGCGCCTCTCGGCGCGCGCGCCTTGCTCCGGCTGTCGGTCGATGCGCTGCGCGCACTCCCTCGGCCGGCCGCGAGCGCCTGTAGCCGAGTGCGGCGAGGAAGGGGCGCGGTTGCGCAAGGGCGGCGCGCGACGTGCGCCCCTGATGGCGTGGACGGCCCCGCCGCGATGGCGGGCAGCGCCAAACCGCGCCCGCCGCGGCGCGACAACGAGGTAGACCGTAACGCGATCTCTGAGCGGACGCATTTCGGCTGGGAACGTCGATCCCCTTGACGTGCGACATTGACCCCCGTCGGGCGCGGGACTTAGAAACGAACCTATCCGTTTGCGAAGGCTCGCGCCGCGGTCCGCGCCGCAGGCCGAAAGAGGGCGGAACGCGACGCCGATTCACGATCGCGATTTGGGACATCATCGAGAGGAGTGGAACCATGAGAATTCTCGTTTCGAACGCCGCCGCCGTCGTCGTCGCGGCCGCGCTGGCGGCTTGCTTCGTGACGAGCGCCGAGGCGGCGTCGCGGCGCGCCTACTGCGATCACGAGGCGCGCGCCTACGCCGACCAGAACGTGGCGGGCAACACGGTCGGCGGCGCGATCGGCGGCGCGCTCCTCGGCGCGGGGGCCGGCGCGCTCTTCGGCGGCCACCACGCGGTCGGCACGGGCGCGGCGGTCGGCGCCGGCGTTGGCGCGGTCGGCGGCGCGGCGAACGGCTCCGCCCAGTGGAACGACGCCTATTGGTCGCGGTTCAACGATTGCATGCAGAACTATTGAACGAAGATCGGCGCGCCTCGTCGCCGGCGCCGAGCCCCTCCCCTGCCGACCGCCCGGCGCGGCGCGCCGTCGTAACCGCGCGCGTGGAGCGCGGCGGGAAAAGGGGCGCGGTCGGCGCCCTAAGGCCTACTCGCGTCTTGGCGACGGCGCGGAAACTCGCCTCGCCCCTTGCCCGACCTCTCCCCGCTTCGCAGAGACGGTATGCACACAAGTCAATTTCCCGTTTCCGGTCAGACGGATATGCCTCATCAAGGCGCGCGCCCCTTCCCCCCTCGCGGGGGCGGACGAATGCTACGCATCCGCCTAGAGAAGGTGTCATCGCGTCAGCGATGACGGATGAGGGGGCGCGCCGCAAGGCGCGTTGTCACGATAAGGCGCAGTCGGCGGCAATTCTTGCGGTATGAGCCGAGAAACTTTCGCTGACGTCGAGGCAAGGCGCCTTGCGGCGCCCCCCTCATCCGTCGGGCTTCGCCCGACACCTTCCCCCGCAAGGGGGGGAAGGGACACACCACCTTGGAGATGTGTGCATCCCCGAGCCCGCCAGCGGGGAGAGGGGAAGAGCGCGGCGGAGCCGGCGCTCGGTTGCGGCGCCGTCATCGATCCGCGCTATGATGGCGCGACGACCGGGGCGATGGGATTGGGGGGGCGAGATGAAGGGCCGTTTGCAGAATTGGCCGTTGCGGCGCCTCGGGCTCGCCGCCGCGGGCGTCATGATCGGCGTCGCGTGCGCGGCCGCGCAAGAGGCGCCCGTCGCGGAAATCCGTCCCGGCGTGCTGCCGGGCTATCTGCCGAAAACCGCGCTGCCCGACAGCCTCGCGCTGCTGCCGCCTCCGCCCGCCGAAGGCTCGGCCGCGCTGGCGCTGGACGAAGCGATCGCCCGGGCCGATCTCGCCTTGCAGGGGGGAGCGCGCTGGAAGCTCGCCGCGATGGACGCCGACCTCTCATTTCCCTGGGCCGCCGGCGACTTCGCCTGCGCCCTGAACGCGCCGGTGACGCAAGCCGATACGCCGCGCCTCTATCAGATGCTGCGCCGCGCCCTCTCCGACGCGGGCGCCTCCACCGGCGCGGCCAAAGAGCATTACCAGCGCGCGCGCCCCTTCATGGAGAACAAACAGCCAACCTGCTCGCCCGGCGCCGAGAGCGATCTGGCCAAGAACGGCTCCTACCCCTCCGGGCACACCGCCATCGGCTGGACCTGGGCGCTCATCCTGGCCGAGATCGCGCCCGAGCGCAGCGAAGCGATCCTCGCGCGCGGCCGCTCATTCGGCGAAAGCCGCCTGGTGTGCAACGTTCATTGGGACAGCGACGTCATCGAGGGGCGCTTCCTCGCCGACGGAACCGTCGCCGAGCTGCACGCCGATCCGACGTTTCTTGCCGATCTCGCGGCGGCGAAGGGCGAGCTCGCCGCCGTCAGGGCGAAAAACCCGCCGCCGCAGCGCGACTGCAAGGCCGAGGCCGACGCCCTGGCCGAGCAACCGCCGCAAGCGCCGTGAGGGATCGCCTCCTACGCCTGCTCCAGCTCGATCAGCGTCCCGCTGAAATCCTTGGGGTGCAGGAACAGCACCGGCTTGCCGTGGGCGCCGATCTTCGGACTGCCGTCGCCGAGCACGCGCGCGCCCGCAAGCTTCAACTGGTCGCGCGCGGCGAGGATGTCGTCGACCTCGAAGCAGAGATGATGCATGCCGCCGTCGGGGTTCTTTTGCAGGAACTTGGCGATCGGCGAATTCTCGCCGAGCGGCTGGAGAAGTTCGATCTTGGTGTTGGGCAGTTCGACGAAGACCACCCTGACGCCGTGCTCCGGGAGCGAGGCCGGCTCGGAAACGCGCGCGCCCAGGCTCGTGCGATAAAGCGCCGCGGCGGCCTCGAGGTCGGCGACGGCGATGGCGACGTGGTTCAGTCTTCCGATCATGAATGTCTCTTGGAACGATGTTTCCGAGCAAGGCCGTCGTGGCCGGGCTTGTCCCGGCCATCCACGCGGCGAAGGGCGCGAACCCCTTCCCCCCTCGCGGGGGAAGGTGTCACGCGGAGCGTGACCGCGGACGAATGCTTCGCATTCGCCTTGGGATGAGGGGGATCGCGCCATAGGGCGTCGAAAGACGCCCGTCTTTCGACGGGCTATGGCGCGATGGCTTGTCGAAGCGCCTCTGGTTCTTGTTGGCGCGTTGCGGCTGGCGTCCGTTTTCAACATACAGAGCCGTCGCGCTCCCGCGCGACCCCCCTCATCCGACCCTCGCTGACGCGAGGGCCACCTCTCAGCGAACGAGACGTTCGCCTGACACCCGCGAGGGGGGGAAGGGGCGCGCCTTCGGCGCCTCGCCGGCACATCCCCCCTATATCTCGACGATCAGCACGTGCGCCACCGGCTTCTTGCCCCAGGCGGCGTTGACCGCGTTGCGCACGGCGCGTTCGATCGCGCCGCTGACGAAATCGGCGTCGCGCCGTTTGCCGCGCGGTAGATTCTCGAAGGTTTCGAAGATCGCGGCGTCGACGATTTCGTCGAGGCCGGCGCCCTGCCGCGTCGTCCTGGGCAACCCGGCGATCAGCACGTCGGGATCGCCCGCCATCTCGCCCTTGGCGGTCAGGGCGATGGCGATCGAGACGACGCCGGCGAAGGAAAGCTTGCGGCGCTGGCCGACGCAATCGTCGTCCTTCGGCAGCAGAATGTCGCCGTCCTTGTACAGCCGGCCGTGATCGACGCGCCCGACCACCTTCGCGTCGCCGTCGGCGAGGCGCACGACGTCGCCGTCGAACGCTCGCACCACCTGACGGACGCCCTGCGCCTTGGCGAAGGCGATGTGCTCGCTCAAGTGCAGCGGCTCGCCGTGCGCGGGAACCGCGATTTTCGGCTTGAGCCAGGCGTACATCTGGGCGACCTCGGCGCGGCGCGGATGGCCGGAGACGTGCACCAGTTGGGTGCGGTCGGTGACCACTTCGACGCCTTGCTTGACCAGCCCGTTGATGATCTTGCCGACCGCCTTCTCGTTGCCGGGAATGGTGCGCGAGGAGAAGACGACGACATCGCCGCTCGCCAGGCTGGCGCTGGGATGCTCGTCCTCGGCGATGCGCGCCAGCGCCGCGCGCGGCTCGCCTTGGCTGCCGGTGGCGAGCGCCAGCACCTTGTCGCGCGCCAAGCGATCGAACGGGTCCGGGCCGAGCAGCGGCGGCACGCCGTCGAAATAGCCGCATTCGCGAGCCACCGCGACGACGCGCTCCATGGCGCGGCCCATGACGATCACCTGCCGGCCGTTGGCGAACCCCGCCTCGGCCGCCGCCTTGAGGCGCGCAACGTTGGAGGCGAAGGTGGTGATCACGACACGGCCCTTGGCCTTGCCGACCAGGGCGGTAAGGTTCCTGGCGACGTCGGCCTCGGAAGGGCTCTCGCCCTCGCGCAGCACATTGGTCGAATCGCAGATCAGCGCCAGCACGCCTTCTTCGCCGAGCTCCCTGAGGCGGCGCTCGTCGGTCGTCGCGCCGATCATCGGCGTGGCGTCGATCTTCCAGTCGCCGGTGTGAACGACGAGGCCGGCGGGGGTGCGGATCGCCAGCGCGCAGCTCTCGGGGATCGAATGCGCGACGGCGACGAATTCGACGTCGAACGGGCCGATGTCGAGCCGCATGCCCGGGGCGACGATGCGAATGGGGATCTTCGGCGCGCCGGGTTCGGAGAGGCGGCGGGATTCGGCGAGGCCCGTGGCGAAGCGCGTCGCGTAGACCTGAACGCCGAGGCGCGGCCAGAGATCGGCGAGCGCGCCGATATGGTCCTCGTGCGCATGGGTGATGACGAGGCCGACCAGGTCCTTCTTCACCTTCTCGATGAAGGCGAGGTCGGGCAGGATCAGGTCGACCCCCGGCAGGTCGTCGCCGGCGAAGGCGACGCCGAGATCGACCATCAGCCATTTGCGGCCGCGCGGCGGGCCGAAGCCGTAGAGCGCGCAGTTCATGCCGATTTCGCCCAGGCCGCCCAGCGGAGCGAATACGAATTCGTTGGCATCGCTCATCGGTCGAGGCTTTCATCGAGAATTTCGGCGCGCGGCCGCGGGCCGCCGCCCGCGCCGTCGGCTGGCGGCGCGAGGAAAATATCGGCCGCTTCGATGGTCTCGAGCGCGCCGGCCGTCCGCATCAACAGACGCCCGTCGGCGTCGAGGCCCTCGAACACGCCTTCGCGAGACCCTTGCGCGCCGGCGACGCGAATCGGGCCGCCGAGCCCGGCGGCGGACTTCAGCCAACGCGCCCGGATTTCGGCGAAACCGGCGCCGCGCGACCATAGGCCGATCGCTTGGTGAAAGCGAGCCGCGAGCCGGCGGAACAGCGCCTCCGGCGAGACGTCGCGTTGCAGCGCGGCGCGAAGATCGGTGGTCGGGTAGGCGAGCCCCCGCGGCGAGGAGGAGCAGTTGACGCCGACGCCGACGACGCAGGCGAGCCCCCGGCCGGGCGCGGAGACTCCCTCGACCAGCAGGCCCGCGAGCTTGGCGCCGTTCCACAGGAGGTCGTTGGGCCACTTGAGCGCGACGCCGGCGCCGCCGAGATCTTCGACCGCCTTGACCAGGGCGACGCCGGCGACGAAGCCGATCTGCGGCGCGATCGCCGCCTCGCAAGGGTCGACCACGAGGGCGCTCGCATAGAGATTGCCCGGCAGCGAGCGCCAGGAGCGGCCGTAGCGCCCGCGGCCTTGCGTCTGTTCGCCGGCGACGATCCACAGGCGGCCGGGATCGCCGAGAAGCGCGCGACGGCGCGCCTCGTCGCTGGTCGAACCCAGACGGGCGTAGCGGGCGACCCGCCAGCCCGAAAACAATGGCTCCGGCTCGTTCGCCTGAGAAACGAAAACTTTCAAAACAGCGACTTGGCGGCGGCCATCGCCGCATCGGTCAACGGCGCCGGCGCCAGCGCGTAGAAGATGACGACGGCGGTGGACAGCGCCAGCACGATGCGCGCCGCCGCGCCGGGCTGATCGAACGCCTTGGCCGGCTCGTCGAAATACATGATCTTGACGATGCGCAGATAGTAGAAGGCGCCGACCGCGCTCATCAGCACGCCGATGATGGCGAGCCCGTAGAGATCGGCCTTCATCGCGGCGGCGAAGACGTAGAACTTGGCGAAGAAGCCGGCGAGCGGCGGAACCCCGGCGAGCGAGAACATCATCGCGCCCAGGAAGAACGCCATCGGCGCGTTGGTGCGCGCCAAGCCGGCGAGATCGGCGATGTCCTCGACATAGGCGCCGTCGCGCCGCATCGAGAGAATGCCGGCGAAGGTCCCCAGCGTCATGGCGAGGTAGATCGCCATGTAGACGACGACGCCGTGCGCGCCTTCGACCGTGCCCGCCGCCAGGCCCACCAGCGCGAAGCCCATGTGGCCGATCGAGGAATAGGCCATCAGCCGCTTGATGTTGGTCTGGCCGATCGCGGCGAAGGCGCCCAGCGCCATCGAGGCGATCGAAATGAAGGTGACGATCTGCCGCCAATCCGCCGCCACGCCGGGAAACGCGGTCATGGCGACGCGCAGCAGGATCGCCATCGCCGCCATTTTCGGCGCCGAAGCGAAGAAGGTGGTCACCGGCGTCGGCGCGCCCTCGTAGACGTCGGGCGTCCACATGTGGAAGGGAACGGCGGAAATCTTGAAGCAGAGCCCGGCCAGCACGAAGACGAGGCCGAACACCACGCCGACGCTCGCGTGGCTCTGCACCGCCGTCGCGACGCCGGCGAAGCTGACCGTGCCGGCGTAGCCGTAGATCAGCGAAGCGCCGTAGAGCAGCATGCCCGAGGACAGCGCGCCCAGCACGAAATACTTCAATCCCGCTTCCGTGGCGCGAACGTTGTCGCGCCGGTAGGCCGCCACGACATAGAGCGACAGGCTCATCAGTTCGAGGCCGAGATAGAGCGCGATGAAGTCGCCGGCCGATATCAGCATCAACATGCCGAGGGTGGCGAGCAGGATGAGGATTGGGAACTCGAAACCGCCGATCTTCTCCCTGCGCATGAAGTCGACCGACAGCAAGAGCGTCGTCAGCGAGCCGATCAGCGCCAGCGCCGTCATGAAGCGGCCGAAGGCGTCGTCGATGAAGGAGCCGTAGAAGGTGGCGCCCTTGTCGTGATGATCGGCCAGCACCGCGACCAGCGCGGCGGCGAGCAGCGCGGCCGCGATTTCCGTCACCAATCCGACCGAGCGTTCGCCGCGCAGCGCGCCCAAGAGCACGAGCGCCAGCACGCCGGCCCCGATGATGAGCTCGGGCAGGACCATCGGAAGCGAGAAAGCCGTCACGTTCATTTGCTGTTCAATCCCGTTTTTTTCGCTTCGCCGCCGTCGTGTTTCAGAGCCCCGCCGTCTTCGTCACGGCGATCGCCGAATTGAAGCCCTTGATGAGCGCGTCGATCGAGACCGAGCTGGCGTCGATGATCGGTTGCGGATGCACGCCGTAATAGACCGTCAGGACGAGCAGCGGCGCGAGAATGGCGACCTCGCGCCCGCTGAGGTCGGCGATGGCCATCAGGCTCGGCTTCTCGAGCACCCCGTAGATCACCCGGCGATAGAGATAGAGCGCATAGGCCGCCGACAGGATGACGCCGGTCGTGGCGAACAGCGCGACCCAGGCGTTGGCCTGGAACGTCCCGATCAGGGTGAGGAATTCGCCGACGAACCCCGAGGTGCCCGGCAGGCCGACGTTGGCCAGCGTGAAAACCCCGAACGCGACGGCGTAGCGCGGCATGCGGTGCACCAGCCCGCCGTAGGCCGCGATGTCGCGCGTGTGCATGCGGTCGTAGATGACGCCGACGCAGAGGAACAGCGCGGCCGAGACCAGGCCGTGGCTGATCATCTGATAGACCGCGCCCTGCACACCCTGGGTGTTGGCGGCGAACAGGCCCATGGTGACGAAGCCCATATGCGCGACGGAGGAGTACGCGATCAGCTTCTTCATGTCCTCCTGCACCAGCGCCACCAGCGAGGTGTAGACGATCGCGACGATCGACAGGGTGTAGATGAGCGGCGTGAAATAGTGCGACGCGTCGGGGAACATCGGCAGCGAGAAGCGGATGAAGCCGTAACCGCCCATCTTCAGAAGGATCGCCGCCAGGATCACCGATCCGGCGGTCGGCGCCTCGACGTGCGCGTCGGGCAGCCAGGTGTGCACCGGCCACATCGGCATCTTCACCGCGAAGGAGGCGAAGAACGCCAGCCACAGCCATTTCTGCATCGACGGCGCGAAAGCGGTCTTCAAGAGAACCGTGATGTCGGTCGTGCCCACCGTCCAATACATCGTCATGATCGCCAGCAGCATCAACAGCGAGCCGGTGAGCGTGTAGAGGAAGAACTTGAACGCGGCGTAGACGCGCCGCTTGCCGCCCCAGACGCCGATGATGAGGAACATCGGGATCAGGCCGCCCTCGAAGAACAGGTAGAAAAGCACCAGATCGAGCGCGACGAACACGCCGATCATCAGCGTCTCGAGCACCAGGAACGCGATCATGTATTCCTTGACCCGGCTCTGGATCGCGCTCCACGACGCGGCGATCGAAATCGGCATCAGGAAGGTCGTCAGCAGCACGAAGGGCATCGAAATGCCGTCGACGCCGAGCTTGTAGAGGATGGCGTGGCTGAACCAGTCGTGCTCCTCGACGAGCTGGAATTCCGCCGTGCCCGGGTTGAAACGCCCCCAGGCGACGAGGCTGAGGCCGAACGTGATCAGCGTGGTCCACAGCGCGATCCAGCGCGCGTTGTTGTTGCTCGCTTCGTCCTCGCCGCGCAGGACGAGGATGCACGCCGAGCCGATGAGCGGCAGGACGAGCAGGCCGGTGAGGATCCAGGAGCCGGACATCAGCGGATTCCCCCGAACAGATACCAGGTGACGAAGGCGGCGACGCCGAGCAGCATCGCGAAGGCGTAGTGGTAGATATAGCCCGACTGCAAGCGCACGACGTTGCGCGTGACGTCGAGCACGCGCGCCGAAACGCCGTCGGGACCGAACCCGTCGATGACGGCGCCGTCGCCGCCCTTCCAGAACAGACGGCCGACCCAGAACGCCGGGCGGACGAACAGGAAATCGTAGAGCTCGTCGAAATACCACTTGTTGAGCAGGAAGCGGTAGAGCGCCGGGCTGGCGTCGGCCAGCGCCTTCGGCGCCGCGCGGTTGACGAGGTACATGTAGAAGGCGACGAGGAAGCCGCCCACCATCATCAACGTCGGCAGGAACGAGACGAGCGGCGGGACCGTCTCCATCTCTTCGAGAATCTTGTTGCCCGGGCCGAGGTAGAGCGCGTGCTTCCAGAAGCCCTCGAAGCCGGCGCCGATGAACCAGGAACGGAACGCGACGCCGGCGACCAGCGCGCCGAGCGCCAGCGCGGCGAGCGGCACGAGCATCACGGCAGGCGATTCGTGCGCGGCGTGAGCCTCGCCGTGGGCGTGGGCGTCGTGCGCGTGGGCGTCGTGGCCGAGCGAGGCGGCCCAATCGCCGCGCTTGCCGAAGAAGGTCATGAAGATGAGGCGCCAGGAATAGAACGAGGTGAGGGCCGCCGCGAACGCCACGCAGGCGAAGGCGTAGCTCGCGCCGTAGCCGTGCGAGGCGTAGGAAGCCTCGATGATCGCGTCCTTCGAGACGTAGCCGGCGAAGCCGATCGAGGTGAAGGGAATGCCGACGCCCGTCAACGACAACGTGCCGATCACCATCATCCAGAAGGTGAAGGGGATTTCTTTGCGCAGGCCGCCCATCGCGCGCATGTCCTGCTCGTGATGCATGGCCTGGATGACCGAGCCGGCGCCCAGGAACAGCAGCGCCTTGAAGAAGGCGTGGGTGAAGAGGTGGAAAATGCCGAGGCCGTAGCCGCCGACGCCGAGGCCGACGAACATGTAGCCGAGCTGCGAGCAGGTCGAATAAGCGACGACGCGCTTGATGTCGTTCTGCACCAGGCCGACCGTGGCGGCGAAAATGGCGGTCGTCGCGCCGACGATGGTGACGGCGCCGAGCGCCGTCGGCGAGAGATCGAACAAGGGCGAAAGCCGCGCCACCATGAACACGCCGGCGGTGACCATCGTCGCGGCGTGGATGAGGGCGGAGACCGGGGTCGGGCCCTCCATCGCGTCGGGCAGCCAGGTGTGCAGCAGGAACTGCGCCGACTTGCCCATCGCGCCCATGAACAGCAACAGGCAGGTCAGCGTCAGCGCGTCCCAGTCGGCGCCGAAGATGTGGATGGTCTTGCCGGCGAGGCCCGGCGCGGCGGCGAAGATCTGCTCGAAGCCGATCGAGCCGGTCAGTTGGAAGACGAGGAAAATGCCGAGCGCGAAGCCGAAGTCGCCGATGCGGTTGACGACGAACGCCTTGATCGCCGCGGCGTTGGCCGACGGTCGGTCGTACCAAAAGCCGATCAGGAGATAGGAGGCGAGGCCGACGCCTTCCCAGCCGAAGAACATCTGCACCAGATTGTCGGCCGTCACCAGCATCAGCATGGCGAAGGTGAACAGCGAGAGATAGGCGAAGAAGCGCGGCCGGCCGGGGTCGTCGGCCATGTAGCCGATGGAATAGACGTGGACGAGGAACGACACGCTGCCGACGACGACGAGCATCACCGCCGTCAGCGTGTCGATGCGCAGCGCCCAGGCGACGGCGAGCTTGCCCGAAACCAGCCAGTCGGCGACGGGCACGATCAGCGCCTGCTCCTCGTGGCCGGCGCCGACGGAGAAGAAGGCGATCCAGGAGAGCACGAAGCTGACCCCGAGCAGGATCGTGGTGACGAGTTCCGAAGCGCGCGCGCCGATCAGCGGCCCCAAGAGGCCGGCGATCAGGAAGCCGAGAAGCGGAAGGAAGACGATCAGGTCGTACATGCGTCCTCAGCCCTTGAGCGCGTTGATGTCTTCGACCGCGATCGAACCGCGGTTGCGATAATAGGCGACCAGAACGGCGAGCCCGATCGCCGATTCCGCCGCCGCGACCGTCAGAACGAACAGCGCGTAGACCTGGCCGGTCAGGTCGCCCGTGTGGGTGGAGAACGCCACCAGGTTGATGTTGACCGAGAGCAGGATCAGCTCGACCGACATCAGGATGACGATGATGTTCTTGTGATTGAGGATGATGCCGGCGACGCCGATGGTGAACAGGATCGCCGCGAGCGTCAGATAGTGGGTGAGGCCGATTGCCATGGGGCGGATCCTTCAGATGCCGACGCGCGAGGGGACTTTGCGCAGTTCGATCGCCGTGGCGGGCCCGCGCGCGACCTGGTCGTCGATGTTCTGCCGCTTGACGCCGACCTTGTGGCGCAAGGTCAGGACGATCGCGCCGATCATCGCCGTCAGCAGGATCATTCCCGCCGCTTGGAAGAAGTAGACGTACTGGGTGTAGATGACGCGGCCGAGCGCCACGGTGTTCGACACCGTGCCCGACGGCGCGGTCGCCGCGGCGGCGTCGGGCGAACGCGTCCAACCGACCGCGACGTAGCCCAGCTCCAAGGCGACGCACACCGCGATCAGCGCGCCGATCGGCAGGTAGCGCACGAAGCCCTGCTTCAATTCGGCGAAATCGACGTCGAGCAGCATGACCACGAACAGGAACAGCACCGCCACCGCGCCGACGTAGACGATGATCAGGATCATGCCGAGGAACTCGGCGCCCATCAGCAGGAACAGGCCGGCGGCGTTGACGAAGGCGAGAATCAGGAACAGCACGGAATGCACGGGATTGCGCGCCGTGATCACCGCCAGCGCCGAAACGATCAGCACGACGGAGAACAGCCAGAAGAAAATCGCGTCGGCCTGCATGGTCTTGTTCCTTGCCCTCACCCCGACCCACTCCCGCGAGCGGAAGAGGGAACCTAAAACCCTTCTCCCGCTTGCGGGAGAAGGTGGCCGCGAAGCGGACGGATGAGGGGTCTCGTTGAAAAACCCTCACCCCAACCCTCTCCCGCAAGCGGGAGAGGGGGCGCGCGCTCACCGATACGGCGCGTCCATCGCGATGTTGCGCGCGATCTCGCGCTCCCAGCGCGCCCCGTTATCCAGCAACCGATCCTTGTCGTAGAACAATTCCTCGCGCGTCTCGACCGCGTATTCGAAATTCGGCCCCTCGACGATCGCATCGACCGGGCAGGCCTCTTGGCACAGGCCGCAGTAGATGCACTTGGTCATGTCGATGTCGTAGCGGGTGGTGCGGCGCGTGCCGTCGTTGCGGCGCGGCCCGGCCTCGATGGTGATGGCCTGCGCCGGGCAGATCGCCTCGCACAGCTTGCAGGCGATGCAGCGCTCCTCGCCGTTGGGATAGCGGCGCAGCGCGTGCTCGCCGCGAAAGCGCGGGCTGAGCGGCCCCTTCTCGTTGGGATAGTTCAGCGTCACCTTCGGCTGGAAGATGTAGCGCACGCAAAGCGCCAACGCGATAACGAACTCTTTGAGGAAGAGCGATCGCGCGGCCTGATCGAGTCTCAGCGCCATGGAAAAGTCCTCACGATGAGCCGCCCCATTAGTGATGCGCTCCCCCGCCCGTCGCTTCGAGCACGCCCGCCACCACCACCACCATGAACAAGGAGATCGGCAGGAACACCTTCCAGCCCAGCCGCATGAGCTGATCGTAACGGTAGCGCGGCACGAACGCCTTGACGAAGGTGAACATGAACGCGACCGTCCACATCTTGATCAGGAACCAGATGACGCCGGGAACCCAGGTGAACGGCGCGAAGGGCAGCGGCGACAGCCAGCCGCCGAGGAACAGCACCGTCATGATCGACGACATCCCTAAGATCGCTACCAGCTCGGTCAGGTAGATCAGCAGAAACAGCGAGCCGGAGTATTCGACCTGGTATCCCGCGACCAGCTCCGACTCGGCCTCGGCGAGATCGAACGGCGGCCGGTTCGTCTCCGCCAGCGCCGAGACGAAGAAGATGACGAACATCGGCAGCAGCGGCAACCAGTACCAGCCCAGGAACCCGAACCTCGACTCCTGCGCGCGCACGATGTCGCTCAAGTTGAGCGAGCCCGCGCACAAGAGCACGGTGACGATGACGAAGCCGATGGAGACCTCGTAGGACACCATCTGCGCCGCGGCGCGCAGCGAGGCGAGCAGCGGGTATTTCGAATTCGACGCCCAGCCCGCCATGATGATGCCGTAGACGCCGAGCGAGGAGACCGCGAAGAGATAGAGCACGCCGACGTTGATGTTGGCGATCACCCAGCCTGCGTTGAGGGGAATGACCGCCCAGGCGGCGAGCGCCAGCGTCACCGAGACCAGGGGCGCGATGACGAACACGCCCTTGTTGGCCATCGCCGGGATGATCGGCTCCTTGAAGATGAACTTGAAGAAGTCGGCGAAGGGCTGCAGCACCCCCCAGGGGCCGACGACGTTGGGTCCGCGCCTTAAGTGGATGGCGCCCCAGATCTTGCGCTCGCCGTAAATGAGCACCGCCGTCGCGAGGAGGATGCAGACCAGCAGCAACAGACTCTCGAGCACGTAGCGCACGAAGGCGCCGAGCGCCGAAGAGTACATCCACGCGCCGACCGCGGACGCCCAGCCGTAGGCGAAGAAGGCGTAGACCGCAGCGACGACGACCACGGCGACCGCCAGCAGGACCACGGCCGCTGCAATGGCGAGCCAGTTGGATTGCGCGGGGCGAGAGGGAGTGGCGGTGCTCATCGTTCGTCCTATTCCGCCGCCTGCCGCAACTCGCCCTTCGCCAGGGCCGAACATTCGGCCATGACGCGGGAAGCGCGCGCGATCGGGTTGGTGAAATAAAAGTCGGAGACGCAGGAGACGAACGGCGCGCGATCGAGCGCGCCGCCGAGGCCCGCCAGCGCGCTGAGCGCCCCCGCGTCGGCCGGCGCGATCTCGTCGAGCTTGGCGAGACCCGGATGGGCGAGCGCGAGCGCGGCGCGAAGGGCGCCCAGCGAATCGTAGGGCAGCTTGGCGCCGAGGGCGTCGGACAGAGCGCGCAGGATCGCCCAGTCCTCGCGCGCCTCGCCGGGCGGGAAGACGGCGCGCTCGGCGAACTGCGGGCGCCCCTCGGTGTTGACGTAGGTTCCCGTCTTCTCCGTGTAGGCGGCGCCGGGCAGAATGACGTCGGCGCGATGCGCGCCCTTGTCGCCGTGCGTGCCGACGTAGACGACGAATGCGCCGGGCTCGATGTCGATCTCGTCGGCGCCGAGATTGAAGACGAGGTCCAACGCCCCGGCCTTGGCCATCGCGAGCGCGTCGAGCCCGCCCTGCCCCGGCACGAGGCCGAGATCGAGGCCGCCGACGCGCGAAGCCGCGCTGTGCAATATATTGAAGCCGTTCCAGCCGTCCTTGACGAGGCCGAGCGAAACCGCCGCCTTGGCCGCCAGGCTGAGCACCGCCGCGCCGTCCGGGCGCGCCAACGCGCCGGCGCCGAGAATGAACATCGGCTTCGTCTTGGCGGCGGGCGGATGCTCGGCGAAGGCGGCAAGCGAGTCGGGGCCGGCGCCGAGGTAAGTGTAATCGTAAGTGAGATCGGCCTTCTCGCCGATGACGCCGACGAGGCAATCGCCCTTGAGCCAGCGCTTGCGGATGCGCGCGTTGAGCACCGGCGCCTCGCGACGCGGATTGGCGCCGATGATCATGATCGCGTCGGCCTCCTCGATGCCGGCGATCGTCGAGTTGAAGAGATAGGAGGCGCGGCCGAACTTCGGATCGAGCTTCGAGCCGTCCTGGCGGCAGTCGATATTGACGACGCCGAGCTTGTCCATCAGGCCCTTGAGCGCGAACATCTCCTCGACGCTCGCCAGATCGCCCGCGATCGCGCCGATGCGCGGGGCGCTCGTCTTCTTCGCTTTGGCGGCGACGGCAGCGAAGGCCTGGGCCCAGGTCGCCGGCTTCAGCTTGCCCTCGACGCGCACATAGGGGCGATCGAGCCGCTGCGTCTTCAGGCCGTCGACGATGTGGCGCGTCTTGTCGGAAATCCACTCTTCGTTGATCGCTTCGTTGACGCGCGGCAGGATGCGCACCACCTCGCGCCCGCGCGAATCGACGCGGATCGCGCTTCCCAGCGCGTCCATCACGTCGACCATCTCGGTCTTGGCGTATTCCCACGGCCGGGCATGGAACTCGGTCGGCTTGGAGGTCAGCGCGCCGACCGGGCAGAGGTCGACGACGTTGCCCTGCAGCTCGGAGGTGAGCGCGCGTTCGAGATAGGTCGTGATCTCCATGTCCTCGCCGCGCCCGATCGCGCCGAGTTCGGAGACGCCCGCCACTTCCGTGCTGAAGCGAATGCAGCGCGTGCAATGGATGCAGCGGTTCATCGACGTCTTGACCAGCGCGCCGATGTATTTGTTCTCGACGGCGCGCTTGTTCTCGGCGTAGCGCGAGGCGTCGACGCCGTAACCCATCGCCTGGTCCTGCAGGTCGCATTCGCCGCCCTGGTCGCAGATCGGGCAGTCGAGGGGATGGTTGATGAGCAGGAACTCCATCACCCCGGCGCGCGCCTTGCGCACCATCGGCGAATTGGTCTCGACGACCGGCGGCTCGCCGTTCGGGCCGGGACGCAGGTCCTTGACCGCCATCGCGCAGGACGCCGTCGGCTTGGGCGGCCCGCCCTTCACCTCGACCAGGCACATGCGGCAATTGCCGGCGACCGACAGGCGCTCGTGGAAGCAGAAGCGCGGCACCTCGGCGCCGGCCGCTTCGCACGCCTGGAGGAGCGAATATTCGGGGGGAACGTCGACTTCCCGGCCGTCGATGATGATCTTGCTCATGGGGTCGTTCCGTTTGCCTCGCGGAGACGGCGCTCCCAGCGGATGTCGCTTGCCGTCAGCGCAAAGCCCAACCGCGAATGCGCCCCTTCCCCCCTTGCGGGGGAAGGTGGTCGGCGGAGCCGACCGGATGAGGGGGGTCGCGCGGAGCGCGACGGCTTGAGGCCAGGCGAAACGCCGGAGAACGGCGAACATTTCGAGAGCGCTGCGCATATGGCTAGCGCTTCAAAGCCGTCGCGCTGTGCGCGACCCCCCTCATCCGTCATCGCTAACGCGAAGACACCTTCCCCCGCGAGGGGGGAAGGGGGTGCGCTTCTCGGCGCCGACAGGGCCTTCGAAACGATCATTTCCATCTCTCACTCCGCCGCCGCGCGCAACGTCTCGCCGTGCGGATTGGCCGCGTATTGGTCGATGCGCTTCTCGATCTCGGGCCGGAAATGCGCGATCAGGCCCTGGATCGGCCAGGCCGCGGCGTCGCCGAGCGCGCAGATGGTGTGGCCCTCGACCTGCTTGGTGACGTCGAGCAGCATGTCGATTTCCTTCTTCTGCGCCCTGCCCTCGGCCATGCGCGTCAGCACCCGCCACATCCACCCCGTGCCCTCGCGGCACGGCGTGCACTGGCCGCAGCTCTCGTGCTTGTAGAAGTACGCCAGCCGCGCGATCGCAGCGATGATATCGGTCGACTTGTCCATAACGATGACCGCCGCGGTGCCGAGCCCGGAGCGCAGCTTGCCCAGCGAATCGAAGTCCATCGGGCAGTCGATGATCTGCGCGGCCGGAACCATGCGCACCGACGAGCCGCCGGGGATGACCGCGAGCAGGTTGTCCCAGCCGCCGCGCACGCCGCCGCAATGCTTGTCGATCAGCTCGCGGAACGGGATCGACATCGCCTCCTCGACGTTGCACGGCTTGTTGACGTGGCCGGAGATGCAGAACACTTTGGTGCCCGAATTGTTGGGCGCGCCGAAGCTGGTGAACCACGATGCGCCGCGCTTGAGAATCGACGGCGCCACCGCGATCGACTCGACGTTGTTGACCGTCGTCGGGCAGCCGTAGAGCCCGACGTTGGCCGGGAACGGCGGCTTCATGCGCGGCATGCCCTTCTTGCCCTCGAGCGACTCGAGCATCGCCATCTCTTCGCCGCAGATATAGGCGCCGGCGCCGTGATGGACGGTGATATCCAGCGGCCAACCGTGGACGTTGTCCTTGCCGATCAGCTTGGCCTCGTAGGCCTCGTCGATCGCCGCCTGCAGGCGCTTGCGCTCGAGGATGTATTCGCCGCGCACGTAGATGTAGGCGGCGTTGGCGGCCATGGCGAAGGCGGCGAGCAGGCAGCCCTCGACCAGTACGTGCGGATCGTTGCGCAGGATTTCGCGATCCTTGCAGGTGCCCGGCTCCGATTCGTCGGCGTTGACGACGAGATAATGCGGCCGCTTGGGGTCGACGACCTTGGGCATGAACGACCACTTGAGGCCTGTCGGGAAGCCCGCCCCGCCGCGGCCGCGCAGGCCCGAAGATTTCATCTCGCCGACGATCCAGTCGCGGCCCTTGTCGATGAGCGCCTTCGTCCCGTCCCAATTGCCGCGGGCGCGCGCGCCTTTCAGGCCGCGGTCGCCGAAGCCGTAGAGATTGGTGAAGATGCGGTCCTTGTCTTCAAGCATCGCTGTGATTTCCCGTCTTCACTCTTTGGCCGGCGCTTGCGCGGCGGCGGCGGCCATCGCGCTGGGTCCCTCCGCCGGCGCCGAAGCCGGCCCGCTCCTGCCGTCGACGCCGTAGAGCGTCGTCAGCGCGGTGAGCGGTCCGCCCTCGGGCTCGGAGGAGGCGCGCCCCGTCTGCGAGCCGGTCTTCACCGGCCGTCCGGCGACGAGGTCGTCGATGAGCGCGGCGAAATTCTCCGGCGTCAGGTCTTCGTAATAGTCGTCGTTGATCTGCGTCATCGGCGCGTTGCAGCAGGCGCCCAGGCACTCGACCTCGACCCAGGACAACGCCCCGTCGGCGCTGACCTGTCTTTCCGCGCCGATGCGGTTCTTGCAGACCTTCTTCAGTTCGTCGGCGCCGCGCAACTGGCAGGGCGTCGTGCCGCAGAGCTGCACGTGGTGGCGCCCGACCGGCTCGAGATTGAACATCGTGTAGAAGGTCGCGACCTCGAGGGCGCGGATATAGGGCATGGAGAGAATGTCGGCGACCTTCTCGATCGCCGCCCTCGGCAGCCAATAGCCGCTCTGCTCCTGAGCGCGCCACAGCAGCGAAATGATCGCCGAGGCCTGCCGCCCCGGGGGATACTTGGCGATCTCTTTGTCGGCCCACGCGCGATTTTCCGGCGTGAACTCGAAGCTCTCGGGCTGGACCTCGGCAAGACGGCGAACGGACATTGAGCTAAGACCCCAGTTTCTTGGCCGACGCGAAGGCGAGGCCGCGGGCGCTCATCGCGCCCGGCTCCCGCGCCGGCCGCGCGCGTCGTTGATGACGAAAAACGCGGCGACGAAGACGAATCCGATGACGAGGCCGAGATCGGCCGAAGGCTGGACCAGCGGCTCCCCGCCCGACCAGCGCATCAGTCCCAGCGCCGCGAGAAAGGAAAGAAACCCGGCGGCGAGGAAGCCGGCGCGGCGCTTGAGCGATGCGACGACGCTCATCGGTCGACCTCGCCGAACACGATGTCGAGCGAGCCGAGGATCGCGGTGACGTCGGCCAGCATGGTCTTGCGGCAGAGAAAATCCATCGCCTGCAGGTGGGCGAACCCCGGCGCGCGCAGCTTGACGCGATACGGCTTGTTGGTGCCATCGGAGACGAGATAGACGCCGAACTCGCCCTTCGGCGCCTCGACCGCCGCGTAGACCTCGCCGGGGGGGACCTTGAAGCCCTCGGTGTAGAGCTTGAAATGCTGGATCAGCGCCTCCATCGAGCTCTTCATCTCGCTGCGCTTCGGCGGCGCGACCTTGCGGTCGTCGGTCGAGACCGGCCCCTCGCCGCCCGCCGAGTTCAGCTTCTCGCAGCACTGCTTGATGATGCGGACGGCCTGGCGCATCTCCTCCATGCGGATGAGGTAGCGGTCATAGCAGTCGCCGTTCTTGCCGACGGGAACGTCGAAATCCATCTCCTCGTAGCACTCGTAGGGCTGCGAGCGGCGCAGGTCCCACGGCGCGCCCGAGGCGCGCACCATGACGCCGGAGAACCCCCACGCCCAGGCGTCCTCGAGCTTGACGACGCCGATGTCGACCAGGCGCTGCTTGAAGATGCGGTTGTCGATGAGCAGCGTATCGATGTCGTCGCAGACCTTGAGAAACGGATCGCAGAAGGCGTAGATGTCGTCGACGAGCTTGGCCGGGATGTCCTGATGGACGCCGCCGGGGCGGAAATAGGCGGCGTGGAAGCGCGCGCCGCTCGCCCGCTCGTAGAAGGCGAGCATCTTCTCGCGTTCCTCGAACCCCCACAGAATCGGCGTCATCGCGCCGATGTCGTTGGCGAAGAAGTTGACGCTCGCCATGTGCGACAGGAGGCGGCCGATCTCGCTGTAGAGCACGCGGATGAGCTGGCCGCGGCGCGGCACGGTGACGCCGAGCAGGCGCTCGATCGCCAGGACGAAGGCGTGCTCCTGGTTTATCGGCGCGACGTAGTCGAGGCGATCGAGATAGGGCACGTTCTGCAGGTAGGTGCGCGCCTCCATCAGCTTCTCGGTGCCGCGATGCAGGAGGCCGATGTGCGGGTCGACGCGTTCGACGACCTCGCCGTCGAGCTCCAGCACCATACGCAGCACGCCGTGCGCCGCCGGATGCTGCGGACCAAAGTTGATGGAGAAGTTGCGGAGGTGGTTCGGCTCGGTCATGGAAGCGGTCCGGGGTGCGGGGCCGGCTGCGCGAAGGCAGTAGGCAGTAGGCAGTAGGCAGTGCGCCGAATGTGGGGAGGCTTTTTCATTTTATCGCTCGACCGATTCTTCGATTCGACGCATGAGCGCGCGCAACATGCGCCCAAGCGAGTCCGCATGCGACAGCAACTGATTCGCATTTTCGAAACTGCCGAGCTCTAGCCGCTGCGTCAAAATCAAGTGCGTCTCCAACTCTTTCAACGACCCCTGCGCGATCTTCAAGAAGCTCACATACGAACCCGAACTGTCCCGCCCATACCCTTCCGCGATATTCGCCGGCACGGAAACGGAAGCCCGACGAATTTGCGACGACAAGCCGTAGGTCTCTTCCTTCGGCAATCCCTTCGCGAAGCGATAGCACCCTTCTACGAGCGTCATCGCATCCTGCCAGACCTTGAGATCCCGATACGACCTGACCTCGCTCACCGAAAACTCACTGCCCACTGCCTACTGCCCACTGCCTTCCCTACTTCGCCTTCTCGTCCCCCGGCAGCGGCGCGCCCTCCCAGGGGCTCAGGAAATCGAACTGGCGGAATTCCTGATCGAGCCGCACCGGCTCGTAGCGAACGCGTTTTTCCTGGTCGTCGTAGCGGACCTCGACGAAGCCGGTCATCGGGAAATCCTTGCGCAGCGGATGCCCGTCGAACCCGTAGTCGGTCAGGATGCGGCGCAGGTCGGGATGGCCGTCGAACAGGACGCCGAAGAGGTCGTAGGCCTCGCGCTCGTACCAATTGGCGCCGGGATAGACGGATGTCGCCGATGGAACCGGCGTCGCCTCGTCGGTCTCCACCTTGACGCGGATGCGCCGATCGAGCTTGGGCGAAAGCAGGTGATAGACGACGTCGAAGCGCTTGTCGCGGCTGGGATAGTCGGCGCCGCTGACGTCGATGACGCAGACGAACTGACAGCCGGGATCGTCGCGCAGGAACGTCAGCACCTCGAGGATGCGGGCGGCCTCGACCGTCAGCGTTAATTCGCCGAAGGCGTGGCGGACGTTCTGGACGGCGCTCGGAAACGCCGCGGCCGCCTTGTCGCCGATGGATTTCAACGTTTCGTCCATGGATTCTCAACACCCCATGCGTCGCGACCCCTGCCCCGAGCGCGGGACAGGGTTGCGGCGAGGGCCCTCGCGACTAACGAACCCCCTCCGGCGCCGAAGCCCGTCCTCCCGGACGCAACGCCTCGACGCCCTGCCGCGACGCCTCCTCCAGCGTGCGCCTCGCCTTCGCCCGCTCCCCCAAGCGGGCGACGGCGATCACCTCTCGATCGTTCCGGTGCGCCGGATCTTCTTTTGCAGCAGCAGCACGCCGTAGAGCAGCGCCTCGGCGGTCGGCGGGCAGCCGGGAACGTAGATGTCGACGGGCACGATTCGGTCGCAGCCGCGCACCACCGAATAGGAATAATGGTAGTAGCCGCCGCCGTTGGCGCACGAGCCCATCGAGATGACGTAGCGCGGCTCGGGCATCTGGTCGTAGACCTTGCGCATCGCCGGCGCCATCTTGTTGGTCAGCGTGCCCGCCACCATTATGACGTCGGACTGGCGCGGGCTGGCGCGCGGCACGTAGCCGAAGCGGTCGCTGTCGTAGCGCGGCGTGACGATGTGCATCATCTCGACCGCGCAGCAGGCGAGCCCGAAGGTCATCCACATCAGCGAGCCGGTGCGCGCCCACTGGATGAGGTCGTCGGTCGTCGTGACGAGAAAGCCCTTGTCGGCGAGACGATCGCTCATCGCGCCGAAAAACGGATTGTCGGCGCCGACCGGCTTGCCGGTCGCGGGATCGAGGATGCCGCGCGGCGCCGGAGCGACGACAGGGCCGCCGATCAGTCCCATTCCAACGCTCCCTTGTTCCACTCGTAGACGAAACCGATGGTCAGCACCGCCAGGAACAGCAGCACCGACCAGAAACCGAATACGCCGACGTCGTGGAAGGCCGCCGCCCAGGGAAACAGAAACGCGACTTCGAGATCGAAGATGATGAACAGCAGCGCCACGAGATAAAAGCGCACGTCGAACTTCATGCGCGCGTCGTCGAACGGATTGAAGCCGCATTCGTAAGCCGACAGCTTCTCCGGGTCGGGGTTCCTGTAGGCGATGATGAACGGCATGATCAGCAACGCGCCGCCGATGAGCCCGGAGAGCGCGATGAAGACGACGAGCGGCAGGTAGTCGGTGATCAGACTCGGCACGGAGCCTCCGCTGGACTTTTGCTGTCGGCGGCGAGCCGCCGGGCCGCTCGCGCCGCGCCGAATGATCGAGGCGCCGGAAACGCGAAGCGAACCGGCGCAGCCCTATCGCAGTGCAGCGTAGCGCGCAAGGACGAAACCCCTCTCGGGCGATCAAACCTTATGCGCAATAATGTCACGTCTGGGAGTGAGCCAGCGCATTGACCAAATAGATTGCGGTAAATTTGGCTGGGGCGAGAATGGCGAGAGAGACGGGACTTGAACCCGCGACCTCCGGCGTGACAGGCCGGCGCTCTAACCAACTGAGCTACTCCCCCAATAAGGGCGTCGAGCGGATAAGACACAGCGCCGCGCAAGTCAAGGGCGCGCAACGCGGCGCGACCTGGCGCGGGGGCGAATCGATGCGCGCCGCCCTCACAATCGGCTCGAGCCCAGGCGCCAGCGCGCGATCTCCTGCGGGCTCAAGATATGGAGGATGCCGGGCGCGAGCGATTCGGCGCGCCAGACGAGCGCCGGGTCGACGCCCATGCCCGCCGCGTATTTGGCCAGCATCGCGACGAGATGGGGGTCGGCCAAGCCGGACTCGACATTCGCGACGCCGCGCGTTTGGCCCGCCTCGGGCTCGACGATCGACATGCGATGCAGGCCGACGCGGCTCGCGCTCGGCACGACGCGCCGGTAGGCCCCCATCAGCGCATAGACGCAGGCGGACAGGCATTGTCCGGCGACCGGGCCGGAGCGTCCGTCCCGCGTGGCGAATCCCGCGACGATGGCGGCCACACGCACGCGCCGGAACGCTTTTCCCAGATCCATCGAAGCGACGACGTTGCCGCCGGGCGAATTGATGAAAATGACGCTTCGCAGCTTTTGCGAAAGGGAAGCCTCTCTGGCGAAATCGACGAACGCCTGCGGCGTGCTCTCTTCGATCACGCCGTCGGCGACGACGACTTCGGGGCATTTCGAGCCGCACGACGGCGCGTCCAGAATCACCGCGCGGAACGTCATCGGCGCTTGATCGGCCCGCGCCGCGGCCGCGCTCGCCGCCGCCAACGCGAGCGTCGCGACAACCCGCAGCCAGCGCCGCGCCGCGGCTGCGAGGACCGCCCGGTTTCGACGCCGGCTGGTGGGCGGTGACGGGCTCGAACCGCCGACCCTCTCGGTGTAAACGAGATGCTCTACCAACTGAGCTAACCGCCCTCGATCGCGCCGCGCCGCGCCGGGCAACCTACACAGTCGCGTTGCACAGGCCAAGCCTGATCCGGCCTCGGCCCACGGCACGGATTTCAGGTTAACGGCGTGCCCCAAAATTCGAGTTCCCGCCCTTGTTGGCGTCGCGATGGACCTCCAGGAATGATCGCCGCGGCGAAAAATGCTCGGGGACCGAGTCTTGA
>JBEKLU010000032.1:0-42723 GCA_050010035.1 Roseiarcus sp.
CAAATCAGGCGGCGGAGTCATCCATAGGTTGACTCATATTCGCGCCTCGGCCGCAATGAAAAAATTCGCACCCTAACCGCGTCCGCTCGCGACAGGCCTCAAATCGGACGTGAGCAATTACCAATCCCAAGGGCGCTTTCTTATTGCTCAAGCTGTCGCACGACGCATGCGCGCGGGAGGCAATGGTTGAGCGAGTATTTCCATTCTCAGATTGCCGGTTCGGGACCAAGTGAAGGTTGCTGTTTCATGACGAAGAACATGACGCAGGAACAGGTCATCCTTGCGCTGACCGCTGTTATGTTCGTCGTATTTGCGCTTACGTTGCCGGGCTTCCTGTCTGCCAACAATCTGATCGCGCTCCTGCGCAGTGTCGCTGTACTCGGCATGCTCGGCGTCGCCATGGTCATCGTCGTGATTGGGCGCGGAATCGATCTCTCCCTCGTCGCAAATATGGCTATTTCGACCGCATGGACGCTTAGTCTCGTGCAGAACGGCTACAGCGTTTCCGTAGCCCTTGCTCTTGGGTTCGGATTGGCAGTGGCCGTCGGCCTGTTCATTGGCGTCTTTGTCGCCTATTCGGATATGCTACCGCTTTTCGCAACGCTCGCGGTCGGCACATTCGTCTACGGCTTTGGCCGATTCCAGCTGATCCCGGTGGATGTCGTCCCTCTGCCGGCTAATTTTGGCTGGCTGGGCGATCTCGGCTCCGCGACAGTTGTCGGCATCCCGGTGTCGATCCTGGCTACCGCGCTGTTGGGCCTCATCATCTTTCTATTTCTCCGCTATACCAAGCCAGGCCAGTTCATCTACGCTATTGGCGACAATCCACGCGCGGCGAGTATAGCGGGTGTTCCGGTCCGCAAGGTGCAGGTGCTGCAATATGCTGCGGCGGGGGCAATCGCTTTTCTCGCCGGCCTCATCACAGCTCTCACCGTCTCAAGCATGAGCACACGCGTGGTCAATTCGACCTTGATCTACGATGTGATCCTCGTCGTCGTGGTGGGCGGCGTCGGATTGAGCGGCGGCCGGGGCAATGTGCGTAACGTGTTCGTGGGAACCCTTCTGATCGGCACGTTGCAGAACGGCATGACGATTTTGGACTTTCAGTATACGACGCAAAACGTGATGAAGAGCCTGCTCCTGCTTTCAGCCATTATCGCCGACAGCATTGTCAACCCACGTGACGAACAGACCGACCAGCAGGGCGACATCTAGCCGACCGCTCTATTGGGAAAACTTGACACCAACAAAACCGGAGGAAATGGAAATGCGCCTTACAACTCTCGTCTTAGCGGCCACCATGTCGCTAGCTGGCCTGCAACTGTCATTTGGGCAGTCCAACGGCGCGGTCGATCCGCAACGTATGTCCTACGATCTGATGAAGGGGAAAACCGTCGCCTACCTGCCGGAGGCGATGGGTCTCGACGTAACGGAGGTTTGGGGCGCCTACGTCAAAAACAGCGCCGAACATCTCGGTATGAAGTTCGAGATCCGCGATCCAAACTGGAATGTTGACGCCGGCGTTCAGGCGTTGACCGCGCTGATCGCCGATCATCCCGATGTTCTGGTCGTTCACAACCCGGACCTGAACTCTTATGCCCGGCTGCAGAAGAAAGCCGTCGCGGCCGGGATCTACGTGATTCAGTTGAATACTGGATCGGTCGTCACGACGGATGGGTTCGTCGGTACGGATTTTGTGAGTCAAGGCGAACTCGAAGCCAATCTGGTCGTGAAGGCGTGCGGCGCCGGCACGTCCGGCAAGGTCTCGATCGTCCAGGGCCCGTTGACGGACGCGGCGTCCTCCTACATGATGCGCGGTATCGACAGCGTGTTTGGCAAACATCCCGAAATCAAAGTGGTCTCCAACCAGGACGCGGGTTGGGACGCAAACAAGGCGCGGGCGATCACGGAAACCGTCCTCCTGCAGAGCCCGGATCTGTGCGGCATTATTGGTTTCTGGGACGGCATGGACGTCGGGACGGCCGCGGCTGTGAACCAGGCGGGCAAGACCGGAAAGGTGTTCCTGGTCACCGGCGGCGGCGGCGCCCAAATCTCCTGTGACAATGTCGGCAAAGGCGCCTACAGTGCCTATGTCAAGTCCGACGCTCGCGTGCAGGGCCGGGATATTGTCGACCTAATGCAAATGCTGCTGCAGTCCAAGCAGAAGGCTGGCACCATGAATGCGACGCTCTACACGCCCCTGCAGGTCATAACCAAGGAAAACAACAAGACAGGGATTTGCTGGAATATAGACGACGCCAAGACCCAAGCACAGTAATCGCTACCGGCCGGGAAGGTGCGTGGTATCCGGAAGGTGCGTGGTGCTATGTCGTCTGTTACGCTGACCAAACTGAGATACCGGTACTTTCCCGACCATTTGGTCGGCGAGGCGCTCTCGAAGCGCTGGATCGACAACGTTCCAGCGGTGATCTGGCTGCTCGTCGTCCTGGCCATTTTCGGGTCGCTCATTCCGAACTTCTTCCTAGTGAGCAACCTTATTGACAGCACACGCCAGCTCGGTGAAACCGGGCTGGTGGTGCTGGCTATGACGGTGACCATCCTCAGCGGAGGCATCGATCTCAGCGTCGGGTCGATCTTCGGTCTCGCCAATATCACGATGCTTGTTCTTTTGAACATTTTCGCGTGGCCGCTCTATGCAGCGATCCCAGCTACCCTGTTGGTGACGGGATGCATCGGGCTGATCAACGGAATTCTCGTCGGCTATCTGCGTCTGCGGGCGTTCCTGACCACACTGGTTACTCTGATCATCGTTCGCGCCGTGGTCGACATGTTGCTCCTGAATTACGCGCAACCGGTCTCGGCAGCCAATTTCGACTCCCCAGTTTGGGACTTCATCGGCGACGGCGACATATTCGAATTGCCTTTCAGCCTCGTCCTTTACGGTGTCGTCGCTATCGCCCTCCATGTGGTGCTGAGCCGTACACGGCCCGGATGGCGAATATTGGCGGTCGGCGGTTCCAGGCGGTCCGCCCACAATGTCGGGCTCCCCGTCCGCGGGACGATATGCGGCACCTACGTGCTTTCCGGCCTTCTCTGCGGCCTTGCTGGCATCCTCTATGCCGCTCGCTCCAACAGTGCCGGCTCCGAGGTGGGGTTAGGTCTCGAGGTTGTCGCGATTGCCGCCGCTGTGCTTGGCGGCAACAGTCTTGGCGGCGGACGGGGATCCATCGCGAAGGCCATCATCGGGACCGTCACAATCATGCTCGTGACAAATGGCGTCGTGCGCGTGGGGCTGCATAGCGGCGGCGGCTCCATGGTGTTGGGCGCGGTTCTCTTTCTGGCGGTATTCACGGATATCCGCTGGCTCAAGCATCGACACAAGCTTCTTTCGCGCGTCTATGTCTCGCCCACCTTTTTCGAGTTGGGCGCGCTTCCCGATACGACCAAGGGTTCGATCTCGCCCTATGCGATCAACAACCGGCTCGGCGACGTCGAACTGATCGGGCTCGGCACGATCGAGCACCCGGAAGACGTGATCTTCGATAGCAACGACAATCTGTATTGCGGCGACCGGCGGGGAGATCTGGTGCGCTTCGATGCGCCGGACTATCGTCGCCAGCAAGTGTTCGCCCATATTGGCGGTATGCCTGCCGGGCTGGCTTGCGACAAGGACGACAACATCTTCATCTGCGTCGCGGGGATGGGGCTTTATAAGGTTTCACCGGATCGTGCTGTTACGAAAGTTACTGACGAGACCAATCGCAGCTTCTGGTCGATCATCGATGATTCTCGACTGCGTATCGCCGACGACCTCGATATTGCGCCCGACGGGCGCATCTTTTTCAGCGAGGCGACCGTTCGGTACGATGCGCATGATTGGCCGGTCGATGCGCTTGAAAGCCGCGGTAACGGGCGCATTATTTGTTACGACCCGAAAACCCGGAAAACCCATACGGTGCTGCGCAATCTTGTCTTTGCGAACGGGGTCGTGACCGCGCATGACGGCCAGTCGATCCTGTTTTGCGAAAGCTGGGGCTGCCGTATTAGCCGCTACTGGATCTCAGGTCCAAACACGGGGAAGCTCGAGCGTGTTCTCGAAAATCTTCCCGGCTATCCGGACAATATCAACCGGGCGTCGGACGGCAGCTACTGGATCGCGATGTTGGGCATGCGCTCGCCCGCTCTGGACCTGGCGCTACGGATGCCGGGATTCCGCAAGCGGATGGCGCGTCGTCTTCCGCACGACCAATGGCTCTATCCGAACATCAACCGGGGCTGCGTCATCAAGATCACCGAAAAAGGAGAGGTCATCGACGTTCTCTGGGACGAGAGCGGTGAGAACCACCCGATGATCACCTCGATGCGTGAGCATAAGGGAAGCCTGTTTCTCTCGGGCATAACGAACAACCGTATCGGCCGCTACCGGCTGAGGGATGCGAACCCCGCCTGGACATCACATGACAGTTACTGGGGTGTCACCGCATGATGCCGTGGCTTCGTAGTAAAGTGGATAATTTCATCGGATCAGGCGACGCAGCGCTGGCTGTACCGCCCATGGACGGCGCGCTCAAGCCAAACCGTGCGCTCGATACGTGCAAAACCGGATTCGCCATCCAAGCTCCCGACGACCTCTGCGTTTGGAACGGGATACTTCTTGTTTCGAGCGGCAAGGGCCTGTTTTCGATCCAGCGAGCGGACGCCGGCGTGCAGGCGGTGCTCCATCGAACGTATGAAAACGAGATCACGGCGATCGCCGCCGACGCGGCGGCATTGGCGGTGGCGTTCGCCGACGGCGACATCTTGATCGAAGGTGGCCGCCACGATGGACGCCGGATCAGCCTTGCCGAAGCTGGCAAGGTCCGGAATCCCACAGCGGTGACCTTCCTGGGCGCGGAACATTTGGCCGTATGCGTCGGATCAGCGCGATATGCTCATATAGACTGGCAGCGAGATCTTTTGGAGCGTGGAAGCAGCGGATCGGTCTGGCGTATTGATTTGCAGACTGAGGCGTCGGTTTGCCTTGCCGATGGCTTGGCCTATCCCTACGGGATCATGCCGCTGGGCGACGGACACAGCATCCTGGTTAGTGAAAGCTGGAAGCATAGACTGCTGCGGCTGGATGCGACCCGGCCATCTTCGCCGGAAGCGGTGCTGAACGACTTGCCTGGCTATCCCGCCAGGCTGCACGGCGATGGCGTTGGCGGCGCTTGGCTGGCGCTCTTTGCGCCGCGCAATCAGCTGGTCGAGTTCGTAATGCGCGAGCCTGAATATCGGGACCTCATGATGAGCAGCCTTGCGCCTGCTTATTGGATCGCGCCCAGCCTGCGCAGCAGGGGATCGTTTCTGGAACCGCTGCAGGGTGGCGGCGTGCGCCAGATGGGCATGCTCAAACCTTGGGCGCCGACGCGCTCCTATGGACTCGTGATCGGTTTGGACCGAAATCTGCAGCCAAGGCGAAGCCTGCACAGCCGTGCCGATGGCAGCCGCCACGGGACGACAAGTTGTCTGGCCAGCGAAGATCAATTGATCATTGCGAGCAAAGGCGGCAATGAAATTCTCTTCTGTGACCTGCGAGGTCAGTCATGAGCGCGGGCCCAATCCTGGAGCTGAAGAACATCTCCAAGCAGTATCATGGCGAATTGGCGCTTCGCGATGTCGACTTCGCGCTCAAAGGACAGGAAATCCACTCCTTGGTAGGAGAAAACGGCGCCGGCAAATCCACCTTGACGAAGATCATTTCCGGTGTCGTCTCGCCTACCAAGGGAGAGATGTTCCTGGACGGCCAACCGGTTTCCTTCAATAACCCGGCCGAGGCGCTGCAACGCGGCATCGCCATGGTGTTTCAGGAAACAAGCCTGATCCCGTCGCTTACCGTGGCGCAGAACCTGTATCTCGGAGAAGAAAAACTCTACAATCGGTTACGCGGGCTTTACATCGCCGCGCAGCAATTTCTCCAGTCCCTCAATTTCCCGGTCGATCCAACTGCCGACGTTTCCTCCCTCGGTGCAGCGCAAAAGCAGATGGTCGAGATTGCCAGGGCGGTTCATCACAATGCGCGTATCATCATCTTCGATGAGCCGACCGCGACGCTGACGCCGGAAGAGAAGAGCCATTTCTTTGCATTGGTCGACCGCCTGCGCAAAGACGGCGTTGCGATCATCTTCATTTCTCATGCAATCGAGGAAGCACTGGCGATCTCGGATCGCATTACGGTGCTGCGGGATGGGCAGCGAATCCTGACCGAGCTGGCCGCCAATCTCGACCGGGACAAAGTCATCACCTCGATGGTCGGTCGCACCCTCTCGAACGAACTCTACAAGCAGGAGGGGAAGCGCGTTCCCCGTCCTTACGGACGCAAGGTGCTTAGCGTCCAGAACCTCTCGATGGGAAAGATGGTGCGCAACACCTCCTTCTCCATATACGCCGGACAGATTACCGGCATATTTGGCCTGATCGGGTCCGGGCGAACGGAGACGGCCAAGGTTATCGCCGGCGTATTGAAACGCAATCTGTTCTACGGCGGCGAAATCAGCAAGGACGGCGAGCGCGTTCGCTTTCGCGTGCCCCGCGAGGGCATGAAAAAGGGCATCATCTACGTCACGGAGGACCGCAAACTCGAAGGCTTCTTCGAAACGATGACGATCGCCGAGAACATCCAGGTCCACATGCTTGCCAAGAGCAGCGACTCAGAGGTGATCGTCAGACGCTCGCGCGTCAAGGAATTGGCCGAGAAGTGGCGCAAGCGATTGAACATTCGGGCGACAGGCAGCGGGGCGCGAATCAACGAGCTCTCCGGCGGCAACCAGCAGAAGGTCGTCATCGCCAAGGGTCTCGTACAACAGCCCGAGATCGTCATTCTGGATGAACCCACCCGCGGTGTCGATGTCGGCGCCATCGCGGAGATCCATCAACTGATCGGCTCGCTCGCCGACCAAGGCCTGGCTGTGATTCTGATTTCTTCCTACCTGCCAGAAATTCTTAATACGTCGGATCGGATTCTCGTCTGCAGGCAAGGGCGAATCGTTGAAGAATTCGATGCCGACGCGGTGACAGAGAAAATGATCATGTACGCTGCGGTCCATTAATTCTTGTCGAAGTTGTGCGCTGGCAACAACATTTGGGGTCTGCCGGCTGTCTACTGAAGTTGTATTGAGCCAGTGCAAGCCGGCGGTGCCGCGGTATCGCGACAAACGATTTTCCAAACTGGCGACCTGCGCCTGCGCCTGTCGACACACAGGTTCTCTTGGGCGCGTGCCGTTTCGCGCTGGGAGCAAAAAACTCGCCCGATCCTCGAAATCGGCAGATCAGTGTGAGGTCACGTGCCCGAACAACCAATTGCTGACGTGCGCCCACCCGGCGAGGGCGTGCAACTCGACTGGGAGGCGATACGCGCGTATCTGGCCGGACAGGGGCTGAGGCTGGAGCGCGATCCGCCTCCACGTCAGTTCGCCGGCGGCCTCGCCAATCTGAACTATCTGATTTACGTGGACGCCGCGCCTTTCGTGCTGCGGCGCCCACCGCTCGGCGACCTGCCGCCGGGTGGTCATGACATGGCGCGCGAGCACCGGATACTGAGCCGGCTGCCGGATGCGCTGCCTTTTGTCCCTCGAAGCCTCCATCTCTGCGAGGATGCGGAGGTGATCGGCGCGAGGTTCCAGATCATCGAATTCCGTCCCGGCCTCGTGGTGCGCGAGACCATGCCGGCGCAACTCGCCGGCCGGCCCGAGGTGGGGGCGCGGCTGTCGAATGTGACGCTGGAGACGCTGGCCGCGATCCATGCCGTCGATACAGAGGCCGTCGGACTTGGGGATCTCGGTCGACCGGAGGGGTTCCTCAGCCGCACTGTCGCCGGTTGGCGCAAACGCGGCGGCATTGTCCTGGAGCCGGGCAGCGAAAACCTGCACGCGGAGTTGGGAGCTTGGCTGGAGCGGCATCTGGCGCCGGACGGCGCGCCCGCATTGCTGCACAACGACTACAAGCTCAACAACATGATCCTGAATCCGCATGACCTGTCGGTGGTCGCGGTGGTGGACTGGGACCAGGGCACGCGGGGCGATGCGTTGTTCGATTTCGCCACGCTTCTGAGCTACTGGACCCGCCCTGGCGATCCGCCGGCGCTTTTCGATATGGCGCAAGGGCCGTTCTTCGAGCCGGGCTTCCTCTCTCGCGAGGACGCTATGGCGCGCTACGCGGCGCTGAGTGGACGCGACGTGTCCGACTTCCTGTTCCACCGCGTCTTAGCAATGTACAAGCTCAGCGTGATCTTTCTCCAGCTCGGATACCGCTATCGCACCGGAACCACCACCGAGCCAGGGTACAAGTCTTTGTCGGCTATCGGGGCCTCGATCGCGGATTTCGCGCGCGAAATCGCGCTCGGCCGCGCGTTCTGAAGGAGAGCGCTATGGATTTCACCATTCCTCCAGAGCTGAAAGAGCTTCGGGAACGCACGCGCGCATTCATTCGCGACAAGATCATCCCGCTGGAGGCCGATCAGCGGCAAAGCCGGCACGGCCCTACTGACGAATTCCGCAGCGAGCTGAACGCCCTCGCCGCCGAAGCAGGACTGATGGCGCCGCATGTCGCGCCGGAATACGGCGGGCTCGGCCTGTCGCATTTCGGTCGTGCGATCGTGTTCGAGGAAGCCGGCTACTCCGTGTTGGGCCCGCTGGCAATGAACCTGTCGGCGCCTGACGAGGGCAATATGCATCTTCTGGAGCAGGTGGCCAACGATGAGCAGAAGGAACGCTGGTTGCGTCCGCTGGCGCGTGGTGACGTCCGCTCGTCCTTTTGCATGACCGAGCCTCCTCCCGGCGCGGGCTCGGATCCGGCCGCGCTCGCCACCACGGCGGTGAAGGACGGCGACTCCTACCTTATCAACGGTCTCAAATGGTTCACCACCGGCGCCGACGGTTCGAGCTTCGCCATTATCATGGCGAAGGGCGAGGACGGGCAGGCGACCATGTTCTTGTCGGACATGAGCGAGCCGGGAATCGAGCTCGTCCGGAATATGGACAGCTTAGACCAGGGCTTCGCCGGAGGCCACGGGGTGGTGCGGTTCAAAAACTTGCGCATTCCGATGACCCATGTCCTCGGCCGGATCGGCGAGGGGTTCCGCTACGCCCAGGTGCGTCTGGCGCCGGCGCGGCTGACGCACTGCATGCGCTGGCTGGGCGCCGCCAAGCGTGCGCATGAGATCGCAGCGAATTACGCTCGCCGGCGCGAGGCGTTCGGCCAAAGGCTCGGCAGTCACGAAGGTGTTGGTTTCATGCTGGCCGACAATGAGATGGATATCCGCACCGCGCGTTTGATGATCTGGCACACTGCTTGGGTGCTGGACCAAGGAGGACGCGGCGGCGTTGAATCCTCAATGGCAAAAGTGGTCTGTTCGGAGGCGATCTGGCGCGTCGCCGACCGGTCGGTGCAAATCGTGGGCGGCCAAGGTGTGACAGGCGAGACGCTGATCGAGCGCATTTTCCGGGAGGTGCGAGGGTTTCGCATCTACGACGGTCCATCGGAGGTGCATCGCTGGAGCCTTGCCCAACGCGTCATGAAGCAGGGGGCAAACTGGTGAGCGCGTTCGTGACACGGGAGGGGATGTTCGATCTCAGCGGCCGCGTCGCCGTCGTCACTGGCGGCGGGCGAGGGATCGGCCGCGCCATCGCGCAGGGACTGGCTACGTTCGGAGCGCGGGTGGCGCTGTGCGGTCGCACTGCGGCGACCTCGCGCAGACCGAAGCGGAAATCCTGGCCGCCGGTGGCGACGCCGCCGTGCAGGTGACGGACATGGCCAAGGAAGCCGACGTCATCGCGCTGCGCGACCCGGTGCTCGCGCGCTTCGGCGGGATCGACGTGCTGGTGAACAATGCCGGGGTGAATCCGATCTGGCGCACGATCGAAGAGACGGGCCTCAGCGATTGGCATGGCGTCATCGATGTCAATCTGACCGGTCTATTCCTGTGCTGTAAATATCTCGGCGGGGCCATGGCGGAGCGGGGCGCGGGGTCGATCATCAACGTAAGTTCGGTGGGCGGACACGTCGGGCTGATTCGCTCGGCGCCGTATTGCGCTGCGAAAGGCGGGGCCGAGTCGCTGACCAAGGCGTTAGCGCTCGATTGGGCCAAAAGCGGAGTGCGGGTGAATTGCCTCGCGCCCATGCGGGGAGAAGCGGTCGGCGCGTCGTCTCGGCCTTCATCGCCACCGCCTTCGCCCAGGACAGCGCCGAGGCGGCCACCGCCTAATGGCGCAAGGTCGCCGATCAGCTCAGGCCCGAGCTGCGCAAGCTCGCCGACTTCATGGACGAGGCCGAGGCCGACGTGCTCGCCTACATGAGCTTTCCCAAGGAGCGCTGGCCGAAAATCCATTCCACCAACGGGCTCGAACGGCTCAACGGCGAGATCAAGCGCCGCACCGAAGTCGTCGGCATCTTTCCCAACGATCGCGCTACATGAACCTGGAAACCATCGCCGCCTCGAGCGATGACGCCATCGTCGCATTGCCCGCCCTGGCCGTCTGACCAATCCGGCTCAGCCCGGAAATCGCCGTGGCCAAAGCCGCCGAGCTACACCACGCTGAGGGACACGATCCGGCAGTGGATTGGGAACTGGCCAGTTCCAATGCTCGAGAAGAAGTTCGTCACGCATCGCGGTGGCGCTCCAAGCCGAAAATCGCTCAGTCCCTCGCTACCCACGAGCCCGAACCGTCCTCAGCCGAAGGTCGTCACGTCTCCGCTCGCAACTGCTTGAGCAGCGCGTCTCGAGCGGCGTTCAGTTCCTTGGTGAAGTACGCCGATCCCCCCACGTCCGGGTGCACGCGTTTCATGAGGCGGTTATAGGCTGCGTGAATGTCGTGTTCGCTCGTCCCCGCATTTATTCCGAGGATTTCTAGGGCTTGAGCGACGCTCATGTCGCCGGACGCCGCATTGCGCCGACGATCATGTTCCTCCTGCCGCTTCTGGCGTTCTCGCTCTGCGGTTTCCCTCTGTCGCTCCTGTTCTTCCTCTTGCCACCGCCTATGACGCTCTCGCTCTGCGGCTTCCCTTTGTCGTTCCTGTTCCTCCCGCCGCCGCCTAAGTTGCGCCCGATCGGCGGCTTCCCGCTGCTGTTCGAGTTCCTCCCGCTTTTGCCGCCGGCCGTCTCTCGCATCGGCCCAGCCTCCAAACAAGCGTGAGAACAGCCCCCGACTTCCGGCGAGAGCGGCCTGAGCGAACGCGTCTCCCCGGTCGGCGGCGAGCTTGTAAAGGCGCGCCGCTTCGCGATCGTCCTGCCGCAGGCCGCCGCGACCTCGCTCGAAGAAGACCGCCAGGTTGTATTGCGCCGCGGCGTGACCCTGGTCGGCGGCAAGCTTGAAAAGGCGTGCGGCCTCGCGATCGTCCTGCCGCTGGCCGCCGCGACCTTGCTCGAAGAAGACCCCGAGGGCGTATTGCGCTTCCGCCAATCCCCGGTCGGCGGCGATCTTGTAAAGGCGCGCGGCCTCGCGCTCGTTCTGCGGCAGCCCGCCACGACCCTCCGCGTTGAAGCTCCCGAGGTAGTATTGCGCCACGGCGTTTCCCAGGTTGGCGGCATATATATAATGGCGCGCGGCCTCGTGATCGTCCTTCGCCAGCCCGTCGCGGCCCTTCGAATAGAATTGCCCGAGATTGCAGAGCGCCGCGGCGTGACCCTGGTCGGCGGCGAGCTTGAAAAGGCGTGCGGCCTCGTGATCGTCCTGCCGCAAGCCGCCGCGACCCAGCTCGAAGAAGACCCCGAGGTTGTATTGCGCTTCCACTAATCCCTGGTCCGCGGCAAGCTTGAAAAGGCGAGCGGCCTCGCGATCGTCCTTCGCCAGCCCGCCACGGCCCTGCGCGTGGAAGATCCCGAGATGGCATTGCGCCGCGGCGTCTCCCCGGTCGGCGGCTAGCTTGTAAGCGTGAAGGTCCGCGCGGTTGTCCGACATCGCTTTTCCTACGTGGCGGCGAGTCCGCGGCGTTGATCGCGGATTTCTTGAATTGCGTTGAAGAAGCGCGGCGTAAGCGATCGGCGCAACATTACGTTTCCAAGCCGCCCTGCGGCCAACCGGCGCTGCCGAAGCGCAATCGTGGCGGAAGAAGTTGCGCCTCTGCGAATGCAAACGAACATGTTAGGCCAGACTTCTTGACCAATCGTGTATGGGCCGACGGCGGCTCGGAGTTGCGCAGCGCTGGAGACGTTCGCCAGTCGTCCGCGGAGGCGGACGATCGGGCGCGCCCGACCGAGAAAATCGGCGGCTGTCGCCGCAATTTCGCAATTCAGCATGCTTTGCGCGCCGGAGCTGGGTGTTGCGGCGCGTCGCAAAGCGACGATTTGATGTGGACTTCGCACGAACGCGGACGTCGTCGGCGCAGGGCGTCGCGCCGCCTACGACGTCGCGCTCGACGAACGTCCGGCGGCGCGCTCAGAAGGGAATTAAGTCCAAAGGGTTGATCGGCGCGTTGGTCGGCGAGACCGGCGGGCCGCTCTGGCCCGGTGGAATCTCTGTCGACGTGCGGGTGAACTGTATGTCGCCAAAGCTGGTTGGGTTCAACTGATTGCCGTCGGCCGACACCGTGAACGCCTCGTCCTGACCATTGGCCCGGCGCCAGTGAATGACCACGGTCTGCCCGCTGCAGGTCATTGTCCCGGTCATGCCATAACTCGGATCGTATGCCGTACCGTCCGGCCGGATGACAATTTCCTCCATTAGGGCTGTCCAGACGCCTGCGAGCCGTTGGCACGACGCCGCCGTCGCCGGCTTCGTCTTCGCGACGCCCTTCTGCGGCGTCTCGGAGGACGGCGCCGGCGTTTCGGACACGGTCGGCGTGGTCGGACCGTTCGTCACCGGCGCGCCTTCGCCGGGCGGGACGGTCGCGCTCTTGCGGGAGCCGGACAAAGGTATCAACCCATTGGTTCCCGTCAATTGGTCGCCGTCGGCTGACAAGGTCATCTGGTCGGTGAAGCCGTGACTCCATTGGATGGCGATGCGCTCGCCGCTGCACGACGCAGAACCGGTAAGCCCGGTGTTCGGTTGGGCGGCGGTCCCGTCTGGTCGGATAATGTGTCGCCGTTTAGGTAACTCCAGACGCCCGCCACTTGCTGGCATGGCGGCGCCGCCGGCGCACGCTTCTTCTTCGCGACGCGCTTGTCTTGGGCCGCGACGGCGATCGTCTGAACGTCGCTGTTCGCGCCCAGCTGAATCCGATGCGTCAGGGCGGAACTTGGCGCGGCAGCCGCCCCCGAGAATGCAACCGCCACCCCCGCGGCCGTTGCGAGCGTCGCCACAGAGATCAGAAACTCGCGCTTCACCGGAGCCCCCTCGCCCTTCCCGCAAGGCGTCGCTGTCGCCCGACCTCCAACAATTCCAAGTCGTCGACCCTTCGCCCCGCTGATCGTCTGGCATAAAATCAGTATCAGACGTCAATCGCGCCGCGCATTGATCGCCATCAACGGGACAGGCGAGCGCCTGGATTACGGGGATTACGCGCGATTACGGCGACGCGATTACGGCGACGGCTTATGCAAACCCCGAACTCTCCGGCGCTCTCCAAGACGCCAGCGCGCTTTGCTTTCAGGTTTACGCGGCCGAAAAGGCTGCGCCGCCGCGAACGCAACCGATTATTTCGATCCAGACTTGTCGATGAATTGTGTACGAGCTGGCGTCGGCTGGTTTGGGGCCAACGCATGCCCAAAGGCGCGCGGCTGATTGTCATCGATAACTTGCCAATGACCGCAAGGCTCGCAACTGCCCCGGCTCGTCTTACCCGCGACAACCCGGCAGCGTCCTCTCCCCCTAACCCTCCCCTCCCATCTCCTCCACCGCCCGCGCCAGCTTACGCAAGTCCGCCCAGGCCTGTCGCTTGGCGGCGGGTTGGCGCAGCAGATAAGCCGGGTGGAACATCGGCAGCGTCCTGATCGAGGCGCCGTCGTCGCCAATATACTCGCGCCAGACGCCGCGCGTTCGCGTGATCCCCTCTTTCGCGCCGAGCAGCGTTTGCGTCGCCGAACCGCCGAGGCAGACGATCAGGCGCGGGGCGACGAGGGCGATCTGGCGGCGGATGAAGGGCAGGCACACCGCGGTCTCCTGCGGCGTCGGGGTGCGATTGCCCGGCGGGCGCCAGGGCACGACGTTGGCGATGTAGACCTTGGCGCGGTCGAGGCCGATCGAAGCGAGCATGCGGTCGAGCAATTGCCCGGCGCGGCCGACGAACGGGCGCCCGATCCGGTCCTCGTCGCCGCCCGGCGCCTCGCCCACCAGCATGATGCGCGCGTCGGGCGCGCCGTCGGCGAACACCAGTTGCGTCGCCGTCGCCTTGAGGCCGCAGCCCTCGAAGCGCTCGAGCGCCGCGCCCAGCTCGTCCAGGGTGCGCGCCGCCGCGGCCGCTTCGCGCGCCGAACGCTGGGCTTCGTCGGGCGGCGCGACGATCGCCGGCGCGGGCCTGGCGTCTTGGGCCGCGGCGGGGGGCGGCGCGGCGACGGGCGCCGGGACGCGTCGCGCGGCGGGCGCCGCGCTTTCGGCGAAACGGTCGTGCGGCGTCTCGTCGAGCGCCAGATCGACGCCCGCCTCGCTCCACCAACGCAGCGCCTCGGCCGCGTCATGCGCGGTCAGGGGGCGGGGTTTTGCAGGTTGGCTCATGCGAAGGACCGGGTGGCGACCGCTGTTTCTAGCACGCGGCGACGATGCGCCGCAGCTCGGATCGACATTCTCGCGCCTATGGCGCAATTTGGGCTTGAGTTTTATTGTGCGGTGCGATTTTGCTCGCGCAACGTTTTGCCGCGCGAGAACGACCATGGCCAACGAAAGCGAATTGCCCGCCCGCGAGGCGATGGATTACGACGTCGTCGTCGTCGGCGCCGGGCCGGCGGGCCTTGCCGCCGCGATCCGCCTGAAGCAGCTCGACCCCGAGCGTTCCGTCGTCGTCGTCGAGAAGGGCTCGGTCGTCGGCGCGCACATCCTCTCCGGCGTCATCGTCGATCCGATCGGCCTCGATCGTCTCATCCCCGATTGGCGCGAGGACGCCGAGCGGCCGCTCAAGACCGAGGTCGCCTCCGACCGCTTCCTCCTACTCGGGCCAGCGGGCGGGGTGAAGCTGCCGAATTGGCCAATGCCGCGGCTGATGAACAACCACGGCAATTTCATCGGCTCGCTGGGGGCGTTGGCGCGCTGGCTCGGCGCGCGCGCCGAGGCGCTCGGCGTCGAGATCTACCCCGGCTTCGCCGCCACTGAGACGCTCTACGGCGCCAACGGCGAGGTCGTCGGGGTGGCGACCGGCGACATGGGCGTCGGCCGCGACGGCAAGCCCAAGGCGAATTTCACCCGCGGCATGGAGCTGCGCGGCAAGTACGTGCTTCTCGCCGAAGGCGCGCGCGGCTCGCTGACCAAGCAGATCGTCGCGCGCTTCAAGCTCGACGAGGGCCGCGATCCGCAGAAATACGGCATCGGCCTGAAGGAGATCTGGCAGGTGGCCCCGGACAAGTTCAGCCCGGGCCTGGTGCAGCACAGCTTCGGCTGGCCGCTCGGCAAGGGGTCGGCGGGCGGCTCTTTCGTCTACCACTACGACGAGGGCCTGGTCTCGACCGGCTTCGTCGTCCACCTCAACTACCAGAACCCGACGCTGTCGCCGTTCGACGAATTCCAGCGCTTCAAGACGCACCCGCTGATTCGCGGAACCTTCGAGGGCGGCAAGCGCCTGGCCTACGGCGCGCGGGCGATCTCGTCGGGCGGCTGGCAATCGGCGCCCAAGCTCGTCTTTCCCGGCGGCGCGCTGATCGGCTGCGCCGCCGGCTTCCTCAACTATCCCCGCATCAAGGGCTCGCACAACGCCATTCTCTCGGGAATGCTGGCGGCCGAGAAGGCGCACGAGGCGCTCGCCGCGGGGCGCTCGGGCGACGAACTCGCCGCCTACGAAGACGCCTGGCGCGGCTCGGACATCGGCCGCGACCTCTTCAAGGTGCGCAACGTCAAGCCGCTGTGGTCCAAGCTCGGCCTCGCCGTCGGCGTCTCCTGCGCCGGCCTCGACATGTGGACCAACGAACTCCTCGGCTTCTCCTTCTTCGGCACGTTGAAGCACGGCAAGCCGGACTACTCGACGCTGAAGCCGCTCGCCGACGTCAAGCCGATCGTCTATCCCAAGCCGGACGGGAAAATCTCGTTCGACAAGGCCTCCTCGGTGTTCCTCTCCAACACCAACCACGAAGAGGACCAGCCGGTTCATCTTCGCCTGCGCGATCCGGCCGCGCCGATCCGCGACAACCTGCCCCGCTACGGCGAGCCGGCCCGCCTGTATTGTCCCGCCGGCGTCTATGAAGTCGTCTACGCCGACGAGGCGACGCGTTCCGAGCCGCGCTTCGTCATCAACGCGCAGAACTGCGTGCACTGCAAGACCTGCGACATCAAGGATCCCGCGCAAAACATCGACTGGACGCCGCCGGAGGGCGGCGGCGGCCCGAATTATCCCGATATGTAGGCGCGGCGGTCCCTCTTCGCGTCGACGACCCGAAAGCGCCACTTTTCCTTGGGATCGTTTCTCCTGTAAGGAGGTCGGCGCGTCCGCTTCGTCGCGCGCGGCGACTCGAGAAGGAAAATTTCGATCGTGCCAGTCAAGCTTTCGCCGACCCGCGCCAGGCGGGGGCTCCTCAACGCGCTCATGGCGGCGGGCGCGTTTTTCGCGCTTTTCGCGGCGCCGGCCGGGGCGGGCGCGTCGTCCCCGGATGCGGCCGACTTGCAGGTCGGCGACAGCCAGACCGGCAACTATCTGGCGGCGCTGGTCGCCAGCGCCGATCGCGACACGGCCGCGGCGGCGGTCTATTCGCGCGAGGCCCTGCGCGCCGATCCGAGAAACCCCGATCTCGTCGAGCGCGCCTTCGCCGCCGCGCTGGCCGACGGAGACGTCGCCGACAGCTTTTCGCTGGCCAATCGCCTGATCGCGCGCGACCCCGGCAACTCTCTGGCGCGTCTGTCGCTGGCCGTGCGCGCGATCTCCCAGGGGCAATTCGTCGCCGCGCGCGCGCAACTGAACGCCGGCGAAGCGGGCAAGGAGCGCGACGTGACGACGACGCTGCTCACGGCCTGGAGCTACGCCGGCGCCTACGATCTGCGCCATGCGCTCGAAGCGCTCGACCGCGTGCGCGAACCCGCCCTCGCCGTGTTTCGCGATTATCACGCCGGACTGATCGCCGATCTGCTCGGCGATACGCCCGAGGCGCAGCGCCGCCTGAAGGCGGCCTACGACGCCGACAAGAATACGCTGCGGCTCGCCGACGCCTACGCGCGGTTCCTCGCGCGTCACAACGACGTCGAAGGGGCGAAGAAAGTCTACGCCGATTTCGATCGCCTCATTCCGCATCATCCTCTGATCCTCAGCGCGATGGCCGATCTGGCGGCCGGCAGGCCGCTCGCGCCGGTGGTGCGCAACGTTCGCGACGGCGCCGCCGAGGCGCTCTACGGGCTGGGCGGCGCGGGAACGCGGCAAGGCGACGAACTGGCCGCGTTGATCTATCTGCGCCTGGCTTTGTTCGTGCGCCCGGATCTCGATCTGGCGGCGGTGACGGTGGCCAACCTGTTCGAGGATATCAAGCGCAACGACGAGGCGATTCGCGCCTACGAGCTCGTCCCGGCCGCCTCGCCGATGCGCGAAAGCGCCGAGATCCAGGCCGGCTTGGAATTGGAGTCGATCGGGCGCGCCGACGACGCGCTGAAGCGCCTGCAGGAGATCGTGGCGGCCCATCCGAAGGACGTGGAGGCTTGGAGCGCCCTGGGAAGCCTGCAGCGCTCGGCGAAGAATTTCGAGGACGCCGCGGCATCCTACGACAAGGCGATCGAGCTGGTGGGAACGCCGGACCGCAGCGACTGGACGCTGTTCTACTTCCGCGGCATCTGCTTCGAACGCGCCAAGCAATGGCCGAAGGCGGAAACCGATTTCAAGAAGGCGCTCGACTTGTTCCCGGACCAGCCGTTGGTGCTCAACTATCTCGGCTATTCCTGGGTCGATCAGGGCGTCAATCTCGACGAGGCCTTCAAGATGCTGCGCCGCGCGGTCGATTTGCGTCCGCGCGACGGCTATATCGTGGATAGCCTCGGATGGGCGGATTACAAGCTCGGCCATTACCCGGAAGCGGCGGAAGAGCTGGAGAAAGCGGTCGACCTCAAGCCGGCCGACCCGGTCGTCAACGATCATCTCGGCGACGCCTACTGGCGGGTGAACCGCAAGATCGAGGCGCATTTCCAGTGGAATCACGCGCGCGACATGAACCCGGAGCCGGAAGACCTTCCCAATATTCTCAAGAAGATCGAGCTCGGCCTGCCCGACGAGCCGAGCGCCGGCGCGCCCGCCGCGGCCCCCGCGCCCGCCGCTTCCGTCGCGCCCGCCGCGCCGGCGACGCCCGCCGCTCCCGACCCGAAGACCGGCGGCTAGGACTTGTCCGCGCCGCTGTCGTCGTCGCGGCTCTGGCGCGCGCCGGCCAAAGTCAATCTGACGCTGCACGTGCTCGGGCGGCGCGCCGACGGCTGGCACGAACTCGACGGCCTCGTCGCCTTCGCCGGCTGCTGCGACTGGCTCTCCTTCGAGCCCGGCGCGCCGCTGTCGCTCGTCGTCGACGGCCCGACCTCCGCGGCGGCCGGGCCGCTCGACGACAATCTCGTGCTGCGCGCGGCGCGCGCCCTGGCCGAGCGCGCGCCCGGCCTGCGGCTCGGCCGCTTCCACTTGCACAAGACTTTGCCGGTCGCCGCCGGGCTCGGCGGCGGCTCGGCCGACGCGGCGGCGGCGTTGCGCGCGCTCGCCGATGAAAACGGGCTCGCCGGCGCCGACGAACGTCTCCTCGCGGCGGCGCGCGCCGTCGGCGCGGACGTGCCGGCGTGTTTGTCGCCGCGCGCGCGCGTCATGGCGGGGCTGGGCGAGCGACTTGGGGCCCCGCTCGATCCGCCGCCGCTCTTCGCGGTCCTGGCCAATCCCCAAATCCCGGTCGCTACGCCGGAGGTTTTCGCCAGGCTCGGACTCGAGCGCGGCGCGGCGACCGGCTGGGGTCCGTCGCCGCGGATCGAGGCGCGCGCCGACGGGCCGAGCGTCATCGCCGCGCTCAGCGGCGGCCGCAACGATTTGCAGGCGAGCGCGATTGAGATCGCGCCTGTCATCGCCGACGTGCTGGCGGCGTTGTCGGGCTCGCAGGGCGCCTGTTTGGCGCGGATGTCGGGTTCGGGCGCGACCTGTTTTTCGCTCTACGACGATCGCCGCCGCGCGGCGCGGGCGGCAAGCGCCGTTCGGCGCGCCCATCCGGCCTGGTGGGTGCGCGCGACCGTGCTGCGCTGAGCGGCGCGTCGCGCGAACGTGCGGATTGCCCGCTTTGCGGCGGGCGAGCGCGGCCGTATAAGATGGCTCCCCGCCCTGCCGAGCCTGAGCGCATGCGTCTCGTCGCCACTCCCGACAATCCGATCCCGGCGGGAGCCGTCGTCGCGTCGATTCGCGCCGCCGACGGGGTGCGGCTGCGCACCGCCCGCTGGGTTCCCCCGGTCCCTCCGCGCGGCACCATCGCGATCCTGGGCGGGCGCGCGGAATTCATCGAGAAGTATTTCGAGACGATCGAGCAATTGCTCGACCGCGGCTTCGCCGTCGCTGCGATGGACTGGCGCGGGCAGGGCGGTTCGGCGCGGCAATTGAGGAACCCGCGCAAGGGCCATATCGACGACTTCTCGCTCTTCGAGCGCGATCTCGACGCCTTCGTCGGCGAGATCCTCGGCCCGTCGTGCCCGCAGCCCTGGTTCGGGCTCGGGCATTCCATGGGTGCGGCGATCCTGCTCGCCGTCGCGCGGGCCGGGCGCTGTCCGTTCGATCGGCTGGTGCTGACGTCGCCGATGATCGCCCTGGTCGGCTTGAGACGGCCGCGCGCGGCGCGGCTCGTCGCCGAGGCGCTCGACGCGCTCGGCCTCGGCGGCGCCTTCGCGCCGGGCGGCGGCTCGAAGATCGTCGCCTCCGGGCCGTTCGAGGGCAACCCGCTCACCTCGGACCCGGCGCGCTACGCCCGCATGGCGGACGTCGTCGCCGCCGATCCCGGGCTCGGCCTCGGCTGGCCGACCGTCGGCTGGCTGCACGCCGCCTTTCGCCTGATGCGCGCGTTCGAGGACCCGGATTTTGCTCGGCGCACCTTGACGCCCATCCTGGTCATCGCCGCGGGCGCGGACCGGGTGACCGACACGCGCGCGGCCGAGCGCTTCGCCTCCCGCCTGCGCGCCGGCCGGCTCGTCGTGGTCGACGGGGCGGAGCATGAAATCGTCATGGAGCGCGATATCTTCCGCGATCGGTTCTGGGCGGCGTTCGACGCATTCATTCCCGGCGTCGAAGGCGAAAAGGCGCGGGCGGCGCAGTGACGGCGGGTCCGGCTCGCGCTGCGCGCCTCGAGACGGCCGCCGGCGCGGCGCTCGCCTTGATCGTCGCTTTCGCGCTCGCGCGTCTCGCGCTCGCCGCGACGCTCGGCCCCGGCTACGACGAGGCCTACACGATCGTCGTCGCGCGACGGCTCGACCTCTCCTACTTCGATCATCCGCCGCTGCACCAGTGGATCGCCCATTACGCGGCGCTGGCGTTCGGCGAGGGCGCCGCGACGCGGCTGCCGTTCATCGCGCTGTTCGCGGCGACGGGCTGGCTGGCGTTCGCGCTGACGCGGCGACTGTTCGATGCGCGCGCCGGCCTCGTCGCGCTCGTCGCGCTCAACGTCTCGGCGTTCTTCCTCGTCTCCGCCGGCGGCTGGGTGGTGCCCGACGGGCCGCTGCTGTTCGCGCTCGCCGGCGCGGCGCTGACGCTGGCCAAGCTGTTTTTCGACGCGCCCTCTCCGCGCGCCGCCTGGGGGCTGTGGCTCGCGGCCGGCTTGTGGCTGGGCCTCGCCGGCCTGTCGAAATACAGCGCCGCACTGTTCGTGGTCGGGCTCGTCGCGTTCGTCGCGCTGAGCCCGCGTCAGCGCCGTTGGTTCGCCCATCCCGCGCCCTATCTGGCGGGCGCGCTCGCACTGGCGATGATCTCGCCGGTCTTCGTTTGGAACTGGCGGCACGGCTGGGTCTCTTTCGCCTTCCAGGGCGAGCGCGGCGCTATGGCCGGCGCCTGGCGTCCCGCGCAAGTCGGCGCGATGCTGCTCGGTCAGATCGCTTACCTGACGCCGTGGATTTTCGTCCCCCTCGCCGGCGCGCTGGTCGCCGCCGCGCGCCGGGCGTTCGAAGACGAAAAACGCCTGTTTCTCCTCTGTCTCGCGCTGCCGCCGATCCTCGTCTTCACGCTGACGCCGCTGTGGGGCGCGCGCGGCCTGCCGCATTGGTCGATGCCCGGCTGGTTTTTCGCCTTTCCCCTGATGGGCGCCTGGCTCGGCGAGCCCTGGGCGGCGCGTTGGGATCTCAGGCGCTGGGCGATCGTCTGCGCGGGGTTGACGGGCGCGATCGCGGTCCTCGTCGTTTCGCAGGCGGCGACGGGCTGGCTCGGGCGCCTCGTTCCGCTCGGGGCCGGCGCGGTCGATCCGACGCTGGAGACGCTCGACTGGGGCGCTTTGCGCGCCGCGCCGGCGCTGCGGGACGCCGCCTTCGTCGTCGCGACCAAATGGATGGAGGGCGGCAAGATCGCTCTCGCGCTCGGCCCGCGAACGCCGCTGTTCGTCTTTTCCGACGACCCGCGCGGCATGGCGTTTCTCGACGCAGCCGCCCGTTTCGTCGGGCGGGACGGGGTCGTCGTGGTCCCCGAAAGCCGGCTGGATCGCACGCTGACGCAGTTGCGCCCCTATTTCTCGCGTTTCGATCCGCCGCAATCCTTCGCCTTGCGCCGCGCCGGGCGCGACGAAATCGCGCTCGCTCTCGTCGGGGCGCACGGCTTGACGCGCGCCTTTCCCGTGCCGTATCCGCACTGACGTCGCCGCGCGCGAATCGCCGCGCGCGCTTCACGAGCGCGATATGACGAGCGAACCGGCGATGCCAGAGACGCGGCCGACCCTCTCCGTGGTCGTGCCGACCTATCGCGAAGCGGCCAACATTCCCGTGCTGTTCGAGCGGCTGAAGACGACGCTCGCCGGCCTGCCCTGGGAAATGATCGTCGTCGACGACGATTCGTCCGACGGCACCGCCGACGTCGCCTTTGCGCTGGCGGCGCGCGATCCGAGGCTGCGCTGCATCCGGCGCGTCAATCGCGTCGGCCTGGCGGGCGCGGTCGTCGAGGGCTGGCTGTCGTCGAGCGCCGACTTCGTCGCGGTGATCGACGGCGATCTGCAGCACGACGAATCGATCCTGCCGAAAATGTACGAAGCGCTCGCGGCGGGCCGCGGCAATCTGGCCGTCGGCACGCGCGTCGCCGACGCGACGGCGCCGGGCGGCCTCTCGCCGGCGCGCCAGAAGCTGAGCGACCTCGGCGCCTGGTTCTTTCGGCGCTTGGCCGGCGCCGCGGTCAGCGATCCGATGAGCGGCTTCTTCATGATCCGCCGCGAGATCGTCTCGCGCCTCGCGCCGCGGCTTTCGCCCGACGGCTTCAAGATTCTCGTCGACGTCGTCCTCTCCTCCGGCGGCGGCCTGAAAGTCGTCGAGATCCCTTACGTCTTCCGCCCGCGCCAGGCCGGCGAATCGAAGCTGTCGCCGCTGGTCGGCCTCGATTTTCTCGGGCTCGTCGCGCATCACGCGAGCGGCGGCGTGCTGCCGATCCGCTTCGTGCTGTTCGCCTCGATCGGCGCGATCGGCCTCGTCGTGCATCTCTTCGTGCTCGCCGGCTTGATCGAATGGCTGTCGCCGGAGAACTTCGCGGCGAGCCAGATCGCGGCGACGATCGCGGCGATGGCCAGCAATTTCCTGCTCAACAACGAGATCACCTACCGCAGCTTTCGCTATCGCGGCGCGGCGATGGCGGGCGGTTTCGCGCTGTTCGCGCTGCTGTGCAGCGTCGGCGCGATCGCCAACGTCGACATCGCCTCGTGGCTTTTCTTGCGCGAACACCTCTGGTGGGCGGCGGGGCTCGCCGGCGCCCTGGTCGGCGTCGTGTGGAACTACGCGGCGAGCACCACCATCGTCTGGCGCAAGCGGCGCACGGGCTGAGAGCGGCGCGAAACGGCTGATATCGGCATGTTCCAGGACGCGTTCGACTCCTTCGCCGACGTCTTCTCGCGCCCCTTTCGTCGCGTCATGGCGAAGTCGCTGGCGTTGACGGCCGCGGCGCTGCTCCTCGCCTGGCTCGGCCTTCACCGGCTCGCGCTGTCGCTCGTCCATGTCGGGCCGCCCTGGCTCGCGACGACGATTTCGCTGCTCTTCGGCGTCGGCCTTCTCGTGGCGCTGATGGTCCTGGCGGCGCCGGTCGCTTCTCTCGCAGCGGGGTTCTTCCTCGACGAGATCGCGGCGCACGTCGAACGCGAGATCGATCCGGAAGGCCCGCCGGGACGGCCCGCGGCCGCCCGGGAAGCCGCAATGTTCGCGTTGCGCTTCGCCGGGCTGTCGCTTCTCGTCAACCTCGTCGCCTTCGCCCTCTTGTTCGTTCCCGGCCTCGGCGTCGTCGCCTGGATCGGGGCGAACGGCTACCTCATCGGACGCGAATATTTCGAGCTCGCGGCGATGCGTTTTCGCCCGGCGCAAGAGGCGCGCGCGATGCGCCGCAGCTATGCGATCCCCGTCTTCGCCCACGGCCTGCTGATCGCCGGCTTCGTCGCCGTTCCCGTGCTCAACCTCTTCACGCCGCTGTTCGCCACGGCGCTGATGGTGAGGCTGCACGCGCGGCTGGCGTGAGGCGGGGTAGCTCAATTATCGCAAAGGGGCGTCCTTCCCCCCCGCGGGGGAAGGTGGCGTCGCGTTAGCGACGCCGGATGAGGGGGGTCGCGCGTAAGCGCGACGGCTCCAGACGTCTAGAACGGAGGCCAATCGCAAGGTGTCAACCGACGATTGCACGGATCGACAACACGACAGCAAAATGAGAGGCCCTCGAATAAGCCATCGCGCCATAGCCCGTCGAAAGACGGGCGTCTTTCGACGCCCTATGGCGCGATCCCCCTCATCCGTCACGCTCCGCGTGACACCTTCCCCCGCGAGGGGGGAAGGGGCGCACGCGCTCTCCTCTTGGACCTCGACAGTTCGTTGAGATGAGCTAGGCGATCGCCAGGCCGGCTCGAATTTCAGCAATCAATCGACTCGCTCGCGATTCGTCATAGCGCTGCGCCGTTCCGACGCCCCACACCGGCCCCGGCCAGGCGGGATCGCCGACGGCGCGGCCGACGACGTGGACGTGCAATTGGCCGACGATGTTGCCGAGCGCGCCGACGTTGATCTTGTCGACCCCCGGCAGGCTTTGCACGAAACGCGACGCCGCGGCGATCTCCTCGATCAGCGCCGCGCGCGCTTCCGTCTCGAGATCGACGATTTCGCGAAGGTTCTCGCCGCGTGGAACGAGAACGAGCCAAGGGTAGCGGCTGTCGTTCATCAACAGGAGGCGCGACAGAGAGAGGTCGCCGACGGCGAGCGTGTCGGCGGCGAGGCGCGGGTCGAGCGCGAAACTCATGCGAGCCAACTCGTTCCGTGCGGCCCCGCGGGAAGGCCGAGCTTGAACGCGACCGTCGCGGCGATGTCGGCGAGCGTGGCGCGCGCGCCGATCGGCCCAGCCGGGGCGCCGCCGCCGAAGGCGAGGATCGGAACGCGCTCGCGCGTATGGTCGTAGCCGCGCCAGGTCGGGTCGTTGCCGTGATCGGCGGTGAGGACGCAGAAGTCGTCGGCGCGCATCATGCCCGCGATCTCCGGCAGGCGCGCGTCGAACGCTTCCAGGCACGCCGCGAAGCCGGGGACGTCGCGCCGGTGGCCGTATTCGCTGTCGAAGTCGACGAGATTGACGACGATCAGGCCGCCGTCGGCGGTTTCGCGCAGCGCCGCGAGCGTCAGGTCGACGTTCTCGCCGTTGCCATGGCCCTTGAGTTCGCGCCCGGTATGGCGATGGGCGAAGATGTCGCCGATCTTGCCGATCGAGACGACGTCGCGCCCGGCGGCGCAAGCGCGCTCGAGGAGGTTGCCGGGCAGCGGCGGGACGGAGAAGTCCTTGCGATGGGCGGTGCGGGTAAAATCGGCCGCTGAGCGCCCGACGAAGGGGCGGGCGATGACGCGCCCGATCGCCAGCGGATCGCAGAGGCGCCGGGCGATGCGGCAGACCTCGTAGAGCCGCTCCAGCCCGAACGCCTCCTCGTGCGCGGCGATCTGGAACACCGAATCGGCTGACGTGTAGCAGATCGGCTTCAGCGTCCTCAGGTGCTCCTCGCCGAGTTCGGCGATGATCTCGGTGCCCGAGGCGTGGCGATTGGCCAGCACTCCCGGCAGGCGCGCTTCGGCGATCAGCGCCGCGGTCAGCGACTCCGGGAAGGCGGGAACGGTCTGGGGGAAATAGCCCCAGGCGAAGTCGACCGGCGTGCCCGCGATCTCCCAATGGCCCGACGGCGTATCCTTGCCCTTCGAGGTCTCGACGCCGTAGCCCCACTGGCCCTTGGCCGGCGGGCAGGCGAATCCGGGGGGGCTGACGCCGCTCGAAGCGCGCATGGCGAGGCCGAGGCCGAGCGCGTCGAGCGCGGGCAGGCTGAGCGGCCCGGCCCTCAAGCCCGCTCGATCGCCCTTTCCCGCGGCGCAGCCGAGCGCGAGATGGCCGAGCGTGTCCGCGCCCTCGTCGCCGTAGGCGGCCGCGTCGGCCGCGCCGCCGCAGCCGACCGAATCGAGAACGATGACGATGGCGCGGCCCATGGCTCTTCCTATTGACTGACCGCGTCGCTCGCGTCCGCCTCGATGGCGAAGGCGGCGGCGAACAGCGCTCTCGTATAGGGGTTGCGCGGCGCGGCGAAGACGTCGGCGGCCGAACCGCTCTCGACCACTTCGCCGCGCCGCATGACGATGACCTCGCTCGCCAGCGCGCGCACCACTTTCAGGTCGTGCGAAATGAAGAGATAGGCGAGCGAGCGCCGCTTTTGCAAATCGCGCAGCAGATCGACGATCTGCGCCTGCACCGACATGTCGAGCGCCGAGGTCGGCTCGTCGAGCACGACGAACTTGGGGTCGAGCGCCATCGCGCGGGCGATGGCGATGCGCTGGCGCTGCCCGCCGGAGAACTCGTGTGGGTAGCGGTCCATCGTAGAGGGGTCGAGCCCGGTGTCGGAGAGCGCGCGCGCCACCGCTTCGCGGCGCTGGGCGGCGTTGAGCGGGGTCTTCTGCGCGATCAGCCCCTCCTCGACGATCTCGGCGACGGACATGCGCGGCGAGAGCGAGCCGTATGGGTCCTGAAACACGATCTGCATGTCGCGGCGCAGCGGGCGCATCTGCTTGACCGAAAGGGAGTGGATGCCGCGCCCGCAATAGAGGATCGTTCCCGTCGAGCGGATGAGGCGCAGGATCGCCAGGCCCAGCGTCGTCTTGCCCGATCCCGATTCGCCGACGACGCCGACGGTCTGGCCCTCGCGCACGGTCAGCGAAACGCCGTCGACCGCCCTCACGTGGCCGACGGTGCGGCGTAAGAAACCCTTCTTGATGGGAAACCAGACGCGCACGTCCGTCGCGGTCACGATCGGCCGCGCCGAGCCGTCGGCGCTCGGCGGTGCGCCCTTGGGCTCCGCCGCGAGCAGCATTTTCGTGTATTCGTGCTGCGGATTGGCGAAGACGTCCGCCGTCTTGCCGGCCTCGACGATGCGCCCCTGCTGCATCACCGCGACGTCGCTGGCGATGCGGCGCACGATGCCGAGGTCGTGGGTGATGAACAACAGCGCCATGCCGAGCTTGGCCTGCAGATCCTTCAGCAGCTTGAGAATCTGCGCCTGCACGGTGACGTCGAGCGCCGTGGTCGGCTCGTCGGCGATGAACAGGTCCGGGCGGTTGGCGAGCGCCATCGCGATCATCACGCGCTGGCGCTGGCCGCCGGAGAGCTGGTGGGGATAGGCGCCGAGCCTCGAGGAGGGGTCGACGATGCCGACCTCCTCGAGCAGCGCGACGACGCGCTGGCGCGTCGAGGCGGCGCGCCCGCCGTGCAGGGCGATGATCTCGCCGATCTGCCGCTCGATGGTGTGCAGCGGGTTGAGCGAGGTCATCGGCTCCTGGAACACCATGGTCACGCCGGCGCCGCGCATTTCGCGAAGGTCCGCCTCGCTCATCTTCAAGACGTCGCGGCCCTTGAAGAAGACCTCGCCGCTCGGGTGGCTGGCGGCGGGGTAGGGCAGCAGCCGCACGATCGACAGCGCGGTGACCGACTTGCCCGAGCCCGATTCGCCGACGATCGCCAGCGCCTGGCCGCGCTCTAATCTGAACGAGATGCGATCGACGACCGTATGGCGGCTGCCGCCTTGGGCGAAGGCGACCGAAAGGTCGCTGACCTCGAGCAGGGGGGCTTGCGCTCTCACGTGAAGGTCTTTCTGGGATCGAAGGCGTCGCGCACCGCCTCGCCGATGAAGATCAGCAGCGACAGCATCAGCGCGACGACGGCGAAGGCGGAGAGGCCGAGCCAGGGCGCGGAAAGGTTGGACTTGCCCTGCAACAATAATTCGCCGAGCGAGGGCGAGCCCGGCGGCATGCCGAGGCCGAGGAAATCGAGCGACGTCAGCGTGCTGATCGAGCCGTTGACGATGAAAGGCAGGAAGGTCAGCGTCGCCACCATCGCGTTGGGCAGCACGTGCTTGACGATGATCTTGGCGTTGGAGAGTCCGAGCGCGCGCGCCGCGTTGACGTATTCGAAGTTGCGCGCGCGCAGGAATTCGGCGCGCACGAGATGCACGAGGCTGACCCAGGAGAACAGCAGCAAGATCGTCAGCAGCACCAGGAAGCTCGGCGCCAGGATCGCCGACAGGATGATCAGGATGTAGAGATGCGGCAGCGACGACCAGATCTCGATGAAGCGCTGCATCGTCAGATCGAGCCAGCCGCCGAAATAGCCCTGCACCGCGCCGGCGAAAATCCCGATCACCGAGGAAATGCCGGCGAGGATGAAGCCGAACAGCACGGAAATGCGGAAGCCGTAGATGAGCCGCGCGACGATGTCGTGGCCGTCGGCGTCGCTGCCCAGCCACATCGGTTCGAGATCGCGGCAGGAGCCGCCGCCGGGCGGAATCTTGGCCGGATTTCCGTGGGCCTGCGCGACCAGCGCGGCGCGACACTGCGTTTCGCTCAGCGTCCAGGTCGGCGGCGTGGGGAAGGGCGTCGGCGGATCGAGTTTGGTGGTGTTGTTGGCGAAACGGATCGGCGGCCAGATCATCCAGCCGTGCGCCGCGATCTCGTCGGCGACCGTAGGATCGCGATAGTCGGTGTGCGCTTCGAAGCCGCCGAATTTCTCCTCGGGGTAATCGACGAAGACGGGAAACAGGATTTCGCCCTTGTAGGACGCGATCAGCGGCCGATCGTTGGCGACGAATTCGGCGCCGAGCGAGACGATGAACAGCGCGAGGAAAATCCAGAACGACCAAAACCCACGCCGGTTGCGGCGGAAATTGTCGAGCCGGCGGCGATTCATCGGGCTCAGATGCAGCCGGCGGCGCGGAGCGGACGGGTTGGCGCTCATGCGAAGTCTCGAAGGGACGATCTCGCGCCGCGATGGCGGCGCCCCCTTCCCCCCTTGCGGGGGAAGGTGTCGCCCCGTAGGGGCGACGGATGAGGGGTGGCGCCGCAAGGCGCCTTGCTGGCGCGTGGCGCGTCGGAGGCAGCTCGAATCGCGAGAGAGCGTGTCAACCGCCGCATTCGCTGTGCGCGCGCCTTGCGGCGCGACCCCTCATCCGTCATCGCTGACGCGATGACACCTTCCCCCGCAAGGGGGGAAGGGCGGCGCCCCGGCGCATCCGCGTGACTGGCGACAGGCCGAACGAGGCTTCGCATCACACCTCGCGCGTTTCGAAATCGATGCGCGGATCGATCCAGGTGTAGGTGAGGTCGGAAATGAGATTCACGACGAGGCCGAGCAGCGCGTAGACGTAGAGGGTGCCGAGCACGACGGGATAGTCGCGCTGAATGAGCGAATCGTAGGAGAGATAGCCGAGGCCGTCGAGCGAAAACACCTGTTCGATCAGCAGCGACCCGGTGAAGAAGGCGCTGATGAAAGCGCCGGGAAAGCCGGCGATGACGATCAACATGGCGTTGCGGAAGACGTGGCCGTACAGCACGCGCCGCTCGCTCAGCCCCTTCATGCGCGCGGTCTGGACATAGGACTTCTTGATCTCGTCGAGAAACGAGTTCTTGGTCAGCAGCGTCGAGGTGGCGAACGAGCCGAGCACCAGGGCGCTGACCGGCAGCGCGACGTGCCACAAATAGTCGAGGATCTTCGCCGGCCAGGAAAGGTCGGCGAAATTGTCCGAGGTGAGGCCGCGCAGCGGAAAGATCTGCCAGAACGAGCCGCCGCAGAACAGCACCACCAGCAGGATGGCGAAGAGGAAGCTGGGGATCGCGTAACCGAAGATGACCAGCGCCGAAGTCCAGGTGTCGAAGCGCGAGCCGTCCTTGACCGCCTTCCTGACGCCCAGCGGAATCGAAATCGCATAGGAAATGAATGTCATCCATAGCCCGAGCGATATCGAGACGGGCAACTTCTCCTTGATCAGCTCGACCACCGGCGTGTTGCGAAAATAGCTCTCGCCGAGATCGAAGACCGCGTAACTGCGCACGAGCATCCAGAAGCGCTCCGGCGCCGGCTTGTCGAAACCGTATTGCTTCTCCAGTTCCTTGATGAATTTCGGATCGAGCCCTTCCGCGCCGCGATAGCGCGAGGAGATGTCGGCGCCCGCGTGGGCCATCGCGCCCGCGCCGATCTGGCCGCCGACGCCGCCGAGGTTCGCGGTCGAGCCCACGTCATTGCCCTGCAATTGCGCGATCGCGCGCTCGACCGGCCCGCCGGGCACGAACTGCACGATGGCGAAAGAGACCAGCATGATGCCGAAGATCGTCGGGATCATCAGGAAGATGCGGCGGACGATATAGGCGAGCATCGATCAGCGCCTCACCCGGAGCCGTGCGGGGCGCAGGGCTTTCAGAGGCCTTTGCTGCCAATCACCCGGGCCCCTCACCCTGCCTCTCCCCGCGAGCGGGGAGAGGAGAAGGTCACAGGCGCGCCATTTCGCCCCCGATTGTTTCGGCGACGCGATGTTCCCAACCGCAGCGCCGCCGTCCGGGACCCCTCTCCCCGCTCGCGGGGAGAGGTAAGGTGAGGGGCCCGGGCGATTGGCCGCCACCGAGCCGAAGCGCGCCGGCTGAAAATTCTCGCGCTCACAATCCAATTGTCTTCGCCTTCTCTTCGTCCCACCACCAGGTGTCGGGCGCGCCGGCGCCCAATTTCGGCTGGCGCTCGGGGCGCGAGAAGGCGTTCCAATAGGCGAGCCAAGCCGAATCGTTGTACCACATCGGAACCCAGTAGTGCCCGGCGCGCAAGACGCGGTCGAGCGCGCGGCACGTCGCATTCAGTTCCGCGCGCGTCGTCGCGTGGACGATTTTTTCGATCAGCGCGTCGACCGCGGGGTCGGCGACGCCGGCCAGATTTCGCGAACCGTCCATGGCGGCGGCCTTCGAACTGAAGAGGAGGCGCAGCTCGGCGCCCGGCGTCACCGCGCCGCCGCTCGCGGAGGCGACGACGTCGAAGTCGAAGCTCTCCGTGCGGCTCTTGTACTGCGCGGCGTCGACGATGCGCGAGTGGGCGTCGATGCCGAGCTTCTTGAGGTTCTGCTGGTAGGGCCCGACGTGCGGCTGGAAGATGTCGGAGGAATCGAGGAACTCGATGGCGAAGGGCGCGCCGCCGGGCAGGCGCAGGACGCCGCCCTCGCGGGTGCAGCCGGCGGCGAGCAGCATGTCGTTGGCGCGCCTGAGCAGCGCGCGGTCGCTGCCCGAGCCGTCGCTGACCGGCGGCATGTAGGGTTCGCCGAACACCGACGGGGAGACCTCGGCGCGAAGCGGTTCGAGTATCGCGAGCTCCTCGGCGCCCGGCGGGCCGACCGCCTCCATGGCGGAGTTCTGGAAATAGGACACCACGCGCTTGTAGGACGAATACATCACGTTCTTGTTCGTCCACTCGAAGTCGAAGGCGAGCCCCAGCGCCTCGCGCACGCGCGGATCCTTGAATTGCTCGCGCCGGGTGTTGAAGTACCAACCCTGCGAGCCGGTCGGCGCGCCGTTGTGCACCGCCTCCTTCTTGATGCGGCCGTCCTTGACCGCGGCGAAGTCGTAGCCGTTCGCCCAGATGCGCGAAGTGTATTCCTGGTGGAAGTTGATCGCGCCGGCCTTGAAGGCCTCGAAGGCGACCTGCCGCTCGCGGTAATATTCGTAGCGCAGGCGCTGGAAGTTGTTCGCGCCGACGTTGACCGGCAGGTCCTTGGCCCAATAGCGGGAATCGAGCTCGAACTCGATGAAGCGGCCCTGTTCGAACGTCTTGACCCGATAGGGGCCGGAGCCGAGCGGCGCTTCCAGCGTCGCCGCGTCGAAGTCGCGCCCCTCCCACCACGCCGCCGAGAAGATCGGCATGCCGATCACGATCAGATGCGCGTCGCGGCTGCGCCCCTCGACGAAACGCACCAGCGCGACGTCCTCCGCCTCGGCCTCGACGCTCTCGACCTCGCTCAGCAGCAGCGCATACGTCGGGTGCGCTTTCTCCTTGAGGACGTCGAGCGAGAACGCGACGTCGGTCGCGGTCAGTTTCGAGCCGTCGGAAAAGCGCGCTTCCGGGCGCAACAGGAAGCGATAGGTCAGCTTGTCCGCGGAATAGCGCACCGCCCGCGCCACCAGCCCGTAGGCCGAATCCGGCTCGTCGCCGTTGCCGCTCATCAGGGTGTCGAAGGTCGCCGACATGCCCGCCGCGCCGTCGCCCTTCTTGGAATAGATGTTCAGCGTATCGAAGGTGTCGAAATTCTGGTTGCCGCCGGTGTTGGTGATCTGCACCGACAAGAGGCCGCCCTTCGGCGCGTCGGGGTTCACGTAGGCGAAATGCTTGAAATCGGCCGGCAGCGCCAGATCGCCGAACGAGGAGAGGCCGTAGGTCTCGACCGCGTCCTCGGCGAAGGCGCGCGGCGCGCGCGCGCCGCAGGAGGCGAGGAGCGCCGCCGCCGTCGCTTTGAGCGCGCCGCGTCTCGTCATCGTGACGCCCATCAGGCTTGCTTTCCCGTTAGACTGCCGTTCGGCTGATTCGCCGGCGATTTAAGCCGGCTTTGCGCCGCTTGGCCAGCGCCCGCCGGCCGGAGGGATGAAGCATGAAAGACGCCTTTTTCAAGACCGCCGCGCGCGCGTTCGGCTTCGGCTTCGCCGGCGCGCCGCTCGATCGCCTCTCCGCCAAGCGCGACGACTTCGGGTTCGTGGCGGCCCTACGCGAACGCGCCGACGCCCGCGCGGCGCTCATCGCGCGCGACATGCCGATCCTGCCGAAGGGCGAGGCGCCGCGCGAGCCATTTTTTCCGCTTTCGGCGGTCGCTGCGCTCGGCGGGGCGCGCTTCGAGGCGCTGCTCGGCCTCGACGCGCGCGGCGCGCCGGTCTTCGCCGCCGCGCTGCCCGACGGCGCGGTCGAGATGCTCGCGGATGAAAGCGAGGGCATCCTCGACCGGCGCGTGCTGATCGTGCCGGGCCGCGACGATCTGGAGCTGGTCGATCTGCGCACCATCGCCGTGCAGGGCCTGGTCTCGCCCGACGCGGTCGCGATCCTCGGCCAGGCCAAAGCCATTCTGGATTGGCACGCCCGGCACGGCCATTGCGCCCATTGCGGCGCGCCGACGCGAATCGTCGCGGCCGGCTGGCGGCGCGAATGCGACGCGTGCAAGGCGCAGCATTTTCCCCGCACCGATCCGGTCGTCATCATGCTCGCGCTCGACGGCGAGCGCTGCCTGCTCGGCCGTCAGGCGCGTTTTCCCAAGGGCATGTATTCGTGTCTGGCGGGTTTCGTCGAACCCGGCGAAACGATCGAAGAGGCGGTGCGGCGAGAAATCCACGAGGAGGCGGGCGTCGCCTGCGGCGAAGTCGCCTACGTCGCCTCGCAGCCCTGGCCGTTCCCCTCCTCGCTGATGGTCGGCTGTCTCGCGCAGGCGACCTCGCGGGCGATCACGATCGATCGCGTCGAATTGGAGGACGCGCGCTGGTTCGACCGCGCCGACGTCGCCGCGATGTTCGAGAAGCGCCATCCCCAGCGCCTATGGGCGCCCAACCCGATGGCGATCGCGCATCACATTCTGCGCTATTGGGCGGAAGGCGGCGGCGGCGTGTAGTGGATAGTGTCGTACGCTTAATCCCGTTGTCGCGCTCGCGCCGTGCGCGCCTTCGCCTCGGTGACGCTCGATGAACGAAGCGACCTCATCCTCCGGATGCGCCTCCATCGTCATTCGCCGCGACGACCTTCATGTCCGTATGCAACGCGATGACGAAGACTTGAAAAATCTCATCGAATTCGTTCGGCAAGTCGACCTGGAGCGGGGCGCGGAGCTCCCCCGCTCCGACCGCGCCTAAGGCTTGGCTCTGCCCCTGGCGGTAAAGATCGTAGAACCCAGAGATGAGCGATCGCCGGCGCAATTCGAACGCCTCGTCGCCGCGCGCGACGAGCCAGCCGGCCCCTCCTTTGCTCTCGGCTCGCGCGAGGACGGCGCCGTTCGCGTCCTTCAGCAGGACCGGATTGGCCGGCGGCTTCTCGCGGCCGGAGAGTTTGCGCAACACGAACTGCCAGGGAACCTCGCGTTCCCGTTTGCGCTCCCGCGCGGCGGTGAACGCCCGCCCACGCACGTCCAGCGTCGCGCTCTCCGACTTGGCGTCGTAGACGAGCGCGCCGATCTTCCCCTGCGCGTCGTAGATGTCGCACCGCACGTCGCGGCGCATCCGCCAGAAAGAGGCGTCGTGCTTGGCGGCGCGGGCTTCCAGCATGGTCGACCTCGTTGACTCGAAACGGCCCGCAAACATAGCCGCTCGGCGGCGAATTGGCGAATTGGCGAACCGCGGGACCAAGGACCCGTCACTCAAATTATTTGTCTCAGACAAGGGGCGCAGTTCAGGCGTCATTCGCTCATGTGAGTTCTCCGCATTTGCGCTATGCGCTGCGGCGGCGGGGGTGCTTTCTGGACGCGAATGAGGGGATATCGAACTTCGTCGCTGAGCGCCTTGTCGAGCGTCTGGACGATCGGGCTCTGTGGTCATGAAGCGGGAGTCTTCGCCAACTCGGCGGTTTCGGGCATCGCGAGAGCAAATACGCTCGCTGCGACAAGCGCGGCGGCGCCCAATGCGAGAAACGCAGCGGCATATCCAAAATGATCGACGATCTCTCCGGCGGCCAATCCGCTCAGCGAGGCCCCGATCCCCACCATCGTGGCGATCGCGCCTTGGGCGAGGTTGTAGCGACCCGTACCGCGCATGATATCGGCGATCACCAGCGGGGTCAGCGCGCCGAAAATCCCGGCGCCGACGCCATCGAGAATCTGGACGCCGATCAGCCAGAAACCGTTGTTGGAGAGGGTGTAGAGCACGGCGCGAATGGGCAAGATGGCGAACCCGGCCAGGAACAGCGGCTTCCGCCCCCAGGCATCGGCCTTGCGCCCGACCAGGAGCGCTATCGGCAACATGACCGCCTGGGCCGCAATAATGCAGGCCGACATCATGGCCGTCGCCTCCTTGGGATATGCAGCGGCGAGCTTCTGTCCAACCAGCGGCAAGAGCGGCGCGTTGGCGAAATGGAACAGCATCGCGCAAAGACCGAAGATGACCAGCGGCCGGGATTTGAACAGCACGCCGTAGCCGGCGGCGGGACCGGTTGCCGCTCCGGGTTCGGGTTCCAGGTCTCGCGCCCGGTCGTAGTCGATGGCCTTTGCGGGAACGGATAGCACAGCGACGGCGGTCAGCGCGGCGAAGCCCGGCACGAGAAGGAAAACGGCGCGTTGCGAGAAGGCATAGCCGACCGCGCCGGCCAAGACGGCGATGGCGACATTGCCGGCATGGTCGAAGGCCGAATTCCGCCCCATGCGTCCGGCCAGTTGTTTGCGCGCATAGAGGCCCAGAGTCAGGGCCGCGACCGCGGGACCGAAGACATCGCCGACAATGGCTATCAGGCTGTTGGAGACCGCGACGGGCCAGAAGGTCGGCCAAGTGAAGATGACGGTGGCGGTAATCGCCAGAACGGCAAGCGCCAGGACGACGATTCCACGCTTGGCGTGGGCTTCGTCGATCGCCGCGCCGATCGGGGTCTGGACCGCAAGCCCGATGAGACCGCCGACCGTGGTCACCAGGCCGACTTCAGACTGGCTCCAATGCTGCTGGGTGACGAGGAACACGTTGAGATAAGGCCCGATCGCCCCCCGGACGTCGGCGAGCAGAAAGTTGATGGCGTCGAGAGAGAGCGGGTTGAAGCGCTTGCTGTTGGTCGATCTCACAGCCACAGCCACAGCGTCCCGATCGCCAGCGTGACGATGGTCAGCGGCGCGCCGACTCTGAAATAGTCCCAGAAGCTGATCGTCACCCCGGAAGCGGCCGCCGTTTGCACGACGATCAGGTTGGCGACCGAACCCAGCACGGTGAAGTTGCCGGCCAGCGTCGAAGCCATGGCGATAATCAACCACGCCCTGTCGTGGTCTTTGAGCGCCTCGACAAACGGCTTCAGCATCAACACGGCGGGCACATTGCTGACGATGTTGGAGAGCACGGCAGTCACGAGGCTCAGCATCGGAAGCTGATCAAGGTGCAACCGACCCGCGGCGTCGAGGACGTCAGGCGTCAAGAGGGCGTGTTGCGCGCCGGCGACGACTATGAACAGGCCGACGAACATCAGCAGCAGCGACCAATCGATTTCCGCGTAAATCCGTTCGCTCTTCAGCCGAGTCAGCAGCAGCAATCCGCCCATCACAATCGCCGCCTTCGCCGCCGGCTGACCGGCGAAGAACAGGGCGACCATGATCGCCGTCGCCGCCAGCGCGCGGGCGAGTAACGCTGGTTCGACGGGCGTCGCGCGCGGGACTGCGGCGAGCCGATCGTCGACGAAGAATTCGTCGCGATAGGCGAGCGCGACAAACAGAATCGTCAGCAAGAGCCCAGCGAAGGCGACGGGCGTCAGCGCCGAGGCGAATCGCAGATACGGCAGGTGGGAGAAGCTGCCGATCATGATGTTCTGCGGGTTGCCGGTGATCGTGGCGGCCGAGCCGACGTTCGACGCCATGGCCACCGCGAGGAGATAGGGGGTCGGCTTCCGCCTCAAGTCGAGCGTCAATTCGAGCACGAGCGGCGACAGCACGAGGCAAATCGCGTCATTGACCAGGATCGCCGAAAAGAGGCCGGCGACGGCGGCGACGGCGCAAAGGAGCGCAATCGGCCGGCGGACGTGACGCGCGATCCAGCCGTTGACGAGACCAAAGAATCCCGAGAGACGGAGATTGGCGACGACGATCATCGCGCCGAGCAACAGCGCGATCGTGCCCGAGTCGACGGCTTGGCTCGCTTCCTCCATGGTCAGGACGCCGGAAACGATCATGAGGCAGCCTCCGACCAGCGCCACTCCGGCGCGGTCGATTCCAAGGCCGGGAATCTTGCCGATCGCGAGCGCCAGGTAGGTGCCGCCGAAAATCGCGCCGGCCGCCAGCCTGGCGGCGTCGCTGCGATATACGCTGCTGGGCGAGGCGAAGGTTGCGACGGCGGCCAGGAGGGCGAGCGCGACGATCGCGCCAACGAGCCCCAGCGCCATACGCTCAACCTGCGTGAGTTGCGCCGCCATGTTCTCCGGTTCGTGGCGAGCGACTACTGGGCTCTGGCCGTCGCGACGCGCCACGACAGCGCGTTCCATCTCGCGCTCTCCGGTCCACGCTGGCGCGCCGCTGACGCTGACAACGCTAGGCGCGGCCTCGACGGTGCGGGTATATCGCGCCCAAAGGATCAGCACGCGGCCAAGCCACGCTGACATCAACGCCATGAGACCGAGCAGCACGCCGAGAGCGAGGCGAAGCTGATCGAGATATGGCGCTGCGTCGACCCGGGTCATCGTCCACGCCGTGAGACCGGCGATCGGTCCGGGCAGCGGGCAGGCGCGCAACAGGAGGGTCTCCTCGGCCGACGCGGACTGACGATCGGCCGGCAGTCCGCTGCGGGCGGCTTCGTCGTTGACGCCACCGATCGCGTCGCGCTCCGCCGCCGGCAGGTCAGTCTTCGGCCCGGTTCCCGCATAGGTCGGGAAGGCGTAAGCCAGCGAGCCGGCGTCCTTCTGCCAGACGCCGCCCTCGACGCGGTCGCGCCCCGCGAGGGCGAGGCCGACGGTAGCCATCAGACTGGCGCGGAGCGTCGCGTCCGACAGGTCCAGCCGTGACTCGGGCCATTTGATCGATTCGACTCGGTACTGGTCGCGAATGGAGTCGCAGCCCTTCGCGAGGGTCGCTGCGGCGCGGCTAACTCGAGACGCGGTCGACTGCTGGTCGAGCAGCGCCAACAGTAACCCGACCGCAACGCAGGCGACGAACGAGAGCATCCACAGGCCGAGAAGACGGAACCGAAGGTTGGTCGAGCTCATTGTGGGTTGGATCCAAAAGCGTTGCGTGCGCTCAATTGCCGAATTTCGCAGCCCGCAGTCGACGCCAGACTTTCTCGATCGGAGCCGCCCCGCCCCTCGCCGTCGCACACCAAGCCGCCGAGCTCTCAAGGCGAATTCAAAGCATTCGTCCGATGGAAGCATGAATTTCCGAAGTTTTGATGCTGTCAATGGTCGTCGACCGCCGGAGGCGGCGCGCGCCGTAGGGCGCCGAAAGACGCCCGTCTTGCGACGGGCGATGGGGCGTCGAGAGACGCCCGTCTTTCGACGGGCTATGAGCGCGCCATTGACAGCCTCAAAACTTCGAAAAAAGAGGCTTCCATGAGGAAAGTCGGCGCTCCCCGTCGAAGTTGTCCGGCGCCGGCGTCGCGGCGGTCGGCTTTCGCGTCGGCGCATGCGACGCCGCGCTCGTCCCGGGGCCCCTCCGGGAAATCGCCGCCGACAATTTCTTTCCGGTAATCGGAATTCGCGTTACGTTGAATTGCGGGCGCGTTCGGCGGCGTATCGCCGGGCCGCTCGTCGCGGCCGAGGCGACGCAAAAATTGGAGAAAACGCGATTCCGGCTCGACTGACCGACAACCCCTTGATTTCCCTCGAAACGGCCAAGGAAAAAGTTTGGAAATCCTTGGAAAAGCTTGGCCCTGCGGCGATAGGACGCTCACCCCCTAAATGGCCTGTCGTCCGCTGGCGAGCGAGGCCCGCGCCGCGCGGCGAGGCGGCGGAAAATCGTCACGCAAGCCCTTGAAAACAGGCCATCGCGCCCGAAAATGGCGCCGGCCTCGTTCGGTTCGGCCGTTGCGTCCGCCGCGACGCGCTGCGCCAAGTGTTTGATTCTATCCGCCTAGCCGATCGCCGCCTTCTGCAGCGCGACGAGCGCGCCGATGCCGCCGCGCGCCAGCGCCAGCAGCTTCATCAGTTCGGCTTCGCTGAACGGGGCGCCCTCGGCCGAGCCCTGCACTTCGACGAGGCCGCCCGAGCCGGTCATGACGAAATTGGCGTCGGTCTCGGCGGTCGAATCCTCGGCGTAGTCGAGATCGAGGACCGCCTCGCCCTTGACGACGCCGCAGGAAATGGCAGCGACGTGGTCCTTGAGCGGGTTGTCGCGCAGGATCGAGCGCTGCGTCATCCACTTCAGGCAGTCGGCGAGCGCGATCCAGGCGCCGCTGATCGCCGCGGTGCGGGTGCCGCCGTCCGCCTGGATGACGTCGCAATCGAGGGTGATCTGGCGCTCGCCCAGGCGCGGCAGGTCGACCACGGCGCGTAAGGAGCGCCCGATCAGGCGCTGGATTTCGTGGGTGCGGCCGGAGACCTTGCCGGTCGAGGATTCGCGCCGGGTGCGCGTCGAGGTGGCGCGCGGCAGCATGGCGTATTCGGCGGTGACCCAGCCCCGGCCCTGGCCGCGCAGCCACGGCGGCGGCTTGTCCTCGAGCGAGGCCGCGCACAAAACGTGGGTGTCGCCGAAGCGCACCAGGCACGAGCCTTCCGCGTAGCGCGCGACGCCGCGCTCGAAGGTGACTTTCCGCATTTCGTCGTTGGCGCGCTTGGAGGGTCGCATCGGCTCGTTCCCGGTAATCGTCGGGTGCTGTACCCCCAGCGCCGCGCCGAGGCAATCCGCGCCGCGCCCGCGGGTTGGCCGGCAAGACGCGTTCGCGCCGCCAAAGCTTGACAACGCTTTAGGGCGAAACGCACAACCGCAGGCCTTGGCTTGGAACAGGGGAAGGCCCTCGCGCGATGACCGAGACTTTCGACGTAGTGATCGCGGGCGGCGCGGCGATGGGGTCCTCTACGGCCTATCACCTGGCCGCCGAGCCCTCCTTCTCGGGGCGCGCGCTCGTCGTCGAAAAGGACATGAGCTACGCCAAGGCGGCCAGTTCGCTGTCGCTGAGCTCGGTGCGCCAGCAATTCTCCTCCCCCGTCAACATTCGCGTCGGACTCTACGGCGTGGATTTCCTGAAAAGGGCGCCGGAGCTTCTAAAGGTCGACGGCGACGCGCCCGACCTGCCGCTCGTCGAAAACGGCTACCTCTATCTCGCCAGCGAGGCCGGCGCGCCGATCCTGCGCCTCAATCACGCCACGCAGACGCGCGAGGGCGCCGACATCGCGCTGCTCGAGCCGGCCGAGCTGGCGGCGCGCTTTCCTTATCTGAACGTCGAGGGCGTCGCGCTCGCCGCATGGGGGCGGCGCGGCGAGGGCTGGTTCGACGGCTACGGGCTGATGCAGGCGTTCCGCCGCAAGGCGAGGAGCCTCGGCGTCGTCTATCGCGCGGACGAAGTGGTCGATTTCGAGCGCCAGGGCGCGCGCGTGACCGCCGTCAGGCTCGCGAGCGGCGCGCGCGTCGCCTGCGGCGCCTTTGTCGACGCCGCCGGCGCCTCGGGCGCCGCGAAGCTGGCGCGCGGCCTCGGCGTCGAAATCCCGGTGCGCTCGCGCAAGCGCTGCGTCTTCGTCTTCGAGGCCAAAGAGCGCTTCGCCGACTGCCCGCTCGTCGTCGACACGACGGGCGTCTATTTTCGCCCGGAGGGGCGAACCTATCTGGCCGGCGTTTCGCCGCCCGAGGCGGACGACCCGGACTGCGACGACTTCGACGTCGTGTGGAGCCAATTCGAGGAGATTCTCTGGCCCGCGCTGGCGCGGAGAGTCCCCGCCTTCGAGGCGCTGCGCGTCACGCGCGCCTGGGCGGGCCATTACGATCTCAACCTCTTCGACCACAACGCCGTCGTCGGCCGCCTCGCCGATTACGAGAACGCCTATCTCGCGGCGGGATTTTCGGGCCACGGCATTCAGCAATCGCCCGCGGTGGGGCGGGGCCTGGCCGAGCTGATCGCGCACGGGCGCTACGTCTCGCTCGATCTGACCGATTTTTCCTTCTCGCGCATCGCCGAAGGGCGGCCGTTGCTCGAGCGCAACGTGATCTGAAGGGGGGCCGCCGTGAACGAAGGCGCCGCGCCATTATCGCCGATCGTCCTCGACGAGCGCGACGTCGCGCCGGACGGCTGGGACGATCCGCAGCGCGGCCGCCTGCATTGGCGCACGCTGTTCTCGCAAGGGGCGACGCCGACCGAGGCGATCACCTGCGGCGTCGCGGAACTCGCGCCCGGCGACTGTCTCGAGCGCCACCGGCATGCGCCCGCCGAGGTCTATTACGTCGTCGCCGGCGAGGGAATCGTCGTACTCGAGGGCAAGGAGATCGCGCTGAGGCCCGGCGCGGCGGTGTTCATCCCCGGCATGGCCGAGCACGGCGTTCGCCAGACGGGCGCGGCGACGCTGCGCTTCTTCTATGTGTTCGCCGTCGATTCGTTCGACGGCGTCGAATACCTCTTTTCCCCGCCCGGGCCGCCCCGCGAGGGCGCGAAAAGCGAATAAGGGCCGCGTTTTTGCGCTAGGCCAATCCGGCCGAGCGAGCTTGCGCGTACAAAGGCGCGAGCGGACAAGATGGCGCGGCGCGTTCGCGCGCGGGCCCGCGGCGGGAGAGGCGAGCGATGCCCGACATCAACACGGAAAAGGTCTGCTACGTGATCGTCAAGGCGCGCGAGCTGGAGAGCGAGGACGAAGGCCTGGAGACGGACGACGGGTCCAACCCGACCGACGACAAATTCGTCAGCGTGATGACCGACGAAGCCTATGAGTCCGTTCGCGCCGAATTGGCGGCGTACATCGACGCGATGGATGAGGACGAGCAGTGCGAACTGGTCGCCCTGGCTTGGGTTGGGCGCGGCGAGTACACGGCCAAGGAATGGTTGACCGCCGTGGCGGAAGCGCGCGCGGCGCGCGAGCGGCCGACGTCGCAATATCTGCTCGAAATTCCGTTGCTCGCTTCGCATCTCGAATCCGGCCTCGCCGAATTCGGCGAAAGCTGCGAGGGGTACGCCGCGGATCGCCAGTGACGGGGCTGGGCGATTCGATTTTGGCCCATCATGCCCGGCCGACGGGGGCGGGCGGGGAAGTGAACCGCCCGGAGTGACGGGACTCGGCTCGATAATCCTCTGGCGCCGCGCCGAAAATCCTGTATAAGCCGCCGGCTTGGGGTTCGCGCCCCATTTCAGAAGCGACCGACCTGGACGACATCCCGGCTCGGCCGACGCAAACAGGCGAGACGCGCTCGCCGCAACGAAAGGAACGATCGATGTCGATCACCGCCGAGCGCAAGGCTGCGCTCATTAAAGACTACGCGTTGAAGGCCGGCGACACGGGTTCGCCGGAAGTGCAGGTCGCGATCCTCACCGAGCGTATCGCCAACCTGACCGGCCATTTCAAGACCCACGTCAAGGACAACCATTCGCGTCGCGGCCTGCTCAAGATGGTCTCGCAGCGCCGCACGCTTCTCGATTATGTCAAGAAGAACGACGAAGCGCGTTACAAGGCGCTGATCGAGCGCCTCGGCATTCGTCGCTGAACGCTTAAATACTAGGCCGGGCGGCGGCATGGGGCCGCTGCCCGCACGAAGGATCGCGAAAGCCGGGCGTTCTTTAAGAACGCCCGATAGCCCGTCGAAGGACGGGCGTTCTTTTAGAACGCCCTACGGCAGGATCGCCAGGGGCTGGGCCGGCGATGGACCAGCCTCTCGCCGTCTTGCCGATGACGGACACGATGAGCGGGCCGCAAGGCCGAAAGCTTTCGCATCCTTTCACAAGAAAAGGATGATGAAACAATGTTCGACATTCAACGCGAGGAATTGACCCTAGGCGGTCGCAAGCTCGTTCTCGAAACCGGCCGCGTTGCGCGGCAAGCCGACGGCGCGGTGTTCGCCAGTTGGGGCGAGACCACCGTTCTGGCGACCGTGGTCGCCATGAAGGCGCCCAAACCGGGCGTCGATTTCTTCCCGCTCACGGTTCACTATCAGGAAAAGACCTTCGCGGCGGGGCGCATCCCCGGCGGCTATCTCAAGCGCGAAGGGCGCATGTCCGACAAGGAGACGCTGACCTCGCGCCTGATCGACCGCCCGATCCGGCCGCTGTTCCCCGACGATTTCCGCTGCGACACCCAGATCATCGCCACCGTGCTCAGCCACGACATGGAGAACGATCCGGACATTCTCGCCCTGATCGCCGCCTCGGCGGCGCTCACCCTGTCGGGCGTGCCGTTCATGGGCCCGATCGGCGGGGCGCGCGTCGGTTTCATCAAGGACGAGATCAAGGTCTTCCCGACCATCGAGGAGCAGAAGGAATCGGCGCTCGACCTCGTCGTCGCCGGCACCGCCGACGCGGTCCTGATGGTCGAATCGGAGGCCAAGGAGCTTTCCGAAGAGACGATGCTCAAGGCGGTGATGGCGGGCCACGCCGCGTTCCAGCCGGTGATCCAGGCGATCATCCGCCTCGCCGAAAAGGCCGCCAAGGAGCCGCGCGA
>JBEKLU010000033.1:0-42530 GCA_050010035.1 Roseiarcus sp.
ATGCAGGTCGGCTCCAGCGCCGGCTTCGCGATGGTGTTCGCGCTGCTGATCTCGGCGATCATCTGGAACCTCGGCACCTGGTCGTTCGGCCTGCCGGCCTCCAGTTCGCACACGCTGATCGGTTCGATCGTCGGCGTCGGCGTCGCCAACGCGCTCATGCGCGGGCAGGACGGCACCTCCGGCGTCGACTGGAGCCAAGTGACGAACATCGGCAACTCGCTCTTGTTGTCGCCGTTGTTCGGCTTCATCTTCTCCGCGCTGCTGTTGCTGGCGATGAAGTTCGCGGTGCGCAAGCCGGCGCTCTACACGGCGCCGACCACCGCCGCGCCGCCGCCGCTGTGGATTCGCGCGCTGCTGGTGTTCACCTGCACCGGCGTTTCGTTCTTCCACGGCTCGAACGACGGTCAGAAGGGCATGGGCCTCATCATGCTCATCCTCATCGGCGTCGCGCCGACCGCCTACGCCTTGAACCGCGCGCTCCCCGAGAGCCACGTGCCCGCTTTCGTGAGCGCCTCGCAAGCCGCCTCGAAAATCATCGCAGCTCACGGCGCCGGCTATGCGATCATCGGCGATCCGCGTCCGGCCGTCACCGACTACGTGCACGCCCACAAGATTTCCGAGGGGACCTATCCCTCGCTCGCGGTCCTGGTGACGCAGATCGCCGATCAGGTCCAGCAATACGGCTCGCTCGCCAAGGAGCCCGCCGACAAGGTCCAGAACGTCCGCAACGACATGTATCTGGCCTCCGAGGCGCTGCGCTTCCTCGCCAAGGACAAGGAAGCCGAGTTGAAGCCGGAAGAGGTCTCGACGCTCAACGCCTATAAGAAGCAGCTCGACCTCTCGACCAAGTTCATCCCGACCTGGGTCAAGATCGTCGTCGCGATCGCGCTGGGCCTGGGCACGATGATCGGCTGGAAGCGCATCGTCGTCACCGTCGGCGAGAAGATCGGCAAGACGCATCTGACCTACAGCCAGGGCGCGGCCGCCGAGATCATCGCGATGGCGACCATCGGCGCCGCCGACGGCATGGGGCTGCCGGTCTCGACGACGCACGTGCTGTCCTCCGGCGTCGCCGGCACGATGCTCGCCAACGGCTCGGGCATCCAGTGGTCCACTCTGCGCAATATCGCGCTCGGCTGGGTGCTGACCCTCCCCGTCGCCATTCTCCTGTCGGGGACCTTGTACTTCCTGTTCCGCCATCTCTTCTGATCGGCGGGGCGGGCGGCGGCTTTCGTCCCAACGCCGCCCGCCAAGTAATACCCCCTTAAAGTAATACCCCCTTAAAGAAAGGTCTCGCGGCGTCCCAGTTGGAGGCGCGCCGCGCCCCTGATAGAAACAGCGGCGAATGCGGTCGGCGTTTTCCGAGTCGGACCGCGGCGCCGGAGTTGTCATGGCTACGCTCGAGGATGTGCTTTCGACGATCGACGCCAATCAGGGCGAGGCCCTCGATCGTCTCTTCTCGCTGCTCGCGATTCCTTCGATCTCCGCGATCCCAGCCCATTTCCCCGATTGCGACCGCGCCGCGGACTGGCTGACGCGCGAGCTGAGCGATCTCGGATTCGAAGCCTCGCGGCAGGACACGCCCGGCCGGCCCATGGTGGTGGGCTCCGCCAAGGCCAAGACGCGCGACGCCCCGCATGTGCTGTTCTACGGCCATTACGACGTGCAGCCCGTCGACCCGATCGAGCTGTGGACGACGCCGCCTTTCGAGCCGCGCCTCGCCGACGGGCCGAACGGGCAGCGCATCGTCGCGCGCGGCGCCTGCGACGACAAAGGCCAGTTGATGACCTTCGTCGAGGCCTGCCGCGCCTTCCGCCAGACCGGCGGCCTGCCGTGCAATGTCAGCGTGCTGTTCGAGGGCGAGGAGGAGACGGGCTCGCCTTCCCTGCCCGCCTTCCTCGTCAAGAACGCCAAGACGCTGAAGGCGGATTTGGCTCTCGTCTGCGACACGTCCATGTGGGACGCAAGAACCCCCGCGATCACCACGATGCTGCGCGGGCTGGCGCTCGAGGAGGTCGTGGTGCATGGGCCCAAGCGCGACCTCCACTCCGGGCTTTACGGCGGCGCGGCGATCAATCCGATCCGCGTGCTCGCGCGCATCATCGCCGACCTGCACGACGCCAACGGCGCGGTCGCCCTGCCCGGGTTCTACGACGGCGTCGAAGAGCTGCCCGAAGAGATCGCCGAGCAATGGCGCGGCCTCGATTTCGACGACGAGGTCTTCTTGAGCGAAGTCGGCCTCTCCGTTCCGGCGGGCGAAAAGGGCCGCTCGACGCTGGAGATGATCTGGTCGCGCCCGACCTGCGACGTCAACGGCGTCGTCGGCGGGTACACCGGCGAGGGGACGAAGACCGTGCTGCCGGCCAAGGCGAGCGCCAAGGTGTCGTTCCGCCTCGTCGGCAAGCAGAACCCGGAGCGCGTCTCGCAAGCCTTCCGCGCCTTCGTCAAGGCGCGCCTGCCCGCCGACGTCACCGCCGAGTTCATCGCCCACGGCGGCAGTCCGGCGATCGCGCTCGCCCCGCGCGGCGAAGCGTTGCGCCGGGCGCGGCGCGCGCTGGAAGCCGAATGGGGCAAGCCGGCCGCGCTCGTCGGTTCGGGGGGCTCGATTCCGGTGGTCGGGGCGTTCAAGCGCGAACTGAACATGGACAGCCTGATGGTCGGCTTCGGCCTCGACGACGACGCCATCCACTCGCCCAACGAGAAATACGAGCGCACGTCCTTCCACAAGGGGGCGCGATCCTGGGCGCGCATTCTCGCCGCCCTCGCTTCGTGAGCGCGCGCGCGCCCGGCGTCGGCTGCGGCGCGGCGATCGTGCGCGAGGGCCGCATCCTGCTGGTGAAGAGAGTGAAAGCGCCCGAGGCCGGCCATTGGAACCTGCCTGGCGGCAAGGTTGACTTTCTCGAACGCGTCGAGGACGCCGTCGTGCGCGAAATCCGCGAGGAGATCGGCGTCGAAATCGCGCTGATCCGCGCGCTCGGGCTGACCGAGATGATCGGCATCGACGACCAGCATTGGGTCTCGCCGGTCTATCTCGCGCGCGTGATCGCCGGCGAGCCGGCGAGCCGCGAACCCGACAAGCTCGAGGCCGTCGCGTGGTTCGCGCTCGACGCGCCGCCGCAGCCGCTGGCGCTGGCGGCGCGCGAGGCGATCGCGGCGATCGGCACAGGCGCTTGACGCCCCGGAACTGCGGCGAATTTCCCGCCTGGAAAACCTCGCGCGCCCAATTCGACCCGCCGGAACGCCCTTACGCCGCGCGCGCCGCCGCTGCGATGGCCTCGGCCACCCACTCGTTGAGGCTCTTGTTTTCGGCCGCCGCGGCGATCACCGCCGCCTCGTGCGTTTTCGGATCGAGCCGCACATTGAACTTCCCCGAGAACGCCCGATACGGCCCGACGCCTTTTTCCTTGCACAGCGCAAGATAGACTTCGAGCGACTTTCGCCCCTCCTTCTTGAGCGCCTCGACGCTCCTTGCGTAGAAATCCGCTCCCCCGGACAGGCCGAGGAATTCACCCCTGAACATGCCGATCTCCGGATCGAAGGACACGACGGCTTTGTGGCTGTCGATTTCGATGACGTTCTTCATGGACTGACTCCGTGGCTTTCCAGCCATTTCCTGATGCTCGCGACCGCGCCCTTATCCGCATCGAGCGAGGGATGCGGCCGGTGAAACACACGAACTTCCTCGAAAAGATAGACGCCGATCCGGGACCCTTCCCTTTCCGTCACTTCGACGCCCAATGCGATCAGCAGCGCCTCGATGTCGCTCCATCGGATCGATCCGCCGACCGGCCGCGCGAATATCTGGGCCAAGGTCGCGCGATGCCGCTTTTTCATAATCGGAATGATACCACAATGTAGTACCAGACACAACGCGTCTCGCGGCTGAGCTTTCGACGGCCGCTGCGGCCCCGCGATCGTCCCCCCTCGGGATCATTGATCTCGCCCCTGCGTAAATCGCGCGACGCACGGCGCCGATGCGGGCAGCTCGGCCGCCGCCGGCAGCACGACGTCGTTCACCAGGCTCACGCCTCCGCCGGGGATCGACTCCGCCGCCAGCGCGACGACGAGATCGCGCTTGGGGACGACGTAGAGGAGCTGGTCGTTTTGACCCGCGGCGAAAAAGGCGTCGTCGCCGGTCCTGGTCTTGCCGATCCACCAGAAGTAGCCGTACGCGGCGCCGCTGGGCGGCCCGCCTTCGCTCTGCCGCGTCGTCGAGGCGCTGACGAACGCGCTCGACACGATCCGCTTGTCGCCCCACCGGCCCATCTGGAGATAGAGAACGCCGATCTTCGCCATGTCGCGCGCCGTCAGGAAGAGCGACGTCGCGCCGATCAGGTAGCCGTCGGAGTCGACGCTCCAACTGGTGTTCTCGATGCGCAGCAGATCGAAGAGATTGCTTCGCGCAAAGCGCCGCGCGTCCTGCTTGATCGCCCGGCTCAGCATGACGGACAGCAAGTTCTGGTCGTAGGTGTCGTAGGCGAAGCGGCTTCCCGGCGCGTCCCGCATCGGGCGGTCGATGAGCCGCCGCCACATCGATGAAGCCGGGTCGCCGATCTTCGTGTCGGCGGGCTTCGGCGCGAAGCCGGCGGTCATCGTCAGGAGATCGCGCGCCGTGATCTCGCGCACCAGCGGATCGACGTGCGCTTCGGTCGTCTCGGGCAGAAGTTCCGACAGCTTCTCGTCGAGCCGCAAATATCCCTTGTCGATGGCGATGCCCGCCAGGATGGAGAGCACGCTTTTCGTCACCGAATAGACCGGCGAGCGAGTCCCGGCGCCGATTCCTTTTCGGTAATATTCGAAGACGACGCAGTCGCCCCTCGCGACGACGAGGGCGCGCACGCTCGGGTAGGCGTCCCTCAGGCGCGCCGCGAGAGACGACGGCGCTTCGCCCGCGCGAGCGACGCTCGCCGTTTGCAGCAGGATCGACAGCATCGCGCCGACGGCCGACAAGGCCGCGCCGCCACGGCGGAAAAAGACCAGCGACAATGCGCGCGCTCCCGAAGCGGCCGACGCCGCTTCACCCTAGCGCGCGCGCAACCGATGCGCTATCCGGCGCGAAATCGACGTTCGATCGGGCGCAGAAGTGTTCTCGCCGGCGGCTAATTCCGGCCTTGTTCAGGCAATTTCAAGACGACGCGCAGCCCCGGACGGTTGTCCGCGACGACGATTTTCAGCCCATGCAACTCGGCGATGGCCGCCACGAGGCTCAGCCCGAGGCCGTGGCCGGGCGGCGCGCGCGCCGCGTCGAGGCGATAGAAACTCTCGAAAATTCGGGCGCGCTCCGCTTCCGGCACCCCGGGACCGGTGTCGGCGACGACGAGAGCGCCGGCGCCTTCGATCATACCCGCGCCGACCTCGATGCGCGTGCCCGGCGGCGTGTGGCGCAAAGCGTTGTCGACGAGGTTGGCGACCATCTGCGACAGCAGTTCCTTGTCCCCCGCCAACGGCAGGGGCGTGGCGGTCTCGACCGTCAAAGTCTTGTTTTCGTCGTCGGCCGCCGGCTGGAACGCTTCCGCGACGTCGCGCGCGATCGCCGCCAAGTCCAACGGCGTGAAGGCGGCGCGGCGGGCGCCCGCTTGGATCTGAGCGATGCGCAACAGCGCGTTGAAGGTCTCGAGGACGCCTTCGACGTCTTCGATCGCCGCATCGACCGTTCGCTCGTAGTCGCCGACGTCGCCGCCCTGCGCGCGGACGTCCTCGAGCCGGCGCATCAGGCGCGTCAGAGGCTTGCGCAGATCATGGGCGATGTTGTGGCTCACGTAGCGATTGGCCTCGACCAGTTTTTCGATGCGGTCGAACATACGGTTGAAGGTGCGCGCCAGACGTCCCAGATCGTCCTCGCGGCCGGTTTCGGGAATGCGCTGGCGCAGATTGCCCGCAATGATTTCCTGCGCGGTGCGGCTCATCGCGTCGATGCGGCGCAGGAAGCCGGCGCTGAGAACGAGGCCGCCGACCGTTCCCAAGGCGAGCGTCGCCGCCAGGCCCCAGGCGAAGGCGACCAGCACCGCTCGCCGCGCCTCGTCGATGCCGGTCAGTTCGTGCCCGACCACGAGGACGGCGCCGCCGTCGAGCGTCGTGACGAGCGCGCGCTCCCAATCCGCGTCCGCGTCGGGGTCGATTTCGGCGCGCGGCTGGGCGATGAGAACCCATCCGTCGCCGATTTGGCCGTCCGCGGCCTTGGGCGAGGGCAGGTTGCCGGCGAGAAAACGGCCGGCGCCGTCTTCCAGCCGATAGTCGAACGAGGCCGCTTCGAGCGTGCGGGCGCGAACCTCCTCGGCGAGCCGCTCGATCCCATTGGCCTTGGCGAAAGCGCGCAGCGTGTGCGCCTCCGCTTGGACGCGTTCGTCGAACTCGATCTCGATTTCCCTGCCGACGGTGAAATAGACCACGGCGCCGAGCACGAGCACCGATAGCGTGAACATGGCGAGATAGAGCGCCGCGAGGCGGAAGCTGGTCGCCCGGAAAAGCCTATTGGGGCGCACGCAACGAATATCCGGCGCCGCGCAGCGTCTGAATGAGCGCGACCGGCCTGCCTCTGTCGATCTTGGCGCGCAAACGGCTGATATGCGTCTCCACGATGTTGGTCTTCGTATCGAAATGAAAGTCCCAGACTTTTTCCAGCAGCATCGTCCGCGTCAAGATGCGCCCCTCGCTGCGCAGCAGGAATTCCAGCAGTTGAAACTCTCGCGGCTGCAGATCGATCGTCTGTCCGCCGCGGCGCACGGTGCGGCGGATCAGGTCCATTTCGAGGTCGTCGACCGTCAGAACGGTTCTTTCGTCGGCGAGCGGCGGGCGACGGGCGAGCGCCGTCAATCGCGCCAGAAGCTCGACGAAAGCAAAGGGCTTGACGAGGTAGTCGTCGCCGCCCGCCTCGAGCCCTTCGACGCGGTCGTCGACGCCCGAGAGGTTCGTCAGGAAAAGCACCGGGGTCACGACGCCGACGTCGCGCATCGCCTTGACGACGCCTATGCCGTCGAGATGCGGCAGCATGCGGTCGACGACGATCGCATCGTAGCGCTCGTTCGTCGCGCGATCGAGGCCGGCGTCTCCGTCCGCCTCCCAATCGACGCCGTGGCCGTGCGCCTCCAAACCCTTCTTGACGAAAGCGGCGTTGTCGCGATCGTCTTCGATGACGAGAATCTTCATGGCCCCTCGATCCGCGCCGGCGCCGCGGCGCCGCTCGCGTACGGTTTTTCCAGAATCGCCTGAATCTCGATGCACGCCCAGGGCGCCAGCGCGCCGAGGCGCCGGTTGAAGCGCCACCACCAGCGGTAATTCTCCAGCGGGCGCAGGAGACCGCCCGAGACGATGCGGAACCCGCGCGTTTCGATCAGCCTGAGATGCGAATGGCGACGCAACTGGTGTAGAAAGGAGCGCTGCGAGAAGGTCTGAATATGGCTCCAATGCTTTTGCGGGTCGAGGACGAGAGAAGCTCGGACCCAGGCGTTGCGCACGAAGGCGAACGGCGGAATGAAGATCGGCACGCCGACGCACACTTTCCCACCAGGCTTGGCCATCCGCTCGAGCCCGGCGATCGCGAGATCGATGCGCGGCAGATGCTCCAGCACCTGTTCGCAGACCACGACGTCGAAGGCGTTGGAAGGCGTCTTGGGATTGCCCGCCATGAGATCGTCGTTCACGAACGACGTGTAACGCTCCAGCCGATAGATCGGCTCGCTCCTGATGTCGGTCGCGGCGATTTCGATGGCGTCGCAATGCGGCCGCGGTTCGAGATGGCGGAACAGAATGCCCGATGTGCATCCCACGTCGATCACCTTGAGCTTGCGGCCCCGAGCCGCGGCTTCGGCGGCCCAGGCGTCGATATCGTGCCCGAGCGCGTCGTAGCGCGCCTCCCGCAGGCTGTAGTATTCCGGCCGGCGCGGATCGACGCCATAGGCGTGGTTCGGCTTGGGAAATTCGAGACTTGAGGGAATCGCGACCTCGGTCTGCGTCAAAATGCCTTTCCTCCGGCCAACGGGCGCACGCCGCCTGCGAAAGCCGCCATGCGCGAATGAACTAAATTTCACGGCGACAATGTGGCCGACAGATTACGCTTTGTTGTAGAAAGCTTACGTGACCGGGCGCGTGTCGGCCAGCGCCGTCTCGCGCTCCGGCCGCGCAGATCGCCGAAAGCCGCGTCGCCGCTTGCTCGACGCGGCGTTCGCGGGCACAGTCCCCGCCTGCCGCCCGAGCCCGCGAGACCCGACCCCATGAACCGACGCGATTTTGTCCTTGCCACCGCCGCGGCGACCGCCAGCATGGCCCTCGGCGCGCCCGCCCGCGCCAACGTCTCCCAGCCGTTCGACTGGGACCTCTGGCCGCCGACGAGCGGCCGCGAGGCCTTCGTCGCCTGGATGAAGGAGAAGCGCGGCGAGGACGCCGGGTTCCTGGGCCAGCGCTGGGATCGCTATCTTCAATTGATCTCTCATAACGACGTCTGGGACGAAACGGACAAACGCGCCTTCCTGATGACGCCGCGCGAGGAATTCGTCACCGCGGACAATCTCTCGCGCGCCTACGAATGGCATCATCTCAACATCGGTTTCGGCGTCACCATCACCGGACCGCATACGGTGGCGCGCATGACCAACACGCTCGCCGTCAAGCGCGGCGACAAGGTTCTGGAGATCGGCACGGGCTCGGGCTACCAATCGGCCTACCTGAGCTACCTGACCGACAAGCTGTGGTCGATCGAGATCATCCCGGCACTGGCCAAGCGCACCCGCGCGCTCTACGATTCGCTGATCGCGCGCGGCTACGGCGAATACCGCGCGATCCAGACCAAGACCGCCGACGGCTATTACGGCTGGAGCGAGGCCGCGCCGTTCGACAAGATCATCGTCACCTGCGGCATCGACCACATCCCGCCGCCGCTGCTGCAGCAACTCGTCCCCGGCGGGATCATGGTCATCCCCGTAGGGCCGCCCGGCGCGCAGCACGTCATCAAGGCGGTCAAGACGCAGGCCCCAGACGGCACGTTCGCCGTCACGCGCTCCGACATCTACGGCGGCGCGATCATCCCGTTCGTGCCGTTCACCGGCGGGCACCAGAGCTAGAGCCGACGAGTCCCTTCTCCCGCTTGCGGGAGAAGGTGGCGCGTAGCGCCGGATGAGGGCCTCGGGACGAGGGTCGCTGGGCGCCAACGAAAACCCTCACCCCAACCCCTCTCCCGCGATGCGGGAGAGGGGCTCTCAGCTTAGACCGCTTTCCCGATCAGCGCGCCGATCCCCGCCGTCACCGCCATCGCCAGCGCGCCCCAGAACGCCACGCGCAGGGTCGGCTTGGCGATTCTCGCGCCGCCCATCCAGGCGCCCAGCGCGCCGAGCGCGGCGAGGAACGCCAGCGTCGCGAGGAAAACCACCGCGACCGTCGCCTCGCGCGAGGCCAGAAAGGCCGCGAGCGTCGGCGTCGCGGCGCCTGCGGAAAAGCTGACCGCCGAGGCGGAAGCCGCCAGGATCGGATTGGCGCTCCTCGCGTCGGAAAGGCCGAGTTCGTCGCGCGCATGAGCGCTGAGGGCGTCCGCGGCCATCAATTGCTCGGCGACCTCACGCGCCAGCCCGGGCGCCAGGCCGCGCCGCTGATAGATCTGCGTCAGCTCCAGCGTTTCGTCTTCCGGCGCATCCTCGAGCGCGCGCCGCTCGCGTTCGAGATCGGCCGCTTCGGAATCGGCCTGCGAGCTGACCGAGACATATTCGCCCGCCGCCATCGCCATCGCGCCCGCGGCCCAGCCCGCCACCGCGGCGGTGAGGATTTCGCCGCGCGGCGCGCCGGCGGCGGCGACGCCGACGATCAGGCTCGCCGTCGAAATGATGCCGTCGTTGGCGCCGAGCACCGCCGCGCGCAGCCAGCCGGCGCGGTTGACGAAATGGGCGGCGGGCGGCGGCATCGAGGAAGCTCGCATGGAAGGGGGGCGGGGACACGCGGATAGCACGCGAGCGCGACGAAAGAAACGCCGTCGGCGAAATCGATCACTCGCCGAAATTCGCGCCCGGCGCGGCGGCGGCGAGCCGCAGCTCGGACATACGCACGATCATCGCGCGCTTTGGATCGAAAGGCAGCTCTGCAAATCCCCAGCGCGCATAGAAGCCGCGCACGCCATCGTCCAGGGGATGCGTGACGACGCCGACGCAGCCGATGTCATCAGACGCGCGCAAAGCCGACCTGAGCGCGAACATGATCAGCGAAGTCGCATAACCCTTCGATTGAAAGTCCTTGTCCACGGCGAGTTGACCCAACAGCACGACCGGAACAGGGTCCGGCTGGTTGCGTCGTTGGACTTTCGGGAGGTAGCCGCGATCGATCTGCGAGGCGCAAAGCGCGACAAACCCAGCTATCCGGCCATCGGCTGGATCGGCAATCACATTCACACGGGACGCGCCGGTGACATGATTTGACCAGGCGTGACGACGAAACCAAGAGTTGAGGGAGTCCCGGCCGCAGTCGAACGAGTTCCGATCGTCGTTCGCCGCGAGGGGGCGCGGCGGACGCGCCATGTCAGCGCTCCCAAACCGGAACCCGACGCATCAGCTCGACGAGCCCAGGGTTGACCTCGGGCGGGCGATTGAGCCACGCCTCGAACGCTTCCCAATGTTCGGCGGGTATCGTCACCGCGCTGCGGTTGAGTATCTCTTCCTCCGCAGCCACGATCGACTTACGGCGCACGAAATCGCTGAGGGTCGCGCCGGAATCGCGCGCCGCCTCCTCGAGCATCGCCCTCTCGGCGGCACTGACCCGAACGCTCAACACCGAGCTTGCATTCGACGACTTCGCCATGTGTGTGACAATGCCATACAACGCCGCATCTTGCAACGCCGGAGCTTTGGGCGTCGATGAAATCGATCAGTCGCCGAAATTCTCGCCCGGCGTGGCGGCGGCGAGCCGGATCAGCCGGGAATCCTCGACCGCCGCCTGGCGGTGCTTGACCGCTTCGCGATAGACGGGATCGCGGATCATTTCGACGAAAGCCGCGACGGAAGGGTACTGCGCGACGAAGCAACGGTCCCAACGCTCCTCGGCCGGGCCGATCAGCGTCAGCTCGAACGCGCCGCGCCAGATCACCGCGCCGCCCAGCCGTTTGAAGACCGGCGCGCTCTCGCGCCCGTAGGCGGCGTAGGCCTGCGCCCCCGTCGCCTCCCGGCCGTCGGGATAGGCGGCGCGCGCGCGCAAGCGCACCAGATTGAGCATCTGGATCGGCCCGGGGCGGTCGTCGGCGCGGAAGGCGGCGAAAGTTTCCTTGGTGGGATCGATGAATCCGGTCATGGCGCGACTCGAGTGCCGGGAGGGCGATCGGCGCCCGAGGCCGATCGCCCCTATTTCGGCCGCATCATGCGGTCGCGCAAGGGCAAAAGATTCGCGCTTCCCCGGCGTCGACGGAGCGACGCCAGTCCGCTCGGCGCGGTTCTCCGAGGCGAGCCCCTATTCGCTTCGCCCGAATATGCTATATACGCCGGTCTCCCGATCGACGCGCCCGCGCGTCCGGCGCGCGGCGGGAGCCGGGGCGGGGCGCCTGGAACGCCGGGCCGATCTTGCGCAAATCGAATGTTCGACCATGATCATGCGCGGTCCCGCCCGGGTCCCGATGAGAGTGGGTTGAAGCGGAGCCTGTCCATGCCGATCGGCAAGTTCCTCTACTTCGGCGATTTTGTCGTGATCCCGCTCGCGGTTCTGCTGTTCGCCGGCTTCGCCTTCGCCGATCGCGGCTTCGAGGCCGCGCCGGCGTGGACGCTGAGCCTGATCGTCGGGATCGCGTTCTGGACGCTGATCGAATATCTCATTCATCGTTTCGTCTATCACGGCGCGCCGGTCCTGACGGCGCTGCACGACGCGCATCATCGCGATCCCGCCGCCTACGTCGGCGTGCCGTCGTTCCTGTCCAGCGGATTGATCGTCGCGGTCTGCTACCTGCCGTTGCGCGGCTACGAGCCGATCCTCGCCGACGGCTTCACCAGCGGCGTGCTGCTGGGCTACGCCGGTTACATGTTCGTCCATCACGCGACCCATCATTTCGCCATCGGGCCGGGCGACTGGCTCTACGAGGCGCGCGTGCGGCACATGGCGCACCATTATCACGACGACGCCAATTTCGGCGTCAGCGTCGGCTTCTGGGATCGCGTGTTCCGCACGCGCGGCGCGCGGCGCGACCGGACGGCGAAAGCGTGAGGCGGCGCGGCCGTCCCTCCGCTGAACGCTCGACCGTCGGAAACCTCGCCGCGAGCGGCCCCGGGGGCGCGACGCGCGGCTTCGCGTTTGCCGCCCGCGCGGTTTCTGTTGTAGTCGTGGTTTTTGGCGGCGGCGAACGGGCTCGCCGCACGAGGGGATGGTCGTGACGCAATCGAAGACGCCCCTGCTCGACCGGGTTCGAACCCCGGCCGACCTGCGCAAGCTGCCGGTCGAGGACCTCAGGCGTCTGGCCGACGAATTGCGCGCCGAAACGATCGGCGCCGTCTCGGTGACCGGCGGGCACCTCGGCGCCGGGCTCGGCGTCGTCGAGCTCACCGTGGCCTTGCATTACGTGTTCGACACGCCGCGCGACCGGCTGATCTGGGACGTCGGGCATCAGGCCTATCCCCACAAGATCCTCACCGGGCGGCGCGAGCGCATCCGCACGCTGCGCCAGGGCGGCGGCCTGTCGGGCTTCACCAAGCGCGCCGAGAGCGAATACGACCCGTTCGGCGCCGCCCATTCCTCGACGTCGATTTCCGCCGGCCTCGGCATGGCGATGGCGCGCGATCTCTCGAGAGGCGACAACGCCGTCATCGCGGTGATCGGCGACGGCGCGATGTCGGCCGGCATGGCCTACGAGGCGATGAACAACGCCGGCGCCCTGCATTCGCGCCTGATCGTCATCCTCAACGACAACGACATGTCGATCGCGCCGCCGACCGGCGCGATGTCGGCCTATCTGGCGCGCCTGGTCTCCAGCCACACCTATCGCTCGCTGCGCGACGCCGCCAAGCACCTGGCGCGCCGCCTGCCGAGGTTCTTCTACGACAAGGCCAAGCTCACCGAGGAATTCGGCCGCGGCTTCTGGACCGGCGGCACCTTGTTCGAGGAGCTCGGCTTCTTCTACGTCGGGCCGATCGACGGCCATAACCTCGACCATCTGCTGCCGATCCTGAAGAACGTGCGCGACATGCCGGACGGGCCGGTGCTGGTCCACGTCGTCACCAAGAAGGGCAAGGGCTACCCGCCCGCCGAGGCCGCCGACGACAAGTACCACGGGGTCAGCGCCTTCGACGTGGTCACCGGCGCGCAGGCGAAGCCGAAGTCCAACGCGCCGAGCTACACCAGCGTCTTCGCCGACGCGCTGGTCGCCGAAGGCGCGCGCGACGACCGGATCGTCGCCATCACCGCCGCGATGCCGCAGGGCGCCGGGATCGATCGCTTCGGCGAGGCCTACCCCGATCGGATGTTCGACGTCGGCATCGCCGAGCAGCACGCCGTCACCTTCGCGGCGGGCCTCGCCAGCGAAGGCTACAAGCCGTTCTGCGCGATCTACTCGACGTTCCTGCAGCGCGCCTACGACCAGATCGTGCACGACGTCGCGATCCAGAACCTTCCGGTGCGCTTCGTCCTCGATCGCGCCGGGCTGGTCGGCGCGGACGGCGCGACGCACGCGGGGGCGTTCGACATCGCCTATCTGACCTGCCTGCCCAACATGACGGTGATGGCGGCGGCGAACGAAGCCGAGCTCGTCCACATGGTCGCCACCTGCGCCGCCCATGACGACGGCCCGATCGCGCTGCGCTATCCCCGCGGCGAAGGCGTCGGCGTCGAAATGCCGGAACGCGGCGTCCCGTTGGCGATCGGCAAGGGGCGGGTCCTGCGCGAGGGAACGCGCATCGCCATCCTGTCGCTGGGGACGCGCCTCGCCGAAGCGCTGAAGGCCGCCGACGATCTCGCCGCGCGCGGCCTTTCCACCACCGTCGCCGACGCGCGCTTCGCCAAGCCGATCGATCGCGAGCTGGTGCTCGGCCTCGCTGCGCGCCACGAGCTGCTGATCACCATCGAGGAAGGCTCGATCGGCGGGTTCGGCTCGCACGTCATGAGCCTGCTTTCGGAGAGCGGCGCGCTCGACGGCGGCCTGAAGGTGCGCACGATGACGTTGCCCGACCGGTTCCAGGACCAGGACAAGCCGGAGCGGCTCTATGCGGCGGCCGGGCTCGACGCCAAGGCGATCGTCGCCAAGGCGCTCGCCGCCTTCGAGGCGGGCGTCGGGGCCAAGAGCCTGATCGCGTGAGCGAGCCCGAACGGAGCGCGGACGAGAGCGAGGACGAGCGCCGCGTCTTCGTCAATCTCGCCGCGGCGATCGCCGTTCTCGTGCTGGCGATCGCGGCGTTCTGGGTGATGAAGACGCTCGACGATCGGCGCAAACTGGAGAACTGCCTGAATTCCGGCCGCCGCGACTGCGTCGAACTGGTCGAGCCGGCCGCCGGCGCGCCCAGAGAGCCGTGATCGCGGCGCAGATCGCGACCTTTCGCCGGAACGAGTGCGCGCCGACGCGAAGATTCGCTCGAACCGCTCGGAGGACCGCATGCCGCAACAAAGAGCCACGCGGACGGAGACCGACAGTTTCGGCCCGATCGAGACGCCGGCGGATAGATTCTGGGGCGCCCAGACCCAGCGCTCGCTCGAGCATTTCAGGATCGGCGAGGAGCGCATGCCGGCGCCGCTCGTCCACGCGCTCGGCCTGGTCAAGCAGGCCGCCGCGATCGTCAACGGCGAACTGGGGCTCTTGCCGCCCGAGATCGCCGGCGCGATCGCGCAGGCGGCCGAAGAGGTGGCGAGCGGTCGATTGGATGCGGAGTTTCCCTTGTCGCTCTGGCAGACCGGCTCGGGCACGCAGACCAACATGAACGTCAACGAGGTGATCGCCAATCTCGCCAACGAGCGGCTGGGCGGCGCGCGCGGGGCGAAATCGCCGGTGCATCCCAACGATCACGTCAATCTCGGCCAGTCCTCCAACGACTCGTTCCCGACGGCGATGCACATCGCCGCGATTCGTGAACTCGAGCGAGGCCTGCTGCCGGCGCTGGCGCGCCTTCGCAGCGCCCTCTTCGACAAGAGCGTCGCGTTTCACGACGTCGTCAAGATCGGGCGCACGCACCTGCAGGACGCGACGCCGGTCCGGCTGGGGCAGGAATTCGCCGCCTGGGCCGCGCAGGTCGAACTCGGGCGCGGGCGCATCGAGGCGACGATGCCGGGCCTCTTCGCGCTCGCACAAGGGGCCACGGCGGTCGGCACCGGCCTCAACGCTCATCCGCTTTTCCCCGAGCTTTTCGCGCAGCGGATCGTTTCGCTCACCCATCTTCCGTTCACCTCGGCGGCCGACAAGTTCGAGGCGATCGCCGCGCACGACGCGCTCGTCTTCGCCCACGGCGCGCTGACGAGCCTCGCCTCGGGCCTGTTCAAGATCGCCAGCGACATCCGCCTGCTCGGCTCCGGCCCGCGAACCGGCCTGGGGGAATTGCGCTTGCCGGAAAACGAGCCCGGGTCCTCGATCATGCCCGGCAAGGTCAATCCGACGCAGGTGGAGGCGCTCAGCATGGTCTGCGTCCAGGTGATCGGCAACGGCGCCATCGTCGCCTTCGCCGGCAGCCAGGGGCACCTCGAGCTCAACGTCTTCAAACCGCTCATCGCCAACGCGGTCCTGCAATCGATCCGCCTTCTCGGCGACGCGGCCGACAGTTTCACGCGGCATTGCGTCGTCGGCATCGAGCCCGACCGCAGGCGCATCGACGAATTGCTGCAGCGATCGCTGATGCTGGCGACCGCGCTGACGCCCGCGATCGGCTACGATCGCGCAGCGAGCATCGCCAAGGCGGCGCTCATGAACGGCACGACGCTCAGAGAGGAAGCCTTGCGGGCCGGCGTCGGCGCCGAGACTTTCGATCGATTGGTGCGGCCCGAAGCCATGCTCGGCCCAAGCTAGGCGCTCTCGCGGCGGGGCTCGCCCGCGAGATTCGGCTTTATCCCCGGCGCGGAAAGGGGCATATGTCGGTTTCTGCGAGCCCTTGGAACCACCGCGAGTCGAGAGCCATGTCCGATTGGTCGCCAACCTTCACCTTCCTCGACGGCGAGTGGTTCGAAGGCAACCGACCGATCCTGGGGCCGCGCAGCCACGCCTTCTGGCTCGCCTCCAGCGTGTTCGACGGCGCGCGCGCCTTCGAGGGCGTCGCGCCCGACCTCGACAAGCATTGCGCGCGCCTCAACCGCTCGGCCAAGACGATGTGGCTGAAGCCGACGATGAGCGCCGAGGCGATCGAGGGTCTGGCGCGCGAGGGCTTGAAGAAATTCAAGCCGGGCGCGCACCTCTACATCCGCCCGATGTACTGGGCCGAGCAGAGCGGGCCGGGCTCAGTGCCGCCCGATCCCGAATCGACGCGCTTCTGCCTGTGCATCTACGAGGCGCCGCTGCCGGACCTGACCGGCGTTTCGATCACCCATTCGCAATACGCCAAACCACTGGCGATGACGATGCCGATCGACGCCAAGGCGGGCTGCCTCTATCCCAACAACGCGCGCGCCCTGATGGAGGCGCGCTCGCGCGGCTTCGACAATTGCCTGCTCGCCGACATGCTCGGCAACGTCGCGGAACTCGCCACCGCCAACATCTTCATGGCGCGCGACGGCGTCGTCATGACGCCGGCGGCCAACGGCTCGTTCCTCAACGGCGTGACGCGCCAGCGCGTGCTCGCGCTCATGCGCGCGGACGGCCAGGACACGCGCGAGGCGACGCTGTCCTTCGCCGATTTCGAAACGGCGGACGAGATTTTCGTCGTCGGCAATTACGGCAAGGTGATCCCGGTCAAGCGCATCGAGGCGCGCGATCTGCAACCCGGTCCGGCTTTCCGCCGCGCGCGCGCACTCTATTGGGATTTCGCCCACTCGCGCTGACGCCGTCGGCTCAGCGCTTGCCCGCCGCGCCCTTGTGGAGCAGCATGCGCCGCTCGGGAGGCGCCATGCCGACGCGGCTGACCATTCGCTTCGATTTCGACGACGAGCGCCGCCTCGGCCCCGGCAAGATCGCGCTGTTGGAATCGATCGCCGAAACCGGATCGATCTCCGCCGCCGGCCGCAAGCACGCGATGTCCTACCGACGCGCCTGGCTGCTGGTCGAGGAACTGAACCGGATTTTCGGCCAGCCGCTGGTCACCGCGCGCCCCGGCGGCGCGGGCGGCGGCGGCGCGTCGCTGACGGAAGCGGGCGAGCGCGTCGTCGCGCTCTACCGCGAAGCCGAGCGCAAGATGCGCGCGGCGGCCGCGCGGGAGATCGCGGGGATCGAGAAGGCCCTGGGCGACGCGCTGAAAGGTCCAGGATTGTCGGCGCCGAAAGCGGCGACCCCCCCGGCCCCTCACCCTGCCTCTCCCCGCAAGCGGGGAGAGGAGAAGAATGGCGCCGCGCGCTCCTCTCCCCGCTTGCGGGGAGAGGTCGGGTGAGGGGCTTGGGGATTGGCCGCAGGCCTCGCTGAACCAGCCTCAGCTCGCCTCCAAGAACTGCTCGGCCGTCGCCAGATCGACCGAGACGATCTGGCTGACGCCGCGTTCGGCCATGGTCACGCCGAAGAGGCGATCCATGCGCGCCATGGTGATCGGATTGTGCGTGATGGCGACGAAGCGCGTGTCGGCGCGCCGGCGCATCTCGTTGAGAAGATCGCAGAAGCGTTCGACGTTGTAGTCGTCGAGCGGCGCGTCGACTTCGTCGAGCACGCAGATCGGCGACGGGTTGGTCAGAAACACCGCGAAAATCAGCGCCAGGGCGGTCAGCGCCTGCTCGCCGCCGGACAGCAGCGTCAGCGTCTGCGGCTTCTTGCCGGGCGGGCGGGCGAGAAGTTCGAGCCCCGCCTCCAGGGGATCGTCGGATTCGATGAGCTGCAATTCAGCCGTTCCGCCCTCGAACAGGGTCGCGAACAGCTCGCCGAAATGCCTGTTGACGACGGCGAAGGCGGCGAGGAGCCGCTCCCTCCCCTCCTGGTTGAGATTGTGGATGGCGTGGCGCAGCCGCTTGATCGCCTCGGTCAGGTCGTCGCGCTCGGCGATCAGCCGCTCGCGCCCGGCGACGACTTCGGCGAGTTCCTCGTCGGCGCGCAGATTGACGGCGCCCAGGCGTTCGCGCTCCTGTCTGAGATTCTCGAGCTTGCGTTCGACGACATCGGCTTGCGGCGGCTCGGCGCCCTTCGCCAGGCCGGCCAGGGCGACGAGGCCCGCCGGCTCGACGTCGAGTTCGACGGCGATGGCGCGCCGCAGCGCCTCCCGCCCCTGGCGCGCGCCTTCGAGCCGTTCTTCCGACGCGGCGCGCGCCTCGCGCGCCGAGCCCATCGCCTCCAGCGCGGCGCGCGCGGCGCGGTCGGCTTCGGCGAGCGCGGTCTCGGCGGCGACGCGCGCGTCGCCCGCGGCCTTGCGCGCGGCCTCGGCCCCCTCGAGGCGGCCGATCAACTCGCGCCGCTGCGCCAGGAAGACCGCCGGCGCGTCGGCGAGCGACTCGAGCTCGCTCTGCGCGGCAAGGCGCCGCTCGGCGATCTCGGCGACGTGGGCCTCCGCTTTCGCCCGCCGCTCCGCCCAGGAGCGCTGTTCGGCCGCGATGTCGCGCCGGCGCGCCTCGCGCGCTTCCGCTTCGCGCGCCAGATTCTGCGCCGCGGCCCTCGCCTCGGCGAATTCGGCGCGCTCCTGGGCGGCGCTCGCGCGCGCGCGCTCCAGGGACAGGGCCAGCTCGTCGCTGGGGGCGAGGCCCTCGAGCGCGGCTTCGGCGCGCGTGCGGCGTTCGGCCGCCTCATCGCGCGCGTTGCGCGCGCGCGCCAACGCCTCGTCCAGCGCGGAGAGGCGCGAAAGCGTCTGCGCGCGCCGCCGCTCCGCCGCGGCGAGCTTGTCGCGCGCGGCGTCCGAGGCGCTTCGCGCCGCGCGCGCGCGCTGGCGAGCGGCGCTTTCGGCGGCGCCCGCCTCGCGCAGCGCGGCTTGCGCGCGCGCCGCCTCGGCCCGGACCACTTCGGCGGCCTGCCGGGCGGCTTCCGCCTCGCGCGAGAGATCGCCGAGGCGGTTCTTTTCGACCAGTCGCCGCGCCGCCGCGCTCGGCGCCTCGGCGGTCGAGACGAATCCGTCCCAGCGCCAGAGATCGCCTTCCCTGGAAACGAGGCGCTGACCCGGCCGCAGCGAAGCGGCGAGGCGCTTGCCGTCGGCGCGCGCGACGACGCCGATCTGCTCGAGGCGCCGACGCAGCGCAGGCGGCGCTTCGACGCGCGCAGCGAGCGCTTCGACGCCGGGCGGCAGCTCGGGATCGGCCTCCTCGAGACTTCGGTCGCCCTCGGCGTGCGACCAATGCGTCGGCGCCGAAACGTCGGTGGAGGCGTCGAGATCGTCGCCGAGCGCGGCGCCGAGCGCGGCCTCGTAGCCGCGCGCGACATCGACCGCTTCGACGACGGGCGGCCACGGCCCGCCGGACGTCGAGCCGATGAGCTTGGTCAGCGTGCGCACCTCGGTGTCGAGCCGCTGCGCGGCGCGCTCGGCTTCGGCGAGAGGCCCGCGCGAGCGCGCCTCGGCCTCGCGCGCCTCGACGTGCGCCGCTTCGCCGGCGAGCGCTTCGGCCTCCGAGCGCGCCAGCGCTTCGCCGAGCGCCGCGACCGCCTCGCTCTCGGCGCGAACCGCCGCGTCGTCCGCGTCGGCGCTAGCCAAGGCGGCGCGCTCGCGCTCGATCCCCGCGCACTCGCTCTCGAAACGAGCGAGGCGACGCGCCTCTTCGGCGAGCCCCGCGCCGAGCGAGGCGCGCCGAGCCGCGAGGTCCGACGAGGCGGCCTGGGCCTCGGCGAGGGCGCCTTCGGCGCTCGCGAGCCGCTGTTCGAGGCGCTGGCGCCGCTGCTCGGCCTCGCGCTTGACCTCTTCCGACCTCGCGGCCTGCCCGGCGAGCGCCTCGTCCTCCGCCGTCAGTCTCGCCATGACATGCGCGGCATCGGCGATCAGCGCCTCTTCGCGCTGCAGATCCTGCGCGGACTGCGCGATGTGACGCTCGAGTTCGGCGACGCGCTCGTTGGCGCGCTTCTCCTCGCCCGCCAGCGCGTCGCGCGCCAGCACGAGGCGATGCAGCGCCGCGCCGAGGCGCGCCTCTTCCTCGCGCAGCGGCGGCAAGTCGGCGGCGGCGATCGCCTGCAGCCGCGCCGCCTCGCCCTGCGCGCGCGTGCGCTCGGCGACTTCGCGCACATCGGCTTCGAGCCTCTGCTGAGCGCGCGCGAATTGCGCGTCGTGTTCGCGCCAGGCGATCAGCCGCGCCAGAGCCTCCTGACGGCGGATGTCCTGCGCCAGGGCGCGATAGCGCGTCGATTGGCGCGCTTGCCGTTTCAGGCTGTCGATCTGCGCGTCGATCTGCTTGAGAACGTCCTCCAGCCGCAGCAGATTGTCTTCGGCGCCCTTGAGCCTGAGCTCGGCCTCGTGGCGACGCGAATGCAGCCCGGCGACGCCGGCCGCCTCCTCGAGAATGAGGCGGCGCGCCTGCGGCTTGGCGGCGATGATTTCGCCGATCTGCCCTTGGCGCACCATGGCGGGCGAGCGCGCGCCGGTCGAAGCGTCGGCGAACAGCAACTGCACGTCGCGCGCGCGCACCTCGCGCCCGTTGACGCGATAGGTGGAGCCCGATTCGCGCTCGATCCGGCGCGTCACCTCGATCGTCTCGGCGTCGTTGAACGCGGCGGGGGCGCGCCGATCCGAGTTGTCGAGAACGAGCCCGACCTCGGCGATGTTGCGCGACGGGCGCTTGTTCGAGCCCGAAAAGATCACGTCGTCCATGCCGGACGCGCGCATGTTCTTGTACGAGCTTTCGCCCATGACCCAGCGCAGCGCTTCGACCAGATTGGACTTGCCGCAGCCGTTGGGGCCGACGACTCCGGTCAGCCCGGGCTCTATCTTGAAATCGGTCGCGTCGCAAAAGCTCTTGAAGCCGGCTAGGCGCAGCCGCTCGAATTTCATGGGCTTCGCCCTCTTCCATCCATTCCGTTATCGCCGGCGCGAAGCGCAACGGCGCGGAGCCTCGGCGATCCCCGGCACGCCGCCACAAAGAGGGCGCGCGATCAAGGCCCGAATTCGAGAAACCTGTGCGAAACCGCGCTATTTCAATAACGGCTCAAGGACTTGGTCGAATTCGGAGATCGCCGTTCCGCCGCTCAGTTTTCGCCCATTGACGAAGAACGTCGGCGTCGAATCGATGGCGAATCGCTCCGTCGCCTGCTCTCGGCTCTGATTGACCGCGTCGTACAGCTTCTGATCGCTCAAGCAGGCCTCGAAGTCCGTCTGCGACATGCCCGCCTTTTCGACCAGCGCCAGAAGGCGCTCGACCGGCTGGTCGACGAACGCCCAGTCGTCCTGCTGGGCGAACAGCCGGTCGATCATCGCGTCGCGCTTGTCGGGGCCGGCGCAACGCGCCAGCATGAAGCCGGCGGCCGCCAGCGGATCGAGCGGAAATTCGCGCAAGATGAACTTGACCATGCCCGAATCGACGTACTTGGCCTTCAGGCCGGGCCAAGTCTCCCGGTGGAAAGCCGCGCAATGGCTGCACGTCATCGAGGCGTATTCGATGATGGTGACCGCGGCCGACGGCGAACCCTCGACGATGTCGGGCAGCGGGCCGGGCGCCATCAGTTGATCGATCGGCGCCGTCGCCGCGGCGGCGGGGGCCACGTCGGGCGTCGCTTTGGCGTCGTCGGCCAGCGCCGCCGTCGTCGCCAAGGCGAGCGCGAGAAGACCGGCGGGCGCAACGCGGCCAAAGCCGCGCGTCGTCGCAGCGGCCAATCGAACAAGCTTCATGTCGCTTCCTCTTAAGGAGACGCGCCTCCCGCGCAGCGGGCCTCGGCGCTCGGCGACGGAAAATAGCGGAAGTCGCGCGCGCCGCCAAATCCGTCGGCTTGCGGCCGCGGGCCGCGGCCTCGTTCGGCGTCGCGCCCGCGGCGACGCCTTCGTCCCCGTCTCGACTCCCCGGCCGCTTTGCTGTATGAGGCGCGCCTCAACTGACAACAGCGCGCCGAAGCGCTCGCCGCACCCGCAAAAGCGGGCCCGGCGTCACGGCATGGAGAGAGACGTGAACATCATCGAGACGCTCGAAGCCGAGCAGGCCGCCAAATTGAGTGCGAGCCGCAAGATCCCGGAATTTTCGCCCGGCGACACGATCGTCGTCAACGTCAAGGTGAGCGAAGGCGAGCGCACCCGCGTCCAGGCCTACGAAGGCGTATGCATCGCGCGCAGCGGCGGCGGACTCCAGGAGAGCTTCACCGTCCGCAAGATTTCCTACGGCGAAGGCGTCGAGCGCGTTTTCCCCGTTTACTCGCCCGTGATCGATTCGATCAAGGTCGTTCGCAGAGGCAAGGTCCGTCGCGCCAAGCTCTATTACTTACGCGATCGGCGCGGCAAGTCGGCGCGCATCGCCGAGCGCGTCGAGGCCCCGTCCGCCAAAGCGGCCGCGGCGGCCAAGCCGAAGGAATAACGGAATTTCAGGGAAAAGCGCGGAACCGGCTGCCTTTGCGGCCGCGCGCGAAAACCTACCCCGACCCCTCGGCGCGTGCTAATCCGCGTCGGCATGAGCGAGCCACCCCGCGAAGGCGCGTCGGACCCGAAGCGAAGCGTCGTCGTCGACGTGCTCGCGCCGGTCGCGGTCGACACCGCCTACAGCTATCGCGCTCCGGCCGCATGGGGCCTGACGCCGGGACAATTCGTCGCCGCGCCGCTGGGAACGCGTCGCGCCGTCGGCGTCGTCTGGTCGACGCGCGAAGCGGGCGGCGACAATCTCAAGTCGATCGCCGAAATCCGCGATCTCGCGCCGCTGCGCAAACCGCTGCGCGATTTCATCGACTGGGTGGCGCGCTGGACCCTCGCGCCGCGCGGCATGGTGCTGCGCATGGCGACGCGCGCCCCCGAGGCGATCGTCCCGCCGGCGCCGCGCCTCGCCTTTCGCGCCACCGGCAAGGCGCCGCTTCGCCTGACGCCGGCGCGCGCGCGCGTGCTGGCGGCGCTGACCGATTCGCCGCCGCTGGCCAAGGCGGCGCTGGCCGAGGCCGCCGCCTGCGGCGCGGGCGTGATCGACGGCCTCGTCGACGACGGCGCGCTCGAAGCCGTCGCCTTGGCGGCCGAGCCGGCCGCGGCGCCGCTCGATCCCGATTTCGCCCTTCAAGCGCTGGCGCCCGATCAGCGCGCCGCGGCCGACGCGCTGACCCGCGCGGTCGAGGCGCGCGCATCGAAAGCGATCCTGCTCGAGGGCGTCACCGGCTCCGGCAAGACGGAAGTCTACTTCGAGGCGGTCGCCGCGGCGTTGCGCGCCGGACGTCAGGCGCTCGTCCTGCTGCCGGAGATCGCGCTGACTTCGCAATTCCTCGACCGTTTCGCCGCGCGCTTCGGCGCGCGGCCCGCCGAATGGCATTCGGCGATCACGCCGCGCCAGCGCGAGCGGCTGTGGGGCGCGGTGGCGAGCGGGGCGGCGCGCGTCGTCGTCGGGGCCCGCTCGGCGCTGTTCCTCCCCTTCGCCGATCTCGGCCTCATCGTCGTCGACGAGGAGCACGAGGGCGCCTACAAGCAGGAAGACGGCGTGATCTATCACGCGCGCGACATGGCGGTGGTGCGCGGTCGCCTGGAAAGCGCGCCGGTCGTTCTCGCCTCGGCGACGCCGTCGCTGGAGACGCGCGTCAACGCCGAACAGGGCCGCTACGGCTGGCTGAGGCTCGCCTCGCGCTTCGGGAAACGCGCCCTGCCCGATCTGACGGCGATCGACTTGCGGCGCGAAGGCCCGCCGCGCGGCCGCTGGCTGGCGCCGCGCCTCGTCGCGGGAATCGAGGCCGGCCTCGCCAACGGCGAACAGTCGCTGCTGTTCCTCAACCGGCGCGGCTATGCGCCGCTGACCCTGTGCCGCGCCTGCGGCCATCGCTTTCAATGCCCGAACTGCGCGGCCTGGCTGGTCGAGCACCGCTTCCGCAAGGCGCTCGTCTGCCACCACTGCGGCCACGTCGAAAAGCGTCCCGACGTCTGCCCGCAATGCCAGGAGGCGGACACGCTCGCCGCCTGCGGCCCGGGCGTCGAGCGCCTGGCCGAAGAAGTCGAGGCTTTGTTCCCCGAGGCGCGCACGCTGGTGCTGTCGTCGGATTTTCCCGGCGGGCTGGAGCGGCTGCGCGCCCAGCTCGACGCGGCGGCGCGCGGCGAATACGAGATCATCATCGGCACCCAACTCGTCGCCAAGGGCCACAATTTCCCGCTGCTGACCCTCGTCGGCGTCGTCGACGCCGACGTCGGCCTCGCCAACGGCGACCCGCGCGCCGCCGAGCGCACCTTCCAATTGTTGCGCCAGGCGACGGGGCGCGCCGGACGCGGCGACAAACCCGGCCGCGCGATGCTGCAGACCTGGCAGTCCGAGCACCCCGTCATCGCCGCGCTTCTTTCGGGAGACGTCGAGCGCTTCTACGCCGAGGAGGCGGAGCAGCGCCGGCGCGGCGGCCTGCCGCCGTTCGGGCGCCTGGCGGCGATCATCGTCTCGGGCCAGGACCGCGGCGGCGCCGAAGCGCACGCGCGCGCTCTCGCGCGGACCGCGCACGCGCTTGCCCCCGGCAAGGCCTGGCGCCTCGCGCCGTTAGGGGGCGCGGTCCAAGGCGACGAGATCGTCCTGCTCGGCCCCGCCGAGGCGCCGATGGCGGTGCTGCGCGGCCGCCATCGCTTCCGCCTCGCTTTGAAGGCGCCGCGCGGCGTCGACCTGCAAGGCTTCCTGCGCGCGCTGCTCGCCGCCGCCCCGCCGCCTCGCGGCGGCGTCCGCGTCGCCATCGACGTCGATCCGCAGAACTTTATGTGAGTGCGCCGCGGCGGCCGGCGGACGCGGCGGGCCACATTAAACCTTTTGTATACGTATAAAAAAAAATCATCTAGATCGACCAAGTATAATATGCTATCGTTCTCATATATCTACAATATTTGTAGACTTATCGAGGCAAAACGACCTCGCCGCCGCCCCGCTCGCGGGACGTCGAACGAAGGCGCGGACGCGAGAAAAGGAACCCGCTTGAGTCAGATCGTCACCGCCAATCGGCTCGCCGACGGCGTCGTCGTGTTCCAGGACGCCGGCGGCGACTGGGCCGAAGACTTCGGCCGCGCCGCCGTCCATGCCGACGCGGCCGCGGTCGAGGCCGCGCTCGCGCTGGCGGGCGAAGCGGTCGCGCGGAGCCTCGTCGTCGACCCCTACGCCGTCGAGGTCGAGCTGCGCAACGGCCATTACGCGCCCAAGGCGTTGCGCGAAGCGATCCGCGCCTCCGGGCCGACGGTGCGCCGCGACCTCGGCAAGCAGGCGCAGGGGCTGGCGCCGGTCTTCGCCCTCAACGCGAGCGTGGAGAGCCCGCATGTATCGCTATGACGAATTCGACGCCGCCTTCGTTTCGGCGCGCGTCGAGCAGTTCCGCGACCAGGTCGCGCGCCGCCTCGCCGGCGAATTGACCGAGGATCAGTTCCGGCCGCACCGACTGATGAACGGGCTCTATCTGCAACTGCACTCCTACATGCTGCGCATCGCCGTGCCCTACGGCACGCTGAATTCGCGCCAGATGCGCAAGCTCGCCGAGATCGCGCGCAAGTACGACCGCGGCTACGGCCACTTCACGACGCGCCAGAACCTCCAGTTCAATTGGCCGGCGCTAAAAGACACGCCCGACATCCTCGCCGAGCTCGCCGGCGTCGACATGCACGCGATCCAAACTTCCGGCAATTGCATCCGCAACGTCACCGCCGACCATTATTCCGGCGTCGCCGCCGACGAGATCGCCGACCCGCGCCCCTATGCGGAAATCCTGCGCCAATGGTCGTCGCAGCATCCCGAATTCTCGTTTCTGCCGCGCAAGTTCAAGATCGCCGTCAACGGCGCCGCGCACGACCGCGCGGTGATCCAGGCGCACGACATCGGCCTGCAACTGGTGCGCGATCGAAACGGCGAGTTGGGCTTTACCGTCTACGTCGGCGGCGGGCTCGGCCGCACGCCGCTGCTCGGCCACAAGGTGCGCGAGTTTCTGCCCGAGCGCGATCTCATCGCCTACGCCGACGCGATCCTGCGCGTCTACAATCTCGAGGGCCGGCGCGACAACAAGTACAAGGCGCGCATAAAAATCCTGCTGCACGAAAAGGGCCTGGAGGGCTTGCGCGACGCCATCGAAGCGGAATTTCGCGCCCACGATCGCACGGGCCTCGCGCTGCCCGCCGAGGAAATCGCACGCATCAACGCCTATTTCGCGCCCCCGCCGCTCGAGGCGAAGAAGCCGACGAGCGACCGGGTGGAACGGCGCCGCGGCAAGGACGCCAAATTCTCGAAGTTTTTCGACTCCAACGTGACACGGCACAAGACGCCGGGCTACGTCATCGTGACGGTTTCGCTGAAACCCATCGGCGGCGTGCCGGGCGACGTCAGCGCCGACCAGATCGACGCCGTCGCCGATCTCGCCGAAGACTATTCGCACGACGAATTGCGCGTCTCGCACGAGCAGAACCTGATCCTGCCGCACGTCGCGCTCGACGATCTCAACGCCGTTTACGATCGGCTCGCCTCGGTCGGCTTGGCGACGCCCAACGCCGGGCTCGTCAGCGACATTATCGCCTGCCCCGGGCTCGACTATTGCGCGCTGGCGACGGCGCGCTCCATCCCCATCGCCCAGCGCCTTTCCGAGCGTTTCGGCGACGGCGCGCGCGCCCGCGCGATCGGCCCGCTGAAGATCAAGATATCCGGCTGCATCAACGCCTGCGGCCACCATCACGTCGGCCATATCGGCATCCTCGGCTTGGAGCGCGCGGGCGAAGAGACCTATCAGGTCACCCTCGGCGGCTCGGGCGACGAAAACGCCGCGATCGGCGAGATCGTCGGCCCCGGCTTCAGCTCGGAGACCATCGTCGAAGCGGTGGAGACGGTGGTCGAGACCTATATGGCGCAGCGCCTGGGGCCTGACGAGGATTTCCTCGCCGCGTTCCGCCGCCTCGGCATCGCGCCGTTCAAGGAGGCGCTCTACGAGCGCTGCGCCGGAGCGGACATTTGATGAGCGCGCACGACGTCAAACTGTTCGGCGACGCGGTCGCCGCCTCGCGGCTCGAAGACCGCTTCGCGCGCGTCAAGGCGAGCTCGCTGCTGCGCCTGGCGATCGAGGACCTGTTCCCAGGCCGCATCGCGCTGGTCTCCAGCTTCGGCGCGGATTCGGCCGCGCTGCTGCACATGGTCGCCGGCGTCGACAGGCGGACGCCGGTGGTGTTCGTCGACACCGGCCAGCATTTCCCCGAGACGCTTGGCTACCGCGACGCGCTGTGCGCGCGGCTCGGCCTCGAGAACGTCGTCGTCGCCGACCCGGATCCTGCAACGCTGGCGGCCGAAGACCCCGAAGGCTTCCTCTTCGCGAGCGATGCCGACCGCTGCTGCGCCATCCGCAAGGTTTTGCCGCTCGCCAAGGCGCTCGACGGCTTCGAGGCCTGGATCACCGGCCGCAAGGGTTTTCAGAGCGCGACGCGCGCGCGCGTGCCGCTGTTCGAAGCCGAGGGCGAGCGCCTCAAGGTCAATCCGCTGGTCGGCTGGAGCGCCTCGGACATCCTCGCCTACATCCGCGAGGCCGGCCTGCCGCCCCATCCCCTGGTCGCCAAGGGCTATCCCTCGATCGGCTGCCTGCCCTGCACCAGCCCCGTCAGGCCGGGAGAGGATTCGCGCGCCGGCCGCTGGCGCGGCCACGGCAAGACCGAATGCGGCATCCACACCGAGCCGCTTTCCCAAGGGATGGACATCTGATGGCCCTGTGGCGCGACGGCGGCTTCGCCGAGGACTCTTGGACGAAAATCGACCACGACGCGCCGATTCCCCCGACGGGCGCGATCATCGTCTCCTTCGCGCGCTGGAGCGCCGAGCGCGACGCGTTGAGCGCGCGCGTCGACCCGGTCGGGGTTTCGGTTCCCGCCGGCCCCCAGGCGCCGGCGCAACTGGCGGAAGCGGCGCATCGCCCGCTCGTCGCGCTGAACTTTGCCAAATTCGCCGACGGCCGCGCGTTCTCCTACGGCGAACTCTTACGCGAGCGCTTCGGCTTTACCGGCGAGTTGCGCGCTGTCGGCGACGTGCTGCTCGACGAAATCCCGCTGATGCGGCGCTGCGGCTTCACCGCGTTCGAGGTGACCGACGCGCCGACGCTGCGCGCGCTGCGAGAGGGGTATGCGCGCGGGTTTTCGCTGCACTACCAGCCGAGCGTCGCGCCGCACGAGGTGCCGGCGGGGACGCGGCCGTGGCTGCGGAAGGCGGGGGCGTAGTCGAATTGGCAAGTTCTGTTGGTTCGTTGTTGATATCCGCGTCTGATAGGTTTCGGAAACAATTGTTGGGGCATAATTCCCGCCTCACAGCATCGCTAAGGCTATAGCTCGGCGCCGTTGCCGAAATACATATCTCGCTGCTCCCGTTCAATAAGGAAGGTTTGCAGACCGGGGTATGGGGATTGACGGGTCCGTTCATCCTGGTCGTACTCGACGACTGCGTCGTGGAAGGCCAAGTCCATGGTTGGACCGGTTTGGACGAGTAGCCGCCCCTCGGCGCACCTGTAGCCGCGTATGAGATGACACCTCACGCGATCGCAAACCAGGTTGGCCGCGCGGCTGAGCTCCAACATAAGATCTTCGACTAGATCGACGTGGAAATCGTACTGCGCCACCAGATGCGCATAACGTTGTTCGTCCCATTCATCGATCTGATAGAACTTTCTGGTCATCAGCGTGTCTGTGTTCCTCCAGGGCTCCGCATGTTTCCGAAAGCGCTCGTGGAAATCCTCCAGTACGCGCCGAAAGTCTGAAACGCACTTTCGACGTCCAGGTACCGTCCCGGCCAAACGCACTTCAGAAGCCAAAGACGCAACTCGAACAGATCCCGATCCAATTTATCCTGCATGCTCGGCTGTCCGTGAGAGAGTACATGACTGCTCCAAGCGTGCCACTCGTTGACATGGCCAAGGCGCTCCCAATTATCTATGATGCTACCGTACTGCTCATCGTCCCGCAGCTTGGCCTCATCAAAACCCAGTTGCTCCCGAACCCAGGCCTCATGCTGGGCCTTCATTTGGTGCAGCCGTTCAACGGTGTACTCGCCCTCCTGAGCGTCAATTACTTTATGGTGATTGCGGCAAAGCAAGATGAGGTTGGCGTAGCTGTTGCGCCGTTCCACCGGCATTGTCGGATTCGCGCGAGGCCCATCATCGCTCTCGGCGACGATATGGCACTGCTCGCCAATCAGCGTCGGATCGTCGGTCTCAGTCTCGTCCTCATACAGGTCCGACCGACAATTCGGCTCCGAGCACCGACCCGCAGCTCTTACCCCACAACATTTTTTGGGTCTTTACGGACGTCGACACGGTTAACTCAATGCGTCGCAATGCAACCGTAAACCGACTGCATCAATAGCGAGAGACTCGATGCCCACTTCGCCTCTCAGACCAAACCTAGCCAATCACCTTCTCTCGCGCTGAACCATCTGATCGACATAGGACCGTAAAACGGCGTTGATTTTGGTCTGGTAGCCCCGTCCCTCACGGCGAAAGAATTCCAGCACGTCGCGGTCGACGCGCATGTTGAGGACGGCCTTCGACTGCGGCATTTCGACCGACGCTCGGCCCCAATCGACGGTCATGCCCGCTTCTTCGGGGTCCGCGGCGACCGCGGCCTCGATTTCCGCTTCCGTCATGGCGGCCGCGCGCGCCCAATCGCTCTTGCTTTCGCCCCGCCGGCGCATCGCCTGTAATTCTTCAGTTGAATGTCGCACGATACGCTCTTTCTTCGCCATTTCGCGCCCTCCTGAATGAAATGATCCGCCGCGCAACGCTGCGCCACGTCCACACGACGGTGTAGAATTTTCCGTCGTCCAAGACGGCCGTCGAGACGAACCGATCTTCCAATGGGTAGCGCGATGGCGCCGACATCACCGCGCGCCCGTCAAACACGATGACGGCGTCGACGAAATCGAGATTCTTGCTCTCGATATTCTTGAGGCGCTTGTTTTCGTCCCATTCGAACATTTGCATGTCTACACAGTTTGTACATACTTGTCAAAGCAGGAAGCGGCAGATTGGTCCAAAATTGAGTTGCCCCGCCGCCCCCCTACTCCCCGCCTTTCGCCAGCCGCAAATTCGGCAGCGTCTCCACTTTCCCCGCCGCCTCCTCGCCGAACTCCATCGCGTCGATGCGCGCGGCGCGGCGGGTGACTTTTTCGCTCGAGGTCGCGATCAGGCCGACGTCTTCCTGCGCCTGGCGGAAATGGCCTTCCAGCTTCGCCGTGCGCTCGGCGAGCAGGCGCACGTCGTTGAGCAGCTTGCCCACTTCCGCGTGGATCGCATGCGCCTGGTCGCGCATGCGCGCGTCGCGCAAAATCGCCTGCGTCACCTGGATCGCCATCATCATCAGCGACGGCGAGACGATGATGACGTGGGCGCGGTGCGCCTTCTGCACCACGTCGTCGAAATGCTCGACGAGATCGGAATAGATCGATTCGGAGGGCACGAACATCAGCGCGATGTCCTGCGTCTCGCCGGGGACGAGATAGCGCTCGGCGATGTCCTTGACGTGCTTGCCGACGTCGGCGCGCACGCGCTGAATGGCCGCCTTGCGCGCCTCCTCGCCGCGCGCCTGGTTGAACAGCGTGAAGGCTTCGAGCGGGAATTTGGCGTCGACCGCGAGCACGCGGGGGTCGCCCGGCAGGCGAATGACGCAATCGGGCCGCGTCTTGTTGGAGAGCGCGAATTGGAACTCGTAGGCGCCGACGGGCAGGCCGTCGCGCACGATCGCCTCCATCCGCCCCTGGCCGAAGGCGCCGCGCGTCTGCTTGTTGGACAGAATGTCCTTCAGCGAAACCACTTCCTCGGTCATGCCGGCCATGCGCGCCTGCGCGGCGTCGATGACGGCGAGCCTTTCGTTGAGCTTGTTGAGGTTCGCGCCGGTGGTCTGCGCGTGGTTTTCGAGCCCGGCACCTAACCGCGCGCCGACGTTGTCGAGGCGCTCCGCCATCACCCGCGTCATGTCGGCCTGGCGCGAGCCCAGCCATTCGCTCATCGAGCCCAGACGCCCGCTGAGCTCGGCGTTGGACTGCGCGAGCGCGGCGAAGCGCGCCTCGAGTTCGCGGCGCCCTTCGTCCGCCGCCTCCGCCTCGCGCCGGCGCGCCGCGCTCGCGCGCCAGAGCGCGACGACGAGGACGAACAGCAGCAGCGCGATCGCGCCGAGCGCGCCGCCCAGCGCCTGGCCGAAGGTGAGGGAATAGCCGTTGAGGGTGACAAGGATTTGGTTCATGGCGCCGAGCCTAGCCGATTCGCGCCGACGAATCGAACGAAAGAAGAACATGTTTGACCGCGCCGCGCGGCGCGATTATCAGACCTATTCGAAACTAGAAATCGCCGAACGAGAAGACGAAGCCGACGCCATGGCCCTGCGCCCCATCATCATCCTCCCCGACCCGAAGTTGCGCCTGATCAGCGCGCCGCTCGGGCAAGTCGACGACGCGCTGCGCAAGCTCCTGGACGACATGGTGGAGACCATGCACGACGCGCCGGGCATCGGCCTGGCGGGAATCCAGATCGCCGAAGCGATCCGCGTCCTCGTCATCGATCTCGCCAAGAAGGACGAGCCGCCGGCGCCCCAATTCTTCGTCAACCCGGAGATCGTCTGGTCCTCCGACGAACGCGCGGTCTACGAGGAGGGCTGCCTGTCGATCCCCGAATATTACGAGGAGGTCGAACGCCCGGCGAAAGTGCGCGCGCGCTTCCTCGACCGCGAGGGCAAGCAGCGGGAGATTCTCGCCGAGGGCTTGCTGTCGACGGCGTTGCAGCACGAGATCGACCATCTCAACGGCGTGCTGTTCATCGACTACATCTCGAAGCTCAAGCGCGACCGCGTGGTGAAGAAATTCGCCAAGATGGCCAAGCGCGCCGCCGACGCGCCGCGGCCGCTCTGAGCGCGGCGCCCTTGCTTCACGACGTTTTCTGCGCGTCCAACGCCATGTTCAGGCGCAGGACGTTGACGCGCGGCTCGCCGATCAGGCCGAGGAAGCGGCCCTCGATTTGCGCCGCGACGAGCGCGCGCACCGTGTCCTCGGGCAGATCGCGCGCCTTGGCGACCGCCGGAACCTGAGCGAAGGCGTTCTCCGGCGAAATTTCCGGATCGAGACCGGACGCCGACGTCGTCACCGAATCGGCGGGGATCGGCCCCGTCCAGCCGGCGGCGCGCTTGGCCTCGACGTCGGCCTTGACGCGGTCGAGGAGCTTCTGCGAGGTCGGCCCGAAGTTCGAGCCCGTGGAGTTGGCCGCGTTGTAGGGCGCGTCGATCGTCTTGGAGGGATCGTCGGGGTGCGCGGGATCCTGCGCCTGCGTCGCCGAGGGGCGGGCGTGGAAATACTTGTCGCTGGCGAAGTTCTGGCCGATCAGCGCCGATCCGACCGGCTTTTCGCCGACCGTCAGCAGGCTGCCGTTGGCCTGATAGGGCAGCGCGAGCTGGGCGACGACGGTGATCGCCAGGGGATAGGCGAGCCCGGTCAGCAGCGTGAACAGAGCCAGCAGGACGACGGCGGGACGAATTTGGCTCAACATGACGTTAATCCTCAAGCCAGATGCAGGAAGGCGACCAAGACGTCGATGATCTTGATGCCGACGAAGGGAGCGATGATGCCGCCCAGGCCGTAAATCGCTAGGTTGCGGCGCAGCAGCGCCGCCGCGCCGACCGGGCGATAGGCCACGCCCTTCAGCGCCAGCGGAATGAGCGCGACGATGATCAGCGCGTTGAAGATCACCGCCGACAGGATCGCCGACTTGTCGTTGTGCAGGCCCATGACGTTGAGCGCGCCGAGCTGCTTGTCGTAGGTTTCGGCGAAGATCGCGGGAATGATGGCGAAATACTTGGCGACGTCGTTGGCGATCGAGAAGGTCGTCAGCGAGCCGCGCGTCATCAGGAGCTGCTTGCCGATGCCGACGATCTCGATCAGCTTGGTCGGATCGGAGTCGAGATCGACCATGTTGCCTGCTTCGCGCGCCGCCTGGGTGCCCGTCTGCATGGCGACGCCGACGTCGGCCTGCGCGAGCGCCGGCGCGTCGTTGGTGCCGTCGCCGCACATGGCGATGAGGCGCCCGCCCTGCTGTTCGCGCCTGATGTAGGCGAGCTTGTCCTCGGGCGTCGCCTGCGCGAGGAAATCGTCGACGCCGGCTTCCGAGGCGATCGCCGCGGCGGTGAGCGGATTGTCGCCGGTCACCATCACCGTCTTGATGCCCATGGCGCGCAGTTCGGCGAAGCGCGGACGGATGTCGGGTTTGACGATGTCCTTGAGATGGATGATGCCCAGCAGCCGGCCGTTGTCGGAGACGGCGAGAGGCGTGCCGCCGGAGCGCGAGATGCGATCGACCGCCTGATTGAAATCGGCCGGCGCGCTGTCGCGCGTCAGGCCGGCCTGCGCCAGGATCGCGTCGACCGCGCCCTTGTGCAGGACCCGCCCGGGCATGTCGATGCCGGATATGCGCGTGTGCGCGCTGAACGGCACGATCGTCGCCTGCCCCAGGTCCGCCGGCGCCTCGACGCCGTAGCGGCTCTTGGCGAGCGCGACGATCGAGCGGCCCTCCGGCGTCTCGTCGGCGAGGCTGGCGAGCAGCACCGCCTCGGCCAGCTTGCGTTCGGGGACGCCCGCCACGGCGATGAATTCCTCGGCCATGCGATTGCCGAAGGTGATCGTGCCGGTCTTGTCGAGCAGCAGCGTGTCGACGTCACCCGCCGCCTCGACGGCGCGGCCGGACGTGGCGACGACGTTGAAGCGGATGAGCCGGTCCATCCCGGCGATGCCGATCGCCGAGAGCAGGCCGCCGATCGTCGTCGGGATGAGGCAGACCAGGAGCGCGATCAGCACCGTCACCGAAAGGACCGTTCCCGAATATTGGGCCAGCGGCCACAGCGTCACGCAGACGATCAGGAAGATCAGGGTCAGGCCGGAGAGCAAGATCGACAAGGCGAGCTCGTTGGGCGTCTTCTGCCGCTCGGCGCCCTCGACGAGCGCGATCATGCGGTCGATGAAGGTCGATCCCGCCGAGGCGGTGATGCGCACCTTGATCGAGTCGGAGAGCACCGTCGTGCCGCCGGTCACCGCCGAGCGGTCGCCGCCCGCTTCGCGGATGACCGGCGCCGATTCGCCGGTGACCGCCGACTCGTTGACCGACGCCAGTCCCTCGATGATGTCGCCGTCGCCGGGGATGATGTCGCCGGCCTCGACCAGAACGACGTCGTCGACGCGCAAGTCCGTCGCGTTGACGGTGGCGGTCGCGCCCTTGAGGTTCTTCGCGTCGACGTAGCGCTTGGCGCGCGTGTCGCTGCGGCTGCGGCGCAGCGTCTCGGCCTGCGCCTTGCCGCGCCCCTCCGCCACCGCCTCGGCGAAATTGGCGAACAGCACCGTGAACCACAGCCAGAACGCGATCTGGCCGGAGAACAGCGGCGAAGTTTCCTGCGTGATGAGGTCGCGGATGAAGAAGCCGGTGACGACGAGCGAAACCATCTCGGTGACGAAGATCACCGGGTTTCGCGCCAGCGCCCGCGGATCGAGCTTGCGCAGCGCGTCGAGCGCCGCCGCGCCGAGAATCTGGGGATCGAACAGTCCCTTAGCCTTCGCCTTGGTGGACATGGATGACTCCGATCGAAAAGAGGCGCGCCGTCAAAACGCCTTGCCGCTGAGCATCAGGAAATGCTCGACGACCGGCCCCAGCGCCAACGCGGGGAAGTATTGCAGCAGATAGAGAATGACGATGACGCCGAGCAGCAGGCCGACGAACAGCGGCCCGGTGGTCGGGAAGGTGCCCGCCGACGGCGGCGCCTTCTTCTTGGCTGCGAGCCCGCCGGCGAGCGCCAGCATCGGAATGGCGTAGGCGAAACGGCCGAACAGCATGGCCAGGCCGAGGGTCGTTTCGTACCAGGGCGTCGCGCCGTTGAGGCCGGCGAAAGCCGAGCCGTTGTTGGCGTTGGTCGAGGCGAAGGCGTAGATGATTTCCGAAAGCCCGTGCGGACCCGCGTTGTTGAGGCTGTCGAGCGCGGTCTTCAGCATCACCGAAGCCGCGGAGAAGCCGAGTACGACCAGCGGATAGATCAGCACCGCGAACATCGCGAGCTTCATTTCGCGCGATTCGATCTTCTTGCCGAGATATTCGGGCGTGCGGCCGACCATCAGGCCGGCGACGAACACCGCGATGACCGCGACGACGAGAAAGCCGTAGAGCCCGGCGCCGACGCCGCCCGGCCAGATGCAGCCGGCCAGCAGATTGAACATCGGCACGAGGCCGCCGAGCGGCGTCAACGAATCATGCATCGCATTGACTGCGCCGGTGCTGGTTGCGGTCGTTGCGGTGGCGAACATCGAACTCAGCGCCTGCCCGAAGCGAAGCTCCTTGCCTTCGAGATTGCCAGCCGAGGGATCGACGCCCAGCGCGGTCACGCCCAAAGTCCCCGCGCATTCCGCCCAATAGACGACGCCGATGCCGAGGACGAGTAGAATGGCCATGGCGATCAGGATCGCGCGGCCTTGCTTGAAATCGCCGACCGCCCTGCCGAAGGCGAGCACCGAAGCGGTCGGGACGAGCAGAATCGCCCAGATCTGGAGAATATTCGTCCAGGCGTTGGGGTTCTCGAACGGATGCGCCGAATTGGCGTTCATGAAGCCGCCGCCGTTGGTGCCGAGCTCCTTAATGACCTCCTGGCTCGCCATCGGACCGATCGAAATGGTCTGCTTGGCGCCCTCGAGCGTCGTCACGTCGATCGAGCCGGTCAGCGTCTGCGGCATGCCGAGCGCGACGAAGACAACGGCGAAGACGATCGAGATCGGCAGCAGGACGTAGAGGACGACGCGGCTCATATCGACCCAGAAATTGCCGACCGTCGTCGCCGAGGAGCGCGCGAAAGCGCGCACCAGCGCGAAGGCCATGGCGAGGCCCGTCGCCGCCGACAGGAAATTATGCACGGTGAGGCCGATCATCTGCGTGAGATGACTCATCGTCGTCTCGCCGCCGTAATTCTGCCAGTTGGTGTTGGTGATGAAGCTGACGGACGTATTGAACGCGAGATCGGGAGGAACGGCGTCGAAGCCCTGCGGATTGAGCGGCAGCACGTTCTGAAGCCGCTGAATGGCGTAAAGCGAGACGAACCCGGCGATCGAGAACGCGATCATCGCCATCGCATAGATGAACCAGCTCTGTTCGCGCGTCTCGTCGACGCCAGCGAGGCGATAGAAGCCGCGCTCGACGGGCCGCAGAACCGGCGAAAGAAAGTTGTCCTTGCCGGCGTAGACGTCCGTTATGAGGACGCTCAACGGCACGGCGGTTGCAAGCACGAGCGCGAGGACGATCGCGATTTGCGACCAGCCGACGAGTGTCATGGCGTCACCTTCGGGTTCGAGATTCTCTTGAGAAATCAGAACTTTTCGGGGTGGATCAGCGTGTACAGGAGATAGATCCCGAGGCTGATCCCGACGATCAGGCCGATGATGGGCTCGGTCATGGCGATTCTCCTTACAGTCGGTCGCAAGCGACGGCGTAAAGGCCCATCAGGACGAGAAACACGATCCCGATGCCCAAGTAGACAACGTCAGCCATGGCGCGGCGCCTCCAGTTCGACGGCGGCTTCTTGCGCTCGCCCGCCGTAAGCGATCAATGCGGCAATGGGCGCGACGGCATAAGGAAAATATAAGGATCGCGACCAAGGACCGGGCCCCCGGGCCTCGGCGCCTTACGAATCCCTTATGCCCGCGGCCGACATTCCTTATCGAATACTTGCGAGGAGCGGCGCTAGCATTGCCGTGGGTCAATTCAGCCGCATTCAGGAGTTCGCCGTGATCGAAAACAGTCTTCGCCCCGAATCGAGCGCCGTCGCCTTGGCCGCCGACATGCGCTTGCGCCGCCGTTCGCCGAGCGAGATCGCCCGCACCGCGTCGCGAGCGGTTTTTGTCGCCGCGACCGCCGTCTTGTTCGTCGCCTGGGTCGCGTCTTCGCACTGACGCCGATCGGCGATCGGCGTCGTGTTGCCTAACACAGGCCTTGATGCGCTATAGTGTCGGCCAGGAATGGGTGAAGTCGCAGTCCCTTGGCCAACGAGCGAAACCCCGAGCGTCGACCCGACCCGGACGCCTTGCTGGCGTTGGCGGAAAAGGGCAAGCGCGGCCGATTGCTGGTGTTCCTCGGTGCCGCGCCGGGCGTCGGCAAGACCTATGCGATGCTGCAACGCGCGCGGCTGCTGCGCCAGGAGGGCGTCGACGTCGTCGTCGGCCTGGTCGAAACCCACGCCCGCTCCGACACCGAGGCGCTGACGCGCGGCCTGGAAATCCTGCCGCGCCGCGTCGTCGCCTGGCAGGATCGCCAGATCGAGGAATTCGACCTCGACGGCGCCTTGCGCCGCCGGCCCAAGCTGATCATCGTCGACGAGCTCGCGCACACCAACGCGCCGGAAAGCCGGCATCCCAAGCGCTGGCAGGACGTCGAGGAGCTGCTCGACGCCCGCATCGACGTCTGGACCGCGCTCAACATCCAGCACCTCGAAAGCCTCGCCGACGTCGTCTCGCGCATCGCCGGGGTCACGGTGCGCGAGACGGTGCCGGACATCGTCCTGCGCGACGCCGACGACATCGTGCTGGTCGACATCACCTCCGAGGAGCTGATCCAGCGCCTCAGGGACGGCAAGGTCTATTTGCCCGAGACCGCCAAGCTCGCGCAGCAGAAGTTCTTCACGCTTCGCAACCTCACGGCGTTGCGCGAAATCGCGCTGCGTCGCACGGCGGCGCGCGTCGACGACCAGATGGTCGAACAGCTGCGCCAGAACGCCATCGAGGGTCCCTGGGAAACCGCCGAGCGCCTGCTGGTCTGCGTCGGCCCGGACGCGCTGTCGATGGACGTCGTGCGCGCCGCCAGCCGCCTCGCCACCGGCCTCAACGCCGGTTGGGTCGCGGTGACCGTCGATGCGCCGGGTCAGGGCGACGCCGCCGGCAAGAACGCCAAGCACGTCGACGACGCGCTGCGCCTGGCGCAGAGCCTGGGCGCCGACATCTCGCGCCTGGTCGGCCATGACCTGCCCGCCGAAATCCTGCTCTACGCGCAGCGCGAGAACATCACCCAGATCGTCGTCGGGCGCTCGAAAGCCGGCTTTCTCGTCCGACTGGCCGGCCGCTCGCTGTCGGAAGCGCTGGTGCGGCGCGCCGTTCTGATCGGCGTGCACGTCGTCACCGGCGACAAGCCGCGCGAGACGACCAAACACTGGCGGCCCGGCGCGGATCTGGCGCAAGGCCTGCCGAGCGGCCTGCTCGCGGCGGTCGGCTCGGTCGCCGCGGCGGTCGGCCTCGGCAAATTGCTCGATCTGTGGGTGCGGCTGCCCAATCTGTCGATGATCTTTCTCGTCGCGGTGCTGTTCAGCGCCGTGCGCTTCGGCCTGCGCTCCGCCATCGTCGCCGGCGTTCTTTCCTTTTTCGCCTACGATTTCTTCTTCATCGCGCCGCGATACGAATTCACCGTCAACGAGCCGCACGAGTTCTTCGCGCTCGCCATCTTCCTGATCACCGCCATCCTGGTGGGTTGGCTCGCCGGCCGCGCGCACGACCAGGCGCGCCTGGCGCGCGAGAGCGCCCAGACGACGCGCTCGTTGTTCGAACTCTCGCGCAAGCTTTCCGGCGCCGTCGCGCTCGACGACATCTTGCAGGCGGCGACCGTCTATGCGCAGAAGACGCTCAACGCGCGCTGCGTCGCGATGCTGCTGCCGGAGGACGGCGATCTCATCCTCACCTCCGCCTGGCCGCCCATCGACGCGCTCGACGCGGGCGAAACCGGCGCGGCGCGCTGGGCGTTCGAGAAGAGCGAGGCGGCGGGCTGGAAGACCGGCACCTTGCCGAACGTGCGCTTCCAGTTCCGCCCGCTGGTGACGACGCGCGGCGTGGTCGGCGTCTGCGGCTTCGAGCCGGCCGATCCGGTCGCTCCGCTTTCGCCGACGCTCGAACACGGGCTCAACCTGATCCTCGAGCAGGCGGCGATCGCCATCGATCGCTCGATCCTGGTCAAGGCCTCCGTGCGCACCGTGGCGCTGGAGGAGAACGAGAAGCTGCGCACGACCTTGCTGGCCTCGCTGTCGCACGATTTGCGCACGCCGCTAGCCACGATCACCGGCGCGGTGACGACGTTGCAGAAGTTCGGCGACGCGATGCCGATCGAGCAGCGCCGCGACCTGCTCGCCTCGATCGAGGAGGAATCGAACCGCCTGACGCGATTCATCGCCAATCTCCTCGACATGTCGCGCATCGAAGCCGGCGCCTTGCGGCCGAAGAGCGAATTCGTCGACGTCGCCGAGATCGTGCGCGCGGCGGTCGAGCGCGCCGGCAAGACGTTCGCGGGCCAAACCTTCGCCACGAGCCTGGCGCGCGATCTGCCGTTCATGCGCGGCGACGCCAACCTCCTCGAACAGGTTCTGTTCAACCTGCTCGACAACGCGCAGAAATACGGCGGCGGCGGGCGCGTCACCGTCCACGCGCGGCGCGACGGCGCCATGGTCCTCGTTTCCGTCACCGACGAAGGGCCGGGCGTCAAGCCGGCCGACCTCGAACGCATTTTCGAGAAATTCTATCGTGGCGGGCGGGCGGACGGGCGCAAGACCGGCACCGGCCTCGGCCTCTCCATCAGCCGCGGGCTGATCGAAGCGATGGGCGGCAAGATCTGGGCGGAAAGCCCGGCGGCGCGACGGCGCGGCACGCGCGTCGTCATCGCCATGCCGGCCGCCGAGGCGCCGCAAATCGCCAAGGCCGCGCCATGAGCGGGGCGCGCATTCTCGTCGTCGACGACGAGCCGCAGATCTTGCGCTTCCTTCGCCCCGCGCTCGAAGCCTCGGGCTACGCCGTGCTGCACGCCGGCACGGGTCACGAGGCGCTGCGCCTGATCGCCAACGCCGCCCCCGACCTCATCGTCCTCGACCTCGGGCTTCCCGACATGGACGGCAAGGAGGTGATCGTCAAGGCGCGGCAGTTCACGTCGGCGCCGATCGTCGTTCTCTCGGCGCGCGAGCGCGAAGTCGAAAAGATCGCGGCGCTCGACCTCGGGGCCGACGACTACGTCGAAAAGCCCTTCGCGATCGGCGAATTGCTGGCGCGCCTGCGCGCCGCGCTGCGTCACGCCAAGACCGGCGCCGCGCCCAAGACGCGCGTCGAGATCGACGGCCTGACGATCGACATGAACAAGCGGTTGGTGACGCGCGACGGCGCGCCGATCAAGCTGACGCCGCGCGAATACGATCTATTGTGCGCGCTGGCCGGCGCCGCCGGGCGGGTGATGACGCACGGCCAAATCCTCACCGCGGTCTGGGGTCCCGCGCACAAGGACGACACGCAGTACCTGCGCGTCTTCGTCGGCCAATTGCGCAACAAGATCGAGCGCGACCCCTCGGCGCCGGCGATCATCCGCACCGAGTCGGGGATCGGCTATCGCTTCGCGGAAAGCGTTCAGGCGGCGCCGACGCCGACCGGACAGGAAACGCCGACGCCGCCGAGGCCGCAGTAGCCGCCCGGGTTCTTGGCCAGATATTGCTGGTGATGCTTTTCCGCGAAATAGAACGGCCCGGCCTCGGCGATCTCGGTGGTGATCGGGCCGAAGCCCTTCGCCTTCAGCGCCTCACCGAACGCTTGCGCGGACCGGCGCGCTGCCTGCAGCTGCGCCGGCGTCGTCGCGTAGATCGCCGATCGGTACTGCGTGCCCACGTCGTTCCCCTGTCGCATGCCCTGGGTCGGATCGTGATTTTCCCAGAAGATTCGCAACAGCTCGTCATAGGAGATTTTCGCCGGGTCGAAGGCGACCAGCACCGCCTCGGCATGGCCGGTGCGGCCGCTGCAGGTCTCCTCGTAGGTCGGATTGGGCGTGAAGCCGCCGCAATAGCCGACCGCCGTGACGGTGACGCCCTCGCCCGCCTGCCAGAACTTGCGCTCGGCGCCCCAGAAGCAGCCCATGGCGAAAATCACGGTCTCGATCCCCAAGGGGTACGGGCCCGCGAGCGGGCGGCGGTTGACGAAATGCTCGCGCGCGGTCGCGATTGGCTGCGAACGGCCCGGCAGGGCCTCGGAGGGCGAAACGACGCGCGACTTGCTGAAGGGAAAGCTCGCCATGCTCGGCTCCTGGGTGGGTTCGCCGCATTGTCGCGCGGACGTCGCCGCTTGTTACGTAGGCGCCCGCACGGGGCGGTTCAACGCGCCCGGCCCACGACGCCGTTCGCCGGGGCGCGCGGGCGAACGAGATAGAACAGGACGAATCCGAGCGCCGCCATGTCGACGAAGGCCGGCGTCGAGAGGATGGTGAGGAGAACCGGATCCCACGCCAGCGGGCTCAGCCGCTTCTCGACGAACGGCTGCAGAAGCGGGAACTTGCTGGGAAAGGCGTAGGCGAGCGTGGCGCCCATCGGCGTCAGCACGACCTGCTGGGCGGCGAGCGAGCGCGCCCCGTCGATGACCGCGGCGGCGAAGGCGCCGGCGAGCAGAATCAGACCGACGAAGCGAAACAAGAGTCGGAACACGCCGCCATCCCGCGCCAAGCCCAGGCGGCCTCGTCTTACGCAAAGCCTCGCGCGCTGTCCACGCCGCCGAAACCGGGAGCCAACGCGTCGCGCCGACTTGCGCGCGAGCCGCGCGGGGTGATATGCGCGCACTTCGCGCCAAGACGCGCGTCGCGGAGGGGTGGCCGAGCGGTCGAAGGCGCACGCCTGGAAAGTGTGTATACGGGAAACCGTATCGCGGGTTCGAATCCCGCCCCCTCCGCCACGACTTAAGTAATTGATATCACATACTAATTTGACGCGGAAGAGGCCGAATTGTCGCCTACTTTCGGGGCCTTGCCCGCGTTGCATTTTGCGGTAATTCAGCAGAGACGACGTCGGGGCGAAATATGCGCGCTCTCCACGCCATAGTCTCGAAAGCTGTTTTCGGAGGTACGGGCGTCTCTGACTGCGCGGCGCCCGGAATCATATTTCGTTCGGCGCGTCTCCGAGCGAGGCGGCGATCCCGCAGCGGAACAAGCCGGCGTCCGTGGCTGAACAAGCGTGCGCTCACGCCGATGCATCGTGGGGCGGGGAGCGCGAAGCTTTGGAGCCGGGGATCGAGCCGTAACGGATGGACTGTTGGCTTTAAGCAAACCCCAGCGCGGTTCGCTGATCCCGCCAATCGAGGGGCAGACGCGTGTCGGCCATCAGCTTGTTGGCGGTGAGCCCCGCGGGTTGCTTTCCCGCCAGGATCGCGGCGACGATATCGGGGGCGAGGAAGGTCAGCCGCACGAGGCGCGTCGCATAGGAAGACGTGATCCCGTCCTCACGCGCGATGTCCTCAAGGGGCGGATTGTCGGGCTCGAACATTCGCTTGCCGATTTTCCGACCGCGCACCAAGAGACGGATGAGGGTCGTATCCGCCGGAGCCGAATTCGCGACGCCATCGACGATGAACTTCATCTCCTTGCCGGTTCGCTTCAGGCTCGCGGGAATGCTCAGCCTGATCAGCGGCTCTTCGGCGCCATCGGCGTTCGCGTACGGTGCCCGATT
>JBEKLU010000034.1:0-42500 GCA_050010035.1 Roseiarcus sp.
CTGTCGATCATCCCAACGCAGCTACCGGCGCGCGCGACCGAACGGAATCCGCCTCCCCCGAGTCAAAACGCCGCAGCGCCGCCACACTTAATCCGATTCATTTGTCGTTGCGCGCGTCCTTACCAGCCTTTGAAACTTCCTCGCCGCCGCGAGTTCTGGCGCGTGTCTAAGAATGCGGTCGAGCGCTTTAGCCAGCCCATAGATGCTTCGCGGAGGCGCGTCGCCGACCACAGCCGCAACGAGATCAAGCATCCTTTCAGGCGAGGATGCGTACAGAACATCGTCCGCCTCGGAAATGGAATAGGCAGCTGTCTGTTGGCGTGGGTCTTCCGGACGGATAAAAGGAGTGATGACTTCCGCCGCTTCCGGGAACGCGTCCCCGGTTTCGCATAGAATTTGCACAAGCTTGAAAGTCACGTCGCGCGATTGAAGGTCTGCGTCCAACGGCCAAATTGACCGGAAGACAGAACCCACGACACCCCGCCACTTCGCCGTCTTTTCTTCGGGCTTGGCGGACTCCATCTCAACCGCCAAGCGGTGGCCGACGCTTGAGAGGGCTCTCGCACCTGCCGCGCGGAGCGCCGACCGCGCTTCGGTCGACGTTATCGGATAGCCCGCATTTTCAGAACGGTTCGCGATCATGATTGCCGCCAGCCATTCTCCGTAAACCCGCAAATCGTCCTCGGCGATTTCAGGCCGTCCGAACAGCTCAAGAAAGGACGTCTTCGTCAATTCAAAGAGTCTGGGGGACCCGATGTAGTTCGAATACTTTCGCGCGTTCCATACATTGGGAGCATCGGGCGATTTCCAATCGAATAGCGGGACGATCCTTTCTGCCGTCCAAATGGGTGCCCTCTCGAAAAGAACTGCCACCTCCGCCGCGAATCGAACGCGTGCAAGTTCGCCAAATCTCCCCGGCGCCGAAGCCAGCGTATCCAAACGTTGCCTGACGGCATCTGGCATCTCCTGGCCGTTCTCGCCTTTGGTTATCTTCTTGATTAGTACTTCGGCGAGACGACCGGCTGGCGCGTTAAGGGCATCCGTCAGCGCATCACACATCCTGCGCCTCCGTCGGCTCTTGCGCTGTCGCAGCTTCTATCTTGTCCCAAAGCGGCCAGAGTAAATTGTCATCTAAAGCCTTCGCCTTTTCATTCAGCCACCATGAAGCAACGTGTGCGACCCCGGAGAAGCCCTCGCCTGGAAACGACAAAAGAAGCTTGCCTGTAAGAGCGATACTGTCTGGGCTGTCAAGCTTCTGCGTAGCCCACAAAAAGGTATTCCATGCCCAATCCGGCCAATCCCCTCTTCTAGCCTGCGCCTCTAATCCGTCGAGGCCGCGTTGAGGGTCGCTTTGGCAGAGAGCCTGCCAGTTGTCGCCGTCCATGAAATCCGCTTTGTCGGCCAATTTCTTCGCTTCATCGACCAGCGACTCAACCGGCACGTTTTGGAGTTTCTGGGAATTGCCAACGATGTAGCGCCCACCTCCGTGCCAGAGATGAAATCCCGCTTGTTCAGAAGGCCGCAACTTCCATTCAGGATTCTTCTTCTTAATCTCTGCGAACACGGATCTAGTTTGATCACCCAGCGCTAAACCTGCTCGTTCCATTTCGCCCAAGATATCGAACCGGCAGCGCTCCACACTGACGTTGGCGTCAGACCGGAACATATCGGCTGGAGGGCCAGCCGAGAGCCTGTCCTCGATCTTCGCTCGTTTAGCCGCGGAGAATTCCCCCCACCGCTCCCGGATCAACCGGAAGACCTCGACACTTGTGTTCGTGAGAAACAGGAGCCCTTGTGGCAACGTCAAAAGAGTGTCTGCCGCGTCATCGGGTGGGACTGCTTTATCTGCCGCTGCGAACAGTGCCAATCGTTTGTTCAACTTCAACGGACTTGATGACCATCGTTGCACAAACGGCAGAGCGAGAGACGCATCCTTCTGCGCGAGGCGGGTCCATATTTCGGCAATGACCCGAACGATCGGAAGAAAGCCACTGCGGTATTTGTTCTGTCCGTGGGCAGCCACGGAAGGAACATCGCTATCGGAAGCGCCGTATCCAATGTTGCTCTCGACCTCCATCTCGAGCGCGTCCGCGAGCGCGGTATCCAAGGCTTCCGTCAAGGCGGTCAGAAATCTCTGGCCAACCTCCGCCGGAGCATCTTTCGGCCATGCCGCTAGAACCTCGGCTTCAGTAATATTGCTCTCAACTTCGTAGTCGACCGACATCAGGTCCGAGGGTTTTTGCAGTACTCGCACGCCGCTCCCGTCGTCGTACCACGCAATGCGCTTGCTGACTTTCGGCCTCGGCCGGAGAACGCGGGCAAGTCTTTCAAGTAATTCAGTCGAGCGCTCGCCCGATTTGATACGTGGCTGAATTTCAAACCACTCGCTTCGCAGCGCGCCTCGCGGGTTGTCGCGGATATGTCGAATGATGAGTTGCCAACTTTTGGCAAGAAACGGTTGCAGGGTATCGCGCCTACGATTGAGGCGAGATTCAAGCAGCTCGGCCGCTCTCTCATCAAAGAACTCCAGGTTCCTTGAGACCTCGCGGACGGCTTCCGGGTCGTCGAAATTCTTTTCGATCCACGGCGTCAGCTGAGACGCTGATTGAATGACTTTCATTCGCGCGAGTTCAGGAAGCCACGCGAGAGAGGGATTCAACTCCGCAAGCTTGTCGGCGACGTCTTCCCGGCTGAGGAAGAAGCGCAACTGCTCGCGCTCAAAATCCGTGGTGTCGCTCGGCGTTTTCTTTTTTATCGGTTCCATGGCGTTCACTCACGGTGCCGTGGCCGGCGAGGCTATGCCGAAAAGAGCATGTAACTTCGCACCGCCGTACGCGGCCGGGTTCATCGCGTACGTTGCCCACTCTCCGAGCGTCTTGTAGAGTTGATCGTAGTCAGCAAACTCGATCGGCACGACTCCCTTAGCCTTCCAGATCGACGCGGAGACCGGCGTCTGCTGCTCAATGGCGTAGATTTTCTTGAGATCGCGGAAACGATCGCGATCGGCGTCAAGCGTCTCAAGCAGGAGACGCATCGCGGTGTCTTCGGCGGCGTATCCAACGAGAACAAGTGTATTCAGCCGCATCCGGTCTTCGATATATTGCGACGCCCATCCATCACGAAGATAGGCATCGCCGAAGTCTGCGCTGGTGAGGATGATGTCTGACGGCGGGATATTCCTGGGACCATAAGCGATGCGGCCGTGCAGATGCAGGATGCCTTGGTCTTCGGGCGTTCCCGGCCGGGGGATGGCTTTGCCCGCGTGGCTGGGAACCGTCTGGCCGTCCGCGTGAGCCGCACATTCGAACAACGGATCGAAGTTGGTGGTGAGCAGCCTGACCTGTCCCTCCGCATCCCGCGACAGCCGCAGCAGATTGAGATGGTCAGGAACCGTAAGACCAGGCGCAGGCGTCAGCAACTTCGTGGTCGCCATACGTACCCGCGACGGTGCCTTAGGCAGGCGTGTTCTTCGTTCGAGTGACCGGAGTGCACGGTCGTACTCGCCGCGTTCCAGCGCCTTTTCTTCCGCCGCTTCGTTCTTGGGCGTCTCGCCGATATCGGCGTAAATCTGTTTCGTTAGGCCGTCGAACGACGGCATGCCGACGCGCATGGAGACGCCCGCGCCGCAGATGAACACGGCGTGGCCATCGGCCACGTCCTTGATCAGTTCATCCGGAATGTCCGGGGTGCCTGGAATGAATCTCATGTAACCACGTGCGAGAGCCGAGCGAGCGCCGGTCGCGCATCAGTTGATGATTAAGGCCTGTCCGCTTCGAGTCAAGGGCAGCCTCCGCCGTGCTGCGCCGCGCTTTCTTCCTTGGGTTCCAGTGAGGTGCAATTAGCTATCGAAGCGATGCTTCCATCATGTTCGCCCCCCAAAGGCCGGAAGAGCGCGCTTTCGCTCCGACGCCGCCCGGCGGCCTCTTCGAGAATGGCCAATTCGGCGGCGTGACCGCCTTTGGCTTTACGGGGACAGGATACGAATTGCACAATTTTGGTTCCGGCGACAGGCGCCGGTGACAGGGCAATTAACTATCGAACCTATAGCTCTCCATCACGTTCGCCCCGCAAAGGCGAAAAAACGCACTCTCGCTGTGACGCTACCCGGCGGCCTCTTCGAGAACGGCCAATTCGGCGACGTGATCGCCATTACACCGATAGAGCGCGCCCCGGCCGACGGGGCGCCTTGGCGGACGTTGCCGACAAGCGCTCGCCGGACCGCAAGATCGTTCGCGCCGCCCATCGGACCGCCGCGACATTTTCTTTGCGGAAAAACAGAAATGGTGGTAGCTTGCCATTGAACTTCGGCGAGGGCTTCCGCGTCGACCGCGGCGGATGATCGCTCCGCGATCGCTCGGCGCTCGCCAGCGCGGTTCCAACTCGGGAGAATTTAGGCGCGGAAGCGTCGAGAAAGCGGAAATCGGCCAGCGTCGCCGCCAACCCCTTGATTCCGTTGGAAACCGCCAAGGATTATATTTGGAATTTCCTTGGAAAAGCTTGGAAAAGTTTGGATTTTCCTTGGAAATGTTTGGAAATCCTTGCGAAGGCTTGGAAAAATTTGGCCATATTCAACCCGCCGCTCCCGGCCGCGCGCCGGGCGCGCCGAAGCGAGCGCCGTCTTTCGCCGGGGAAGCGTCTCGCGCCGAGCTGAGCTATGCAGCGGCTCGAAAGCGCCGCCTTGAATTCGCCACCGGTTTCGGGGCAAGAAGGCGCTTCGGACGGAACCGCCGCAGGAGATCGTCATGAGATTGAATTTAGCCGCCTGTTTGGCCGGGGCGCTCGCCCTCGGCGCGCTCATCGCGCCGATCGGCTTGGCGGCGGCCGACGAATTCACGCCGGCGCAGAAGAAGGAGCTCGGCGAGTTCGTCAAGGACTACCTCGTCAACAACCCCGAGGTGCTGCGCCAGGCGATCGACGCGCTCGACAAGCACGACAAGCAGGTCGCCGAGGCCGAGCGGCAAAAGATCGTCAGCGACAACGCCGACGAGTTGTTTTCCTCGAAGTATCAAGCGACTGTCGGCAACCCCAAGGGAACCGCGACGCTCGTCGAGTTCTTCGACTACAACTGCCACTTCTGCAAGGGCGCCCTGCCCGACATCGCGCGCCTGATGAAGGACGACCCCAATCTCAAGCTCGTCCTCAAGGATTTCCCAGTGCTCGGTCCCGACTCGGTCGAGGCGGCCAAGGTGGCGACCGCCGCGCGCAACCAGTTGCCGGGCGACCGCTTCTGGCAGTTCCACACCAAGCTCCTGAACATGCACGGGCCGATCGGCAAGGCCCAGGCCCTGCAGGTCGCGCGCGAGCTCGGCCTCGACATGGACCGCCTCGCCAAGGACATGGAGGCCCCGGAGGTGGGGACGGGCCTGCATGAGGTCATGGCGATGGCGGACTCGCTGCAGATCAACGGCACGCCTTCCTTCGTCGTCGGCCAGGAAGTCGTCGTCGGCGCCGTCGGCTACGATCCGCTCAAAGAGAAGATCGACGCCGTCCACAAGTGCGGCCACAGCGTGTGCTAGAGCGCGGCCGCATCCCTTCTCCCCGCGAGCGGGGAGAGGGGGCCGACGTGTTCGGATCGCCGTTTAGAACGCCTTTACCAAGCAAACAAGGAACGGCGACGCCGCGGATTCCGCGCAATCGCATTAACCTGCCTGAAACAGCCTGCGCCTAGATTGCCCCTATTCCGAGCGGCGACATCGACACGCCGGAAGGTGATTCAGTTTTGGAGCAGGAGCAAAGTAATGATCAAGTCCCTCAAGAAGTTCGTCGCCAACGAATCCGGCGCGACCGCCATCGAATACGCCCTGATCGCGTCGTTGATCGCGGTCTTCATCATCGGTTCCTTGCAGGTTCTCGGCACCCACCTGAGCAGCGAGTTCGCCGAAGTCAGCGGCGCGCTCAAGTAAGCCGTCGAAAGCTCGAAAGCTTTCCTCAACGCGCCGGCGAGGCCCCCTCGCCGGCGTTTTCGTATTCTTTGCGCTCGCTTCGCCGCGCTGCGGGCCGGGGCCCGAGACGAAAGCGCGCGAATTTCGCCGCCGGCGAGACACGAATCGCCGATTGGGTTATGGCAGGGCGTCCCGCCCGGGACAGCCGGTTTCCCCTTTCAGCGAAAGAGGCGCTCTCCTTGACCGCGTTCCAAGCCGTCGTCATGGCCGTCCTGCAGGGCGTCACCGAACTCTTTCCCATCAGCAGCCTCGGCCACGCGGTCATTCTGCCGCGTTTGCTGGGCTGGTCGATCGACCAGAAGGCGCCCGATTTCCTCCCCTACCTCGTCGTCATGCACCTGGGCACGGCGACCGCGTTGTTCCTCTATTTCTGGCGCGACTGGTTCAGCTTCGGCGGATCGCTGCTCGCCCGCTCGAGCCCGCGCTCGCGCGCCGACCGCCGCACTTTCTTCTATGTCGTTCTCGCGACGATCCCGGCCGTCGTGGTCGGTTTCGCCTTCGAAAGGAAACTCGGCGCGGCCTTCGGCACGCCGGCGATCGCCGCCTTCTTCCTCATCGCCAACGGCTTCGTGCTCTATATCAGCGACCAGATCGCCGGCGAAGGGGTCGGAGTCCTCGACCAGTTGAACTGGAAGGGCGCGCTGGCGATCGGCTGCGCGCAGTGCTTGGCGCTGATCCCGGGCTTCTCGCGCTCGGGCCTGACGATCGCGGCGGGCGTCGTGGCGGGGCTCAAGCACGAGGATTCCGCCCGCTTCTCGTTCCTGATGGCGACGCCGATCATTCTCGGCGCCACGGTTCTCGAGGCGCCCAAGCTGTTGCGCCAGGGCGCGACCTTGGGCGGCGCGGCGATCCTGTCCGGCGTCGTGGCGGGACTGGTCGCCTACGCCAGCCTCGCCTTTCTCATGCGTTATTTCCACAAGCACGAATTCAAGGCGATGCGGCCGTTCTCGTATTATTGCGCGGCGGCGGGGCTATTGAGCCTCGCGGTCATGGTCTTCTTCCGAACGTAGCCCCTTGGCGGGTCGACGAGGCGCCATATATCTCGGCCGGCAGCGACCAGCCGAGCCGGCCCGACGACGATCGCGAGGCGCCGTGATGAGCGAAACTGTGATGCCGGCGCGCCTGTCGCGCGAAGAGCTCGCCGAGCTTCATTTCGCGGCGCGCTGTCTGGAGGGCGACAGCTTCGCGTCGCGCGCGACCAACCTGCTCGGCCGCCAGGTCGAGGCGCTGGGGCGCGCCCTGCCCGCGCCGGCGCGCCAGGCGGTGGCGCGCGCCAGCGAGAGCGCGCTAAGGATCGCGCTGCGCCTCGCCCTGCGCACGATCGACAAGCGATCGCCGGCCAAGGCGGCCAAGGGCGTGCACAAGGCGGCCGCGGCGGCCTCCGGCGCGCTCGGCGGCGCCTTCGGGCTCGCCTCGATGGCGATCGAACTGCCGATTTCGACGACGATCCTCTTGCGCTCGATCGCCGAGATCGCCCGCGAGGAAGGCGAGGATCTGTCGCGTCCGGAAGGGGCTCTGGCCTGCATCGAGGTTTTCGCGCTCGGCGGCGAAGCGCCCGGCGAAGCGGCGATCGAAAGCGGATATTTCGCCGTCCGCGGCGCGCTCGCCACGACGGTCGGCGAGAGCGCCCGCTTCCTGGCGCGGCGCGGCCTGGCGGACGAGAGCGCGCCGATCCTGGTCCGGCTCGTCTCCCAGATCGCGGCGCGCTTCGGCGTCGTCGTCAGCGAGAAACTCGCGGCCCAGGCGGTTCCGGTGCTCGGCGCCATCGGCGGCGCGGCGGTCAACGTCGCCTTTGCCGAGCGCTTCCAGACCCTCGCGCACGGCCATTTCATCGTGCGCCGACTGGAGCGCGTCCACGGGAGCGACGCCGTGCGGTTCGAGTACCAGCGCCTGCGCAACCAGATTTGATCGCCCGAACGGGCGCCGAGGCGCTTCGCCGCGCCCCGGTCCGCCGCTCGAATGGAGCGCCGCCGTTTCGCGTTCACGCCCATGTGAGCGCGCCCCAGCTTGAGACGTCGGACGTAAAGCTCTAGTGACCGCGACGGGACGCCCGGCTCGCCGAAGCACGGCGCGGATTTTGCAAGCGCGGCGCGGTTCGGAGTAGTGTCGCCGACGATCTCGCGGAGTTGTTCTTTTATGGGCTTTCGTCGCTTCGCCGGCCTCCTCTTGACGATCGCCGCTGTTCTGGCGCTTTACGCCAGCTACGCCCCAGCCGAGGTCGAGAAGGTTTTCCCCTCGGCCGGGCCCTACGCGCGCCAAATCCACGCCCTGCTGCCGGCCGCGCTGACCAGCGAGCCGCAGGCCGCGCCGGCGCCCGCCGCCGCGCCGCGCCCGCCGGTCTCGGTCGTCGTCGGACGCGCCGCGCGCAAGGACCTGCCGTGGCGGATCGACGAAATCGGCGCCGCCCAGGCGATCGCCTCCGTCGCGCTGCGCACGCATTTCGACGCCACGGTCGAGAAAGTGCTGGTCGCCGACGGCGCGTCGGTGAAAGCGGGCGAAACGCTGATCGAACTCGACGCGCGCCAGGCGGTGGCGCAACTCGAGGGCGCGAAAGCGCAACTCGCCAAGGACGAGGCACAGCTCGAACAAGCCACGCGCGACACCACCCGCTACACCGACCTCGTGGCTCGCTCGGCGACCCCGGTGCTCAATCTCGACAACGCCAAGACGGCCGGCGCGTCGGCGCGGGCGGCGATTCTCGCCGACAAGGCGGCGATCGACAATCTGCAGGTGCAACTGGGTTGGACCACGATCGTCGCGCCGATTTCCGGCCGCGTCGGCGTCGTCGCCATCAAGGAAGGCAACATCGCCAAGGTGTCGGACAACGGCGCCACCGGCATTTTCGCGACGATCAACCAGATTTCGCCGATCTACGTGACCTTCTCGGTGCAGCAATCGCTGCTGCCGGCGCTGCGCGAGGGGATGGCCAACGGCGCCCGCGTCGTGGCGACGCCGCAGGGGTCGAAGAAGAGCGCCTCGGGCAAGCTCGCCCTGCTCGACAATTCGGTCGATCAGACCACCGGCACGATCCTCGCCCACGCCATTTTCGACAACGCGGACGAGACGCTGTGGCCCGACCAGCTTTGCAATCTCACGCTGACGCTGCGCGTCGAGCCGAACACGGTCGTCGTGCCGCGCGAGGCGGTTCAGATCGGGCAGAGCGGCAATTTCGTCTTCACCGTCGTCGACGGCGCCGCGCATGTTCAACCGGTCGAGGTGTCGCGCACCCAGGACGGCGAGACCGTGGTGACCAAGGGCCTGAACGGCGACGAGACCGTGGTCGTCGACGGCGCGCTTTTGCTGACCGAGGGGTCGAAGGTGGCGATCCGCAGCGCGCAGAACCGGGCGACGTAGATGTCCCTTCCCGAACTCTGCGTCCGCCGCCCGGTGATGACGACGCTGCTGATGCTGTCGTTCATCGTCTTCGGCGTTTTCGGCTACCGGCAATTGCCGGTTGCGGCGCTGCCGCGCGTCGACTTTCCCACCGTCGTCGTGAACGCCGCGCTGCCCGGCGCCAGCGCGGATTCGATGGCCTCCTCGGTCGCCGGACCGCTGGAGCGCGCCTTCGCGACGATCCCCGGCATTACGATGATGACGTCGTCCTCGAGCCTCGGCGTCACCAATATCGTCATGCAGTTCGACCTCGACCGCAACATCGACGGCGCCGCGCTCGACGTCCAATCGAACATTTCCGCGACCCTGCGCAAGCTGCCGCCGCAACTGCCGGCGCCGCCGAGTTTCCAGAAGCTGAATCCGGCCGACAGCCCGATCCTGTTCATCGCGCTCTCCTCCAAGACCCTGCCGCTGTCCAAGGTCGACGACTACGCCGAACAGATCTTCGCCCAGCAGATTTCGCAAATCGCCGGCGTCGCGCAGGTGCTGGTGTTCGGCCAACAGAAATTCGCGGTGCGCGTCGACGTCGACCCCGACGCGGCCGCCGCGCGCGGCTTGACGCTCGATAGCGTCAGCAACGCCGTGTCGGCGGCCAATTCCTCGACGCCGGTCGGCGCGCTGCTCGGACGCAGGCAGAACGTCACCGTCGACGTCACCGGCCAGATGGTGCACGCCGCCGAATACAGCGATCTGGTGGTGGCTTGGCGCAACGGCGCGCCCGTACGCCTCAACGAAATCGCCAAAGTCTACGATTCCGTCGAAAACAAGCAGATCGCGGCATGGGTCGGCCCGGAACCGGCGATCGCACTGGCGGTCTATCGGCAATCGGACGCCAACACCGTCGACGTCGTCGACAGCGTCAGAGCGAAAATGCCGTATTACCAATCGCAGTTGCCGCCCTCCGTCCAGGCCAACGTCCAAAACGACCGTTCGGAGTCGATCCGTCAATCGATCACCGACGTGCAATCCACGCTCGCGCTGTCGATCCTGCTGGTGATCGTCGTGATTTTCGTTTTCCTCAAGTCGGGGTCGGCGACGCTCATTCCCGCGCTGGCGCTGCCGGTGTCGCTGATCGGCGCGTGCGCGTTCATGTATATTTTCAACTATTCCATCGACAACATCTCGCTGCTGGCGATCACGCTTTCGGTCGGCTTCGTCGTCGACGACGCGATCGTCATGCTGGAGAACATCACGCGCCACATCGAAAACGGCATGAAGCCGTTCGAAGCCGCTCTCAAAGGCGCGAAGGAGATCGCTTTCACGATTCTGTCCATCACCTTCTCGCTGGTGGCGGTGTTCATCCCGGTCTTGCTGATGAGCGGCGTCGTCGGGCGCGTGTTCCACGAATTCGCGGTCACCATCACGGTGGCGATTCTCGTTTCCGGCTTCGTCTCGCTCACCCTGACCCCGATGCTGTGCGCGCGCATCTTGAGCGCGCCCAAGCACGGCGCGACGGCCGGCGTTTTCGGCCGTCTTTCCGACGCGCTCGTCGACGGCCTCGCCACCGGCTATCGCGTGTCGCTCGACTTCGTTCTCCGGTTCCGACTCGTCGTCTTGTTCGGCACGTTCCTCACCGCCTACCTCGCCTTTTCGCTCTACGCCGGAATCCCCAAGGGATTCTTCCCCGAGGAAGACACCAGCTTCCTGCGCGGCATCACCGAGGCGCAGCCGGACACCAGCTTCCGCGAAATGTCGGCGCGGCAGATCGCGGTGAGCAAGCTCATCGAAGACGACCCCGCCGTCGCCTCGGTCACCTCGGCGGTCGGATTCGGCGGCGCGACGAACAAGGGGTTCCTGTTCATCAAGATGAAAGAGCGGGCGCGGCGCGACTCGATGGAGACGATCATGGCGCGGCTGCGCGCCGCGACCGCGGTCATTCCCGGCATTCGAACGATTTTGATGCCGGTCCAGAACCTCGATTTCACCGGCGGACGCATCGCGCGGGCGAAGTATCAATATTCGCTGCAGTCCGGCGACATCGACACGCTCTATGCCAAGGCGCCTGAGATGGAGCGGGCGATCGCCCAATTGCCGGGCCTGCGCGACGTCAACAGCGATCTGCAGATCTCCAATCCGCAGTTCCGCGTCGACATCGACCGCGACAAGGCGGCGGCGTTCGGCGTCACCGCCGACGAAGTGCGCAACGCGCTCTACAACGCCTACGGCACGCGGCAGATCTCGACCATTTTCACCGAGGCCGACGACTACCAGGTCATCCTCGAGGCCGGCGACAATTTCCAGGACGATCCGGGCGCGCTCGGACGCATCCGCGTCGCGACCCCGGGCGGACAACTCGTGCCGCTCGACGAAGTCGCGACGATGCGGCGCACGGTCGGCCCGCTGCAGATCAATCGTCAGGCGCAGCAGCCGGCGGTGACGATCTCGTTCAATCTGGCGCCGGAAATGTCGCTCGGCCAGGCGATCGACGCCATCCACGGGCTCGAACGCAAAGCCGATCTGCCGGGAAGCATCATCACCGGCTTCGCCGGCAACGCCCAGCTCTTCGAGCAGGCGCTCGCCGGACAGGGCGCGCTGCTGCTGGCGGCGGTGATGACGATCTACATCCTGCTCGGCGTGCTCTACGAGAGCTACATCCATCCGATCACGATTCTTTCGGGACTTCCTTCGGCCGGCATCGGCGCGCTGCTGGCGCTCGACTATTTCCATATGGATCTGTCGGTGATCGCGATCATCGGCATTCTCCTGCTGATCGGCATCGTCAAGAAGAACGCGATCATGATGGTCGACTTCGCCCTGCAACGGCGGCGCGAAGGCGGCATGGACGCGCTCTCGGCGATCCGCGAGGCGGCGCTGATCCGCTTCCGCCCGATCATCATGACGACGCTCGCCGCGCTGCTCGGCGCCTTGCCGATCGCGCTGGGCGCGGGCGCGGGCTCCGAGCTGCGCCGCCCGCTCGGCGTCGCCATCGTCGGCGGCCTCTGCGTGTCGCAACTGCTCACGCTCTACATCACGCCCGTCGTCTACTATTATCTCGACAAGATCGACTCGGCGCTCGCCGGAAAGCGCAGAAGCGCGCCCAAACCGGCGGCCGAGCCCGAATCGGCGCCCGCGCCGGAACCCGAACCGTTGCCCGCGCCGGCGCAATAGCATTACGATGCGCCCCGACGACGCGCGCCGAGCGCGTCGGCGCGCGAGCGGATCGGGGAGGCGCCATGTACACGCCGGAATTCGAAATTCTCGACGAGCGTTTCGAAAAGCTCGCGATCGGCAACGTCCATCTGGAGAAGCTCTACACCGGCTGTCGCTGGGCGGAAGGCCCGGCCTATCTGGCGGCCGGCAAGTATCTGGTCTGGTCGGACGTCCCCAACGACCGCGTCCTGCGCTACGACGAAACGAGCGGCGCGGTCTCGGTGCTCCTCTCGCCCGCCAACAACCAGAACGGCCACAGCGTCGACCTTCAGGGCCGGCTCGTTTGCTGCGAGCATCGCGGCCGCTGCGTTTCGCGCATCGAGCACGACGGATCGCGGCAAGTCCTCGCCGATCGCTTCGAGGGCAAGCGCTTCAACTCGCCCAACGACGTCGTGGTGAAATCGGACGGCTCGATCTGGTTCACCGATCCGACCTACGGCATCGATACCGAATACGAGGGCGACGCGGCGGCCGAGGAGATCGGCGCCAGCAACGTCTATCGCATCGATGCCGCGAGCCGCGACGTCACGGCGGTGGCGACCGACTTCGTCAAACCGAACGGCCTCGCCTTCTCGCCCGACGAAAAGCGGCTCTACGTCGTCGACACCGGCGTCAGCCACGTGAAGAACGGTCCGCGCCATATGCGCGCAGCCGCGGTCGCCGCCGACGGCCGCTCGATCGGCCCGGCGAAGCTGTTCGCGACCTGCACCGCAGGCGCCTTTGACGGTTTCCGGCTCGATGCGAAAGGAAACATCTGGACTTCGGCGGCGGACGGCGTGCACGTCTATGCGCCCGACGGGACGCTGATCGGCAAGATCAAGGTCCCCGAGGTCGTCGCCAACGTCTGCTTCGGCGGCCCCAAGCGCAATCGGCTCTACGTCTGCGCGACGACCTCGCTCTACGCCGTCTACGTCAACGCGCGCGGCGCGAGCTGGCCGAGCTGACCCGTTTCGCGGCGGCGACCTCGGCTCGTCCTCGGCCAAGCGCGACGGCGACGCCCGACGTCGGCGGCGGGAGCGCCCGCCCCGCTTGCATTCTCCATCATTTCCCATCACGACTCGCGCGTTCCGTTTTGCAAGACTTGCAAACGCTCGGAGACACATGGGCAAGCGACCGACACTCGCCGATCTCGCGCGCGCGGCCGGCGTCAGCGTCGCCACCGTCGATCGCGTCCTCAACGGGCGCCATCGCGTGCGCGAGCCGACCGCCGAACGGGTGCTCGGCGCTGCCGAGGCGATCGGCTTTCACGGCGCGCCGCTCATCAAACGACGCGTGCGCCTCGACGCGCCGACGCTGACCTTCAGCTTTCTCTTGCAGAAGCCCGACGCGTTCTACCGCCGGCTCGGCGCCGATCTGGAGGCGGCGACGGCGCGGCTCGCCGACGTGCGCGGCAAGGCGATCGTCGAATACGTCAGCGAGCTTTCGCCCGCCACCATCGCCGAACGCCTGCTGCGGATGGGCGAGGCGGCGCGGGCGATCGGCGTCGTCTCGGTCGATCATCCCCATGTGTCCGAGGCGATCGCCCGCCTGCGCGCGCGCGGCGTCCCGACCTTCGCCATGCTCTCCGATCTCACCGCCGAGGCGCGCGCCGGCTATGTCGGCCGCGACAATCGCAAGGAAGGGCGCACCGCGGCCTGGATCGTCGCCAGGGCGGCGGCGCGGCCCGGCAAGATCGGCATCATCGTCGGCTCGCACCGCTATCTCTGCCAGGAGACGGCCGAGATCTCGTTTCGCGCCTATCTGCGCGAACATGCGCCCGCGTTCCAGCCGCTGGAGCCGCTGGTCAATCTCGAGGATTCGCGTCTCGCCTACGCCGCGACGCAGGAGTTGCTCGCGCGCCACCCCGATCTCGTCGGCTTCTACGTCTGCGGCGGCGGCATGGAAGGCGCGATCGCGGCCGCGCGCGACGAAGCGAGGCGCGAACCGCTCGCCGTCGTGTGCAACGAATTGACGCCCATGAGCCGCGCCGCGCTGATCGACGGCGTTCTGAGCGCCATCATCTCGACGCCGACCGCGCTCCTCGCCGACCGCGCGCTCGAGGCGATGGCGCACGCCCTCGCGGCCCCGGCGATCGAGGCGGCGAGCCAGATCGTCGTGCCCTTCGATCTGTTCCTGCCGACCAATATCTGAGGGGCGAAACGGCCGTGGACGCCGGCGCGCCGCGCCGCAGCGCCTCTGCGTTTTGGAATATCCATTCTGATATTGACTGCTTTTGGAACATTTGTTACGTTCACGCCAACATCGGCTTTCACGAGGTCCGCGGCTGGCGCTTCCGCCAATCGATGGCGGGGGACAGGGGCAATGAAGGCGACGGCCGCGCGTCGGGTCTTCGTCGTTTCGTCGTCCACGGGCCTCCGCCTCGCCGAGCGATCGCGGCGCGGAAATCCCGCCCGAACGGTTCTTCTTGGCGACGCCGCGAGGCGCGCCCGCAAGAAATCCGCGCTTTCCCGTGGGGAGCGAGGTCAACGCCCGCGAGAAGGGCATCCGGCGATCAGTTAAGGCGCTGCCGGGCGCCGCAAGGGAGGAGTGAATCATGAAGCGTTTCGCATTCGCGCTCGCCGTCGCGACGATCCTGTCGAGCCCGGCGATGGCCGCCAAGATCGGCGTGTCGATGGACAAGTTCGACGACAACTTTCTCACCGTGCTGCGCAACGGCATGAGCGACTACGCCAAGACGCAGCCGGGCGTGTCGATGCAAATCGAGGACGCCAAGGACGACGTCTCCAAGCAGCTCAGCCAGGTTCAGAACTTCATCGCCAACAAGGTCGACGCGATCATCGTCAACCCGGTCGACACCAGCGCCACCGCCGCGATCACCAAGGCCGCCGCCGAGGCCGGCGTGCCGCTCGTTTACGTCAATCGCGAGCCGGCCGACGTCGACGCGCTCGGCCCGAAGGCGGCCTTCGTCGCCTCGAACGAAAAGGAATCGGGCACGCTCGAGACCCAGCAGATCTGCAAGCTGCTCGGCGGCAAGGGCGACATCCTGGTCATGGAGGGCGAACTCTCCAACCAGGCGGCGGTGCAACGCACCAAGGACATTCACGAAGTCATCGCGACCCCCGCATGCAGCGGCATGAAGATCATCGCCGAGCAGACCGCGTCGTGGGATCGCACCAAGGCGCAGAACCTGATGACCAACTGGCTGTCGAAGGGCCTGAAGTACGACGCGGTGGTCTCCAACAACGACGAAATGGCGATCGGCGCGCTGCAAGCGATGAAGGCGGCGGGCGTCGACACCAAGGCGGCGATCGTTGGAGGGGTCGACGCGACGCAGGACGCCCTCGCCTCGATGAAGGCCGGCGATCTCAAGGTCACGGTGTTCCAGGACGCCGCCGGCCAGGGCAAGGGCGCGGTCGACGCGGCGCTCAAGCTGGCCGCCGGAGGGACGGTCGAGAAGAAGGTCTACATTCCCTTCCAGCTGGTGACGCCGGACAATATGGCCAACTTCATGAAGAAGAACTGACAAGGCGAGAAAGCCGGCGCGCGCCTGCGAGCGTGCGCCGAAGTCGAATTCGGCGTTTCGTCCGGTCGCAATGCCGGTTATGAATAGGGTGACGCGGCGCGCTGGCCTGCGAGCGGCGTTGCGTTGTCCCGGGAGAGAGCGCCATGGGAACGATCGGCCCTTCGACAGCGCAAGTCGTCCGCCAGAGCGGCGCCGTTCCCGGCGCGGAGTTTCTGCTCGAGGTCGAGAACGTCCGCAAAGCCTTTCCCGGCGTGCTGGCGCTCGACAACGTCTCCTTCCGCCTCAAGCGCGGCCACGTCCACGCTCTTATGGGTGAGAACGGGGCGGGCAAGTCGACGCTGATGAAGATCGTCGCCGGCATTTATGGGCCGGACTCCGGCTCCTTCCGGCTCAAGGGCCAGGAAATCCATCTGACCTCGCCGCTCGACGCGCTGCAATACGGCATCGCGATGATCCATCAGGAGCTCAACCTGATGAATTTCATGACGGTGGCGGAAAACATCTGGATCCGCCGCGAGCCGTTGAACGGCTTCGGCCTGGTCCGGCACAAGGAAATGCGGCGGCGCACCAGCGAATTGTTCGACCGGCTCGACATCTCCATCGACCCCGAGGCTGAAGTGCGCGACCTCAGCGTCGCCAATCGGCAGATGGTCGAAATCGCCAAGGCGGTGTCCTACGACTCCGACGTCCTGATCATGGACGAGCCGACGTCGGCGCTGACGGAGAGGGAAGTCACGCATCTCTTCCAAATCATTCGCACCCTCAAGGCCGAGGGCAAGGGCATCATCTACATCACCCACAAGATGAACGAGCTGTTCGAAATCGCCGACGAAGTGTCGGTGTTTCGCGACGGCAAGTTTGTCGGCGAGCATCCCGCCGCCGACGTCACGCGCGACGAGATCATCAAGATGATGGTCGGGCGTGAAATCACCCAGATGTTTCCCAAGCTGACCGCGCCGATCGGCGAGGTCGCGCTCTCGGTCAGAAACCTGACGCTCGAAGGACGCTTTCGCGACATCTCCTTCGATTTGCGCAAGGGCGAGATTCTTGGGTTGGCCGGGCTGGTCGGTTCCGGGCGCAGCAACGTCGCCGAGACGCTGTTCGGCGTGACGCCGGCGACCTCGGGCACGATCGCTATTGAGGGAAAAGAGATCGCGATCCGCAATCCGGGTGTAGCGATGGACGCCGGGATGGCCTTTCTCACCGAGGATCGCAAGGAGAGCGGCTGTTTCCTGCTGCTCAGCGTCGTGGACAATATGCAGATCGCGCTGCTGCGTCACAGCCATGTGCGCGCTGGCTTCGTCGCGGAGAAGGCGGTTGAAGCCCTGTGCCGGGAGCAGACGGCGAGCCTGAGGGTGCGCACGCCTGATCTCGATGAGCCGGTCCTCAATCTCTCCGGCGGCAATCAGCAGAAGGTTCTGGTCGCGCGCTGGCTGATGACCCATCCGCGCATTCTCATTCTCGACGAGCCGACGCGCGGCATCGACGTCGGCGCCAAGGCGGAAATCCACCGGCTGATCAGCGAGCTGGCGGTCAAAGGCGTCGCCGTCTTGATGATTTCGTCGGAAATGCCCGAGGTGCTCGGCATGAGCGATCGCGTGCTGGTGATGCACGAGGGGCGCATGACCGGCATCGTCGATCGCAAGGACGCAACGCAGGTCAAGATCATGGAGCTCGCGTCGCAATAGCGCGCGACTTTTCGACGAGGAAGGAACATCGTGGCCATCCAGCACGCTTCCAACGCCGCCGCCCAGAGCGAGGCGCCGAGCGCGGCGCGCCGCCGTCTGCCGCCGGAGATCAACATTCTGGGCGTCATGATCGGCATGATGCTGCTATTCGAAGTTCTGGGCTGGATTTTCGTCGGCCAGAGCTTCATCGCGAATCCGCTGCGCCTGAAGATCATGATCCTGCAGGAGGCGGTGATCGGCATCATCGCGATCGGCGTCACGCAGACCATCATCATGGGCGGCATCGACCTGTCGTCCGGCTCGCTGGTCGGCATGACCGCGATGGTCGCCGCCAGCTTCGCCCAGACCGCCGGATTCAGCCATGCGATCTATCCCGGTCTGACGGGCCTGAATCCGTTCTTTCCGGTGGCGGCCGGCCTGATCTGCGGCCTGTTTGCCGGCCTGATCAACGGCAGCCTGATCGCCTACACGAAAATTCCGCCCTTCATCGCCACGCTCGGCATGATGGTGTCGGCGCGCGGCGTCGCCGACTGGTATACGGACGGCGAGCCGATCGGCAATCTCGAGGATTCCTTCGCCGTGATCGGCTCCGGCTGGTGGCCGGTGGTGATCTTCCTCGTCGTGGCGGCGATCTTCCATATCGCGCTGCGCTACACGCGCTACGGCAAGTTCACCTACGCCATCGGCGCCAATCCGCTCGCCGCGCGCGTCTCCGGCATCAATGTCGAGCGTCACATCGTCCTCGTCTACATGCTCGCCGCCGGGCTTTCGGGTCTGGCCGGCATCGTGCAGACCGCGCGCGCGATCAGCGGACAGGCGGGGGTGGGCGTCGGCTTCGAGCTCGACGCGATCGCCGCGGCGGTGATCGGCGGCACGTCGCTCGCCGGCGGCGTCGGGCGCATGACCGGCACGGTGATCGGCACGGTGATCCTGGGCGTCCTGACCTCGGGCTTCACCTTCCTCAACGTCGGCGCCCATTATCAGGAAATCATGAAGGGCGCGGTCATCATCGCCGCCGTGATCACCGACCAGTACCGCCAGCGCAAGCGCCGCAAGGCGTGAGCGTCGATGACGATGTCGTTCCTCCACACTATGATGCCGACAAATCCGGAGGATCGTCATGGCCGCGACGTCGGCCAAGCGGGATACGCTGAACATCCGTATTAGACCCGCCGAGCGCGGCCTGATCAATCAGGTCGCGCCAAGTTTCGGCGAAAGCGGCGTCGATTTCATTCTCGACGCCGCGCCGCTCGACGCCACGCGGCAGGCCGATGAGCGTCTCCGCCGCACGATGCGAGCGCCCGCCGCCTGGGTCCCCGCGTGAGGCTTTCGGGTTCCGATGACAGCGCCCTCAGAACGGTTTGCGATCGGTTTGACCCGCCATCGCGAGGAGCTCAGCGCCGGGCGGAGGCGGGCTGAGCGCGCTGTCGCCGTGACGAAATTCACGGAACGAGATCAATTTTCAGGAGTAAGTCGATGACGAGTTCCACCTTTTCCGTCCCGATCGATGATCGATATTTCGAGGATTACGTGGAGGGATCGGTGTTTGAATTCGGCCCGATAGCGATGGAGGAAGCAGAGATCATCTCGTTCGCCGAGAGCTTCGACCCACAAACAATGCACACCGATCCCGAGAAGGCCGCGCAGGGTCCGTTCCATGGGCTGATCGCGAGCGGATGGCACACGATCGCCCTGATGATGCGTCTATTCGTCGATCACTATCTGTCCGCGGTGGCGAGCCGCGCTTCGCCCGGAGTCGATGAGGTCCGCTGGTATCGCCCGGTTCGACCAGGCGATCGATTGCAGCTCCGCATTTCGATTCTCGAAGCGAAACCTTCACGCTCCAAACCCGACCGAGGAATGGTCGTTTCGTTGTTGGAAGGGATCAATCAGGAAGGCGAAGTCGTCACCAGCCTCAAAGCGATGAACTTGCTTGCGAAGAGAGGCTAGCCCGTGTGCGCCAGACCGGCTGGCCTCGTTCAGCGCCGGGTAACGGCGCCGCTGCGCTTAACTCCCGACCCGATGAGTTCTCCACGGCTGCCGTCGAGCTGCGGCGAGATGAGCGCACTCTCGCCGTAACGCCGCCGTCCCCGGTTCGAGCCTGCGGCGCGGCGGCGGTCTCTTGGCGACGCGCGCGGCGATCGCGTCCGGCGCGCGAGCCCGTCGTCGCGACCGTCTCGATGCGGCCGAAATAACCACGACGCTCGATTCCGATTGCGACAAACCGCAGGACAATCTTAATCCTTCGTTAGGAAATGCGGATCGCGACTGCTGCGGCCGTCGTTTCCGCTTATCGGGAGCGTTTCGTGGCCGGCCGTTCGATTGCGGGATTGCCCAAGTCCGTCGACATCCGCGGCCTGTCCTTCGAAACGGCGGCAAGCCGGCGCCGACGCCGCGCGTTCGCCGCCCTGGCGACCGGCGCGGCGCTCTTCGCGGCGAGTTGGGTCGCGCTGCAATCCGATCTCGCCGGCGCGTCGAACGTCAGGCGCGGCGTCCTCGCCGCCCTCGCTGCGGCCCTCGACCCGGCGTGGGCGGCGGGCGGGAGCGCACCGCGGCTCGTCGAAATTCCGCTCGATCCGGCCCTCGCCTCCCCGCATAGGAAACGCGCGGGCGCGAACGCGATGCGACCCGCGCCGCGCCGTCCGGTCTGCGTGCGCCTCTGCGACGGTTTCTTCTTCCCCGCGGCCTCGCTCTCGGGGAGCGGCGAAATCGCCGGCCAGGAAGCGAGCTGCGCCGCGCTCTGCCCCGAAGCGCCCACCGCGCTCTATTTCCTGCGCGCCGGGTCGGACAGGATCGAGGACGCGGCCACGATGAGCGGCGAGCGGTACGCCGCCCTGCCCGCCGCCCTGCGTTATCGGACGGCGCGCGACGGCGCCTGCGCCTGCCGTCGCGCGCTCACGCCAAATCCGCCCTACTGGGAGGACCCGACGCTGCGCGAAGGCGACGCGGTAATGACGCCGCGCGGTTTGCTCGTATTTCGCGGCGAGGATCGCGCGCCGCATGAGCGTGGAGACTTCGCGACCTTGGCCGCGGCGCCGATGCCCGAGGATCGGCGCGCGGCGCTGGCGGCGATCGAGCGCGCCGGCGTCCCGGCCGCGCGCGGCGTCGAGCGCAGCGAGATCGCCGCCGCGCCGCCGCCCGACGTCGACCCGCGCGGCGCCAACGAGATTCGCTTCCTCGAGGCGCCGGTCTCGGCGACGAACTAGCCCGCTGGCGCGGAGCCGCGCCCGGCAAATCTTCGGCGCAACGCCAGCCGGCGCGCGTCCCAGTCGCGCGAGGCGAAAAAACGCTGTAGCTAGGGCGCGCGACCGCGGCGGGCCTGCCCGCGTCGCGACCGAGCGGAGCGGACGGAATGCGCCATGGCGTGAAATGGGCGGTCGGCTTGCTGGGCGCTCTGGCGCTCTTGATCGGCGGCGCGACTCATTGGCCGCTGCGCTCCGCCAAGGTCGCCGCCGAAATCAATCGGGCGATCTCGCCGCGCGTCGGATTGCAGTGGCGAGGCCCGGCGCGCGCGACGCTGGCGTTGCTTCCCTGGCCGACGCTTCGCTTCGTCGGCGTGGAGCTGGCCGGCGCCGACGATCGAAGCGTGCTCAGCGCGCCGGTCGCGAGCTTTCCCCTTTCGCTGGCGGGACTGCTGCGCGGCCGCTTCATCCCTGTCGGGGCGACCTTGCGCAGCCCGACCGCGTTCATCGATCTCGACGCGGCGCCGGTCGCGGCCGAACGGCGCGTCCTTTCCCGAGCCGAAGACGGCGCGCCGCTCGCCCTGTGGTCGCACGTGCGCCTGCACGGCGGCGTGCTGCATATCGTGAGCGCCGCCCGTCGGCTCGACACCCTGATCGAGAATCTCGACGGATCCTTCGATTGGCCGGGCGCCGAGAAGCCGATGAGCTTCTCCCTCGCCGGCGCATGGCGCGACGAAAACGTCGCGATCAAAGGCACGATCGACAACCCGCGCGAGGGGCTGGAAAAGCGCCCGACCGGCGTCGATCTCGCGATCGATTCGCGCCCGCTCTCCCTCGCCTTGGACGGGACGTGGGGCGGCGACGCCGCCACGGGATTCTCGGGCGAACTCTCGGCGCAGATCCGCTCGCTCGGCGCGCTGGAGCGCCTCTTGGGCGCTCCCCCCGCGCCGCTGATCGTCGGCGACGCCCTTTCCCTGCGGGGCAAGGCGCAGACGCGCGGCGCCTCGCTCGCGCTGAGCGAAGCGCGGTTCGAGCTCGCCGGGCAGCCGTTCGAGGGCGCGCTGACGCTCTCGCGCGAAGGCGAACGGACGTCGATTTCCGGCACGCTCGCGGCCGACGAGCTGAAAATCGAGCCTCTGCTCGGCGAGCCTTCGACGTTCACGAACGCGCAAGGCGGTTGGAGCTCGCAGCCCTTCGGCTTCGCGCCGGCGCCCGGCCTCGATCTCGACTTGCGAATTTCCGCCGCGCACGTCGATTGGCGCGGCCATCGCATCGACGACGCGGCCGGCTCGCTCATTTGCAACGACGGGCGGCTCACCGCGACGATGCTGCAAGCCAACGCCTACCAGGGCGTCTTGAAGGGCCAGTTGACGCTGGCGCGCGGGGCGGACGGGCTGGAGGCGCATGGGGCCGGCTCGCTCGTCGACGCCGACATCGGCGCCGCTCTCGCCGACTTCGGTCGAAACGGCTACAAAGGACGCGGCGGGTTCGAGTTTTCCCTGCGATCGACTGGTTTCGCGCCGGCCGACTCCGTCGCTTCCCTTTCGGGAACCGTCTCGCTCGACCTGCAACCGGGCGTCGTCGACGGCGTCAACGTCGAGGAAGCGTTGCGCCGAAGCCTGCGGCGACCGACCGACGTCGCCCGCGACATGGCGGTCGGGCAAACCACCTTCACGCGCGCGCGCGCTCAACTCGCCATCGACAAGGGCGTGGCCAGAATAACCGGCGCCCGGATCGAAGGACCGGGGGCCTTGATCACCGTCGACGGCGCGATCGACATGGCGGCGCGCCAGTTCGACGCGCGATTGGTGGCGACGCAGGCCGACGCGCAGGGCGCGCCTTCGGCCAACGCGGCCCGGCTGACGATCGTGCTCTACGGGCCGTGGTCGGCGCCGACCATCGCCGCGCTCCCCAGCGGCGGATGAGCGCGGCGCGGCGCGATATTGCCGCCGAAGCCGATACGCCCTATGGCGTGATCCCGTTCACGCAAGCCCAGCGGAGTTGGCAATGAAGGCGCCGCGCAAATTTCTCGAACCCCTCGCGATCGGCGCGCCGCGCCCCTTTCGCGAATTGCCCTCGCGCCTCGAGCGCATGATCCATTTCGTGCCGCCGCACATCGAAAAGATGCGCGCCAAGGTCGGCGAACTGGCGGCCCAGGTCGACGTCGTCCTCGGCAACCTCGAGGACGCGATCCCGATCGAAGCGAAGGCGGCGGCGCGCGAAGGATTCATCGCCATGGCGCGCGCCGTCGATTTCGGCGCGACGGGACTATGGGTGCGCGTCAATGCACTCAATTCCCCCTGGTTCCTCGACGACATGACGCGCCTGATCGGCGAAATCGGCGACAAGCTCGACGTCGTCATGCTGCCCAAGGTCGAGGGCCCCTGGGACATTCATTTCATCGACCAGCACATCGCTCTGCTGGAGGCGCGGCACGCGGTCAGCAAGCCCATTCTCGTGCATGCGATCCTCGAAACGGCCGCGGGCGTCAACAACGTCGCCGCCATCGCGGCGGCGTCCCCGCGCATGCACGGCATGAGCCTCGGACCGGCGGACCTCGCCGCCTCGCGCGCGATGAAGACGACGCGGGTCGGCGGCGGCCACCCCGATTATCGCGTCCTTGCCGACCCGAGCGAGCCCGGCGCGCCCCGATCGAGCGCGCAGCAGGATCTCTGGCACTATACGATCGCGCGTATGGTCGACGCGTGCGCGGCCAACGGCATCAAGCCGTTCTATGGCCCGTTCGGCGACTTTTCCGACCCCGCGGCCTGCGAAACGCAGTTCCGCAACGCCTTCCTCATGGGCTGCGCCGGCGCCTGGACCCTGCATCCCAGCCAGATCGAGATCGCCAAGGCGGTGTTTTCGCCCGACCCCGCGGAGGTCGCGTTCGCGCAGAAAATCCTCGCCGCGATGCCCGACGGATCTGGGGCGGTGATGATCGAGGGCAAGATGCAGGACGACGCGACGTGGAAGCAGGCGCGCGTCATCGTCGACCTCGCCCGTCAGGTCGCGCAAAAGGATCCAACCTTCGCAACGCGCTATAATTTATAAAGGCGGGCGAGAAATTGACAGCGGCGGGCGCGCGTCGTAACGCAAGCCGCCTTGAGTGAAGTTCCCGGTCCCATGGAAACCCGCGTCGCCAAGTTCGGCATCGGCCAAATCGTCAAGCACCGCGTCTATCCGTTCCGCGGCGTGATCTACAACGTCGACCCGACGTTCGCGAACACCGAGGAATGGTGGCGCTCGATCCCCGAGGACGTGCGCCCGCGCAGGGACCAACCCTTCTATCACCTCTACGCCGAAAACGCCGAGACCCAGTACGTCGCCTACGTGTCGGAGCAGAACCTGCTGCCCGACGAGTCCGGCGAGCCGGTGCGCCATCCGCAGGTGGACGCCATGTTCGTGCGCTGCGAAAACGGCACTTACCGCGCGCGCGGCAAGTGGATGGCGAACTGATACGGTTTGCGGGCCAATAACGCGTCGGTTTGGGCGGGCCCTCATCCGGCCGCTGCGCCGCCGCCTTCTCCCGCAAAGCCCGACGAGGACGGGCGTCCTTCGGACGCCCTATGCGGGGAGAAGGGGATCGGCGCGGCGCGTCACTTCGCCGGCGCGGGCGTGGCGGCGGGAGCGCCGGACTGCTGCTGCTTCTCGAGTTGCTCACGTTGCAGGCGCGCCCTTTCCTCGAGCTGCTTTTGCAGCTCCTGGTTCTGCTGCGCGAGCACCTTCGGATCGACCGCCGGGCCGTCGAACGCCGCTCCAAAATCCTTCATCGGCAAATTGAAGGTGACTTCGAGATTGGCCTGGTTGCGGACGATCACGCTGGCGGTCTGCGCCTTCTTCAGGGCGCCCAGCGCGGCGCCGTTCAGTTCGGCCTCGGCGAAGCAACCGTTGGGGAAGCAGATCGCGAACTTGCCGTCGATCGGCTCGGTCTTGTCGATCACCAGACGGAAGCCGGGCTTCAGCAGCAGGCCGACCGGCAGAAGGAAGCGAGCGATGCGCCGCTCCTCGTTGGCCATCTGATAGACGGCGATCGCCAGCGTCGGCGGCTGGTCGGCCGCCTGGCCGAAATCGCGGGTGGTGTAGCAGACCTCCTTGCCCGAACCCTGGTCCTTGCCGCAGATCTTCGTCCACGGCGCCTGCATGGGGATCAGGTCGAGCTTCACCGGTCCGGTCGGCCGCGCGGCGGCGGCGGGAGCCGGCGCCGCGGCCGTCGGCGCCGGAGCCGGGGCGGCGGTCTGGGCGAACGCGCCGTCCGCCGTCAAGACCAGCCCGGCGGCCAAAATCAAGGCGCCAAAGCGCACGAACGGGAACGTCATGAATCGTCCTTTCGATCGGTGATCAGAAGCTCTTGCCACGCATCGACGCGGCGCCGGCGACCCTTGCCGCGACAATAAGGCCACAAAGGGGCGCGCCCCGCGATCGCGCTGTCCGCGACCTCTTTCCATATTCGGCGCGACAATCCAACAAGAATTTCGCGCCCGCGGCATCTTGTCGAACGAGCGAGGCCCGGCGGCCACACCCGACCGCGGCCCCCCGAGCGCGGGCGGCCGTGACGCGCGGGCGCCTGTTCTCTAAGATAGCCGCATGAAACTCCTGCCGATTCTCCTGTTCGCCGCCGCCCTCGCCGCGGCGGCGGCGCCCGGCCGGGCGGCGCGAGCCGACGAGCCGCCGCCGACCACCGCGATCGCCATGCACGGGGCCCCGGCGCTCGGGCCGGACTTCGCGCATCTGCCCTACGTCGACCCCGACGCGCCCAAGGGCGGGCGCCTCGACCTCGCCTATCTCGGCGCGTTCGACAGCCTCAATCCGTACAACGTCAAGGCTCTGTCGACCGCGCAGGGCCTCGTCGGCAACGTCTATCAATCGTTGATGATGCGTTCGGCCGACGAGCCTTTCACGCTTTACGGCCTCATCGCGCGGTCGATCGAGACCGACGATGCGCGCGATTTCATCGCCTTTCATATCGACCCGGCCGCTCATTTTTCCGACGGCGGCAAGATAACCGCCGCCGACGTCGTCTTCTCCTTCAACCTGCTCAAGACGAAGGGGCTTCCCTCGCAGCGCGCCGCCTACGCGCTGGTCAAACGCGTCGAGACGCCCGACGACACGACCGTGCGGTTCGATCTCTCCGGCGCCAACGACCGCGAACTGCCGCTGATTCTGGCGATGATGCCGGTGCTCTCGCGCGCCCACACCGACGCCGAGCATTTCGAGGATCAGACGTTGCAGATTCCCGTCGGCTCCGGCCCCTACCGCGTCGTACAGGTCGAGCCCGGTCAGCGGCTCGTGCTGCGTCGCAACCCCGACTACTGGGCGCGCGACTTGCCGATCACGCGCGGGCTCTACAATTTCGACGAGATCCGCATCGACTATTACCGCGACGCCTCGGCGATGTTCGAAGCCTTCAAGGCCGGGCTCACCGATTTCCGCCTCGAGGACGATCCGACGCGCTGGCTCGAGGGCTACGATTTTCCCGCCGCGCGCGACGGGCGCGTCATCAAGGCGGCGATTCCCTATGGCTTGCCCAAGGGCGTCTCCGGCTTCGCCTTCAATACGCGCCGCGCCTTTTTTTCGGACGTGCGCGTGCGCGAGGCGCTGGCGACGATGTTCGATTTCGAATGGATCAACGCCAATCTCTACGACGGCGTCTACAAGCGCTCGCAGAGCTTCTTCGACGACAGCGAACTCTCCTCGGGCGGGCGGCCGGCTTCGGCGCTCGAGCGCGCGCTGCTCGCCCCCTTCCCCGGCGCCGCGCGCGACGACGTCATGGAGGGGCGGTGGGCGCCGCCGGTCTCCGACGGAACGGGGCGCGACCGGACGCTGGCGCGCCGCGCCCTCGACCTCCTCGCGCGCGCCGGCTACTATTTGCGCGGCGGCGCGTTGTCGAACGCGCGCGGCGAGCCGCTCGCCTTCGAGATCCTCGTCAAGACGCGCCAGGAGGAGCGCCTCGCGCTCGCCTATGCGCGAAGCCTCGCGCGCATCGGGATCGAGGCGAACGTGCGCCTCGTCGACGAAGTGCAGTACCAGCGCCGCCGCGCGCGGTTCGACTTCGACATGATGATCGGCTCGTGGATCGCCTCGCCCTCGCCGGGCAACGAGCAGCGCGGCCGCTGGAGCTCGCCGGCGGCGACGATGGAGGGCTCGTACAACATCTGCGGCGTCGCCTCGCCGGCGATCGACGCGATGATCGGCGCCGTCGTGGCGGCGCGCGGCCACGACGATTTCGTCGCCGCGGTGCGCGCGCTCGACCGACTGCTGCTGTCGGGCTTCTATATCGTGCCGCTGTTCTACGCGCCGGACCAATGGATCGCCTATTCCTCGGCGCTTCGGCGCCCCGAGAAGACGCCGATGTTCGGCGTCAATATCCAGTCCTGGTGGCGCGCGGCGCCGTGAGAGGGGCAAGAGTCCGGGCGGCGGTCTCCTGTAGACGCGGGCGGCGACCGCGTCCGGCGCGAAGCGCCTCGTTTTGCGAAGGTCGACACGGCCGAACCAGCGCGGCCGACGGCCGCGCCTACAGACCGCCCGGACTCTCGCCTCTCTTGCTCGCGGGCTTGCGGCCGGCGCGGTCGAGCCCACATACTGGCGCGTTGGAGGACGACATGAGCGCAGCCGAGCAAGCGTTGACCATCGACGTCGTCAGCGACGTCGTCTGTCCCTGGTGCTATCTCGGCAAGCGGCGGCTGGCGCTGGCGCTCGGGGAAGCCGACGGCGGACGAATCGCGGTGCGCTGGCGGCCCTATCAGCTCGACCCGTCGATTCCCGCCGGCGGCCTCGACCGGCGCGTCTATCTCAAGAACAAGTTCCGCGACGACAAGCGGCTCGACGAGGTCCACGCGCGCCTGACCGCGCTCGGCGCCGAAGTCGGCATCGCCTACCGCTTCGAGCAAATCGCCCGCGCGCCCAACACGCTCGACGCGCATCGGCTGATCCGCTGGGCCTTGGCCGCCGACGTGCAGGACAGGATCGTCGAGCGCCTGTTCCAGCTCTATTTCGAGCAAGGCCGCGACATCGGCGAGCGCGCCCTGCTCGTCGAAGTCGCGCGCGAAGGCGGCATGGACGGCGACGTCGTGGCGAAACTGTTCGCCGACGGCCGCGACGTCGAGGCGGTGCAGGCGGAGATCGCCCAGGCGCAATCGATCGGCGTCACCGGCGTGCCGTTCTTCATCTTCGCTTCGCGCTTCGGCGTGCCCGGCGCGCAGAGCGCAGAGGTGCTCGCCAAGGCGATCGCGCAGGCGCGCGCCAGCCTGGCGGGCGTCGAGGTGGCGTAAGCGCGGGCTGGTGAAAATATGACGCTTGGCGCCGGCCGGTTGGATGGGTGGATTCGACGCGTCGCGGTCATCGCTAGCGGCGTGACAGAACGACGTGGAAGGGCTGATCTTCGTAACCCGATCAGTTTCGAAGGCGCGTCCGGGAATCGCCTGCGGTCAAGAAACAGCAACCACTTCTCAGGCGGCATGGTTGGGCGATTGCCCTTCGCCAACCGGATATCCCTCCCTCTGGAGCAGCCGCAGGCAGGCGTCGACAACGTCGACATCGAAGGTCCGCCCGCGTTCGGCCTCGATGACGGCGAGCGCCTTTTCGATGCCCAAGGCGGGGCGGTAGGGCCGATGGGCGGTCATGGCGTCCACGGTGTCGGCGACGCCGAGGATGCGCGCCTCCAGACAGATCGCATCGCCCTTAAGACCTTGCGGGTAGCCGGAACCATCGAGACGCTCGTGGTGCTGCCGCACCATCGTCGCCACTGGCCAGGGAAAGTCTATCTCCTTGATGATCTCGTAGCCGATCTCGGCATGCGTCTTGATGATTTCGAATTCCGGCGCGCTCAGCCTGCCCGGCCGGTTGAGGATTTCGGCCGGGACCGAGATCTTGCCGATATCGTGGATCATGGCGCCGAGGCGCAGCCCCTCGATGCGGTCGGCGTCCAGCATTAGCCCGCGCGCGATGGCGCAAGCCAGATCGGCTACGCGGGTCTGATGGCCGGCGGTGTACGGGTCGCGCATTTCGGCCATGTGGGCGACGGCGCGGATGGTGCCAAGAAGCGCCTCCTTAAGGCGGTCCAGACTTCTGAGATTCTCCTGCTGATAGCGGTCGCGCTGCTGGCGCGTGCGCAACGTCAGAACCCCGAAGGCAAGATCGCCGGCAAGCTCTTGCAAATACCGGACCTCGTCGTCGTCGAAGGCGCTGGGCTCCACGGCGCAAATGTTCAGCACACCGAAAGCCTGGCCGCCATCTTCCTTGAGCGGCAGCGCCAGACACGAAGCATAGCCATATTTGAGCGCATGCTCACGGCAGGGGGCATGTCGTGAATCCGCAAGAATGTCCTTGGCGATCTGCGGCGCGCCAAAACGCACTGCTCGGCCAGCGGGGTTCTGCCCGCACTCATTGTCGGCCCAGCTCATCCGCGGCGAGTTCAAGCAGCCCGCCTCATGGCCTGCGCTGGCCATCTGCCGCAGGCCCTTGTCCTCGTCCTGCTCTGCGAACCCGATCCAGGCGAGACGGTAACCGCCTTGCTCGACGACTGCTTGGCACATATCGGCCAGGAGCTGCGGTTCGCTCGTGCTATGAATCAGCGTCATGTTGCCCGCGGTGATTGTTCGCAGCGCACGGTTTGTGCGTTTCAGCGCCTCCTCCGCCCGCTTGCGCTCGGAGATGTCGCGCACAATGCCCAGGGCATGCCACTCCCCGTTCAGCTTTACGGCCGAGACGGAGAGTTCAACGGGGAATTCGGCCCCATCCTTGCGCCGCGCTTCGAGCTCCAGCACCTTGCCAGCCGCTGCTCCCTGACCATCTTTGGCGAACCGGGGCCACGCCGCTGCTTGAGCATCGTGATAGCGGGCAGGCGCCACGAGCAGATGAGCATTCCGGCCATGCGCTTCCTCTGCGGCGTAGCCGAAGATGCGGCTGGCCGCTTCGTTCCATAAGACAATGCGGTTGGCGTTATCGAGCAGGATGATGGCGTCCTGCGCGGCGGCGTTGATGGCTCGGAACGTCTGTTCGCTTTCGCGCAGCCGAGCTTCGGCCTGCTTGACTTGGCGCAGATCGCTTTGTGTCACTACGTAAGCGACAATATTGCCTCGAGCATCCGAGATCGGAGCAATGGTCACGTAAGCAGGGATCGCGACGCCGTTCTCTCCTGGCGCCACCGCCTCGCCGCTGACAGATCCACGCTCCCGTATCCACGCTTCGAACGCGAGGTGATCCCCCGGCATCCCCGGAAATAGTGGCTGGCCGAACCGCGCAACCGGCTTGCCCACCAAGTCCTCCGCGGCGCGGCCGACCTGCCGGCAAAAGGCGGCATTGGCGTAATTGACGCGAAGCTCCTTGTCCAAGATCAGGATCGCCTCGGTCGTTTGGGCGACGGCCTGGGCCAGGATCGTCTCCCGTTCAGCCTCGCGGTGGCCTCGCTCACGGCACTTGAGCGTTGCCGGTCGCGTGCGCAGGGTTGCCGTTGATCCGACCTCGCTTGCCGGCGCAGCCTCCTGGCGCGCCCTCAGGCGCGTCTTTTCTTCGCAACCCAGCTCCAAAGAACCCGTCTCCAACTTTGATTGAGCCCTATCTGTCGTTCTCATCGTGACCGGTCGATCTCATGACGAGCCGTTCCCCAAGCAGTAACGGCCGTCCGAAAGCCCCTGCGGCGACGCAACCAGCAGGTGCGTGTAATCGAAAAACGTTAAGTTGGCGTGGATGCGCTTCCCCAGTTATAGAACGTCATTTCGAGGATAATTGTACGCCGCGTTTGAGTGACTCCCCGACAAGCGTAATTGCGGCGAGTAATTACTAATTACGTAATTACGGTGATAATTACGGCGACAGGCGCCTATTTCCATTTTTGCCTCTCCGAGTTCGGCGCTGCCGGTCTGCGACCGCGGTCCCCGAGCCATGGAGTTGGCGGCGCCTCGCTGACGGGGCGCAGCCCTTTCCGGACCCAAGCGCCTTCCGGGGTCGCGACGGGACCGAAAACGGCGCCTAAGCCGTTGGCATTCCGTAGGGCGAGGCACGGATAGGCCTTTTGCGATCTGACGGCCGCGCCGGATCGACCTGACGACAGCGCGCGCCAGGCGACCCGCCCTCACGCCGCCTCGGCGAGCGCGGCGAGCATGTAGGGCGGCAATTGCACCGGCGGCGGCCCCTCTTCGAACTCCGCCTCGACGGGATCGGCGTCCGCCTGCGCCTCCGGCGGCGGCTCGAAGTCCTCCAGCGCGGCGGCCACCGCCTCGATCAGCAGCGGCGCGTAGCTCGGCGCGTCGAGCCACGCGGCGGCGAGGCGCGGCGGTTCGATGCGCGTCGCGTCGTCGGCGAATGTGCGCGCATCTTCGCGCGCGGCTTCGCCGGCTAGGCGCCAGAGCAGCGACTGGATCGGGGCGACGTCGGGGCCCCCGCGCGCGCAGGCTTCGATCACCCGCTCGGCCAGGGCGCGCGAGACCTTGTCGCCGCGGGCGGGCCTCAGCGCCTCCAGGCCGGCCAAGGCGGCGCGGAAGGCGGGCAGGAACGCCGCCGGCAGGCGCGCCTTGCGATAGAGCGCGGCGAAGCCGTGGCTCGCCGGGTTGCGCGCGAAGGCGGCGACGCGTCGCTCGGGAACGCCGGAAATCTCCACCAGGGCGTGGATGAAAAAGGCGCGATCGCCGCTGAGCAAGGCGCGTATCAGCACGGCCACGGTCAGCGTCCCCGCGGCGCGCATGCGCCGCACGAGTTCGCCGAGCTCCTCGCCCTCGCTGGAGCGCACAATCGCGACGGTCGCCTGTTCGCGCGCCTCGCGCACGATGCGCTGCGCGCGCTCGGGGCTCAGCCAATCGCAGCGCGCGGCGAAATCGGCGAGCGCGCGCGCCGTCGCCGCCGCCAGCTCGTTGCGCAGCGCCGGCGGAAGCCAGGCGCGCGACAGCAGCGCCTCGCGCGTCTCGGCGTCCTCGCCGAACCGCTCGAAAATGCGCCACAGCGCGCTCGCCGGCAGGTCGGCCTCGAGATTGTCGACAAGAGCCAGAACCGCTTCGCGCCGGCCGATTTCGGCGAGCGCCACGGCGACGCCGGGGCTGAGGCGCGGGCGGCGCGCCAGGGCGGTCTCCGCCGCGACGTCGCCGAGAGCGGCGCAATCGACGAGCTCGGCGTCGGTGAGCGCCGGCGAGCGCGCGAGAACGACGCTCGCCACCTCCGATTGATCGCAGGCGAGCGCCAGCACGATATGGCGCGGCGCCTCGGCGGCGCTCGCGAAGGCCTCGGCGAGGGCGCGGCGCACCAGGGCGGAAGGGTCGTCGAGCACCGCGGTGAGGCCCAGCGCGGCCTCGGCGCGCGCTTCAAGCGCGAGATCGGAATAGAGGTAGGCGCGCGCCAGCGCGCTCGCGGCCTCGGCGCGGCCTTCCGCGTCGGCCCGTTGCGCCCAGGCGAGAAATCGTCGCACAATGCTGGGCTCGCCGGCGTCGAGGGCCGGCGGCCGCTCGGCGACGGCTTCGATCTCTCTCACGTCCGACTCCGAAGCGTTTCCGAGTTGGTCATCCCTCCCTTCATCGCCCATTTACGGTAAACGGCCGATTAAGAGGCCGCGCCAAAGAGGTTCAAAATGACACAATTGGCGCCGACCCATCCGCGCGGCGGGCTCTATTTCGAGGATTTCGCCGTCGGCGAGGTCTTCCGCCACCGCCTGACGCGCACCGTCACCCAGATGGACAACATGCTGTTCTCCAATATGACGCTGAACCCGCAGCCCCTGCATATCGACGCGCATTTCTGCGCCACCGAGACCGAATGGGGCCGCCCGCTGATCAACTCGCTGTTCACGCTCGGCTTGCTCATCGGCATTTCCGTCAACGACACCACGGTCGGCACGACGATCGCCAATCTCGGCATGACCAACGTGAGATTTCCGGCGCCGCTGTTCGAAGGCGACACGGTGAACGCGACCACCGAGGTTTTGGCCACGCGCGCATCGAAATCGCGCGCCGACGCCGGGCTGGTCGAATTCCGCCACCGCGCCTTCAAGCAGGACGGGACGCTGGTCGCCGAATGCCGCCGCACCGCCTTCATGGTCCGCCGGCCGGCGCCCGCAAGCGTGGCGGTCTAAAGACGATGCGCTCGCTGCTGTTCGTCCCCGGCGACGACGAAAGAAAGCTCGCCAAGGCGCTGTCGAGCGGGGCCGACGCGCTGATCGTCGATCTCGAGGATTCGGTCGCGCTTTCCGCCAAGCCCGCCGCTCGCGCCGCCGCCGCCGCGTTCTTGCGCGAGACGCGGGCGCTCGCGCCTCGCCCTCGTCTCTTCGTGCGCGTCAACCCGCTCGACGGCGGGCTCGCCGACGCCGATCTCGCGGCGGTGATGCCCGCGGCGCCGGACGCGATCGTGCTGCCGAAAAGCCTCGGCGGCGCCAGCGTGCAGCAACTCGGCGCCAAACTCGCGGTTCATGAAGCCGAACATGGCCTGCCCGACGGCGCGACGCGCATCCTCGCCATCGCCAGCGAGACCGCGCGCGCCCTCTTCGGCTTCGCCAGCTACCTCGGGTGCAGCCGCCGGCTCGAAGGCCTCGCCTGGGGCGGCGAGGACTTGAGCGCCGACCTCGGCGCGGAGACCAATCGCCTGCCCGACGGCGCCTATGCCGGCCCTTATGCGTTCGCGCGCACGCTGACGCTGATCGGCGCCGTGGCGGCGGGCGTGAGCGCGATCGACGCGGTGTTCACCAATTTCCGCGACGCGGAGGGCCTCAGCGCCGAAGCGCTCGCGGCGCGCCGCGACGGCTTTACCGCCAAAATGGCCATTCATCCCGCGCAGGTCCCGGTCATCAACGCGGTCTTCACGCCGTCGGCCGAAGCGGTGGCGCACGCCCGCGCGGTGATCGCCGCCTTCGCCGCCGCGCCCGGCGCCGGCGTCGTCTCGCTCGACGGCGAAATGCTCGACCTGCCGCATTGGACGCGCGCCAAGAAGGTGCTGGCGCGGGCGGGGGTGGAATAGGGGGCGCTCGCCGCGATTGACATTCGTACGCGATCGCACGCAGTTTGCGCGCGTTCATCGAAGCGAAGTCGGATTTCGGGCGCGAGGCGCCCAAACGTGCGGAGACTCCATGCTGAAATTCTACTTCAACGGCTCGCCGAATCCGACGAAGGTCGCCTTGTTCCTGGAAGAAGCCGGGCTGCCGTACGAGCCGATCCCCGTCGACACGCGCAAGGGCGAACAGTTCGCGCCGGACTATCTGAAGGTGAACCCGAACGGCAAGGTGCCGGCGATCGTCGACGGCGAGACGACCGTCTTCGACAGCAATGCGATTCTGCTCTACCTCGCGGAAAAGACCGGGAAGTTCCTGCCTCCCGCGAGCCCTTCCGCGCGCGGCGAACTGCTGTCGTGGCTGATGTTCGTCGCCACCGGCGTCGGCCCGTTCTGCGGCCAGGCCGTCCACTTCAAGCACTTCGCCAAGGAGAAAATCCCTTACGCCAACGACCGCTACCAGTACGAGGCGCGCCGCCATTTCACCGTGCTCGACGAGCGCCTCGCCGATCGGCGCTACATGCTCGGCGACGCCTACACGATCGTCGACATGGACGTGTGGGGCTGGGCGCGCATGGTTCCCTTCATTCTCGGCGACGACGCCTGGGCGGGCTTTCCCCATCTCAAGCGGCTGCACGACGAGATCGACGCGCGCCCCGCGGCCACGCGCGCCAAGGGCCTGAAGGATCGCTTCGTCTTCAAGACCGTGATGGACGACGAGGCGCGCCGCTTCATGTACAGACACGCCGCGGTTTGATCGCGCGCGCTCAGCTTCCTTCGCGGTCGCTGGGAGCGTGCGCCGCCCGACTGTCGGGCGGCGCCTGCTCGCGGTCGTTCATCGCGTAGTCGCGCGAGACGGTCGCCACCCTCAGTCGATAGTCGCGGAAAATGCCGCGCCTTCCCGCGGCCTGCGCCGCCCGGTGGCCCGCACGGTTGCGCCAGCGCGCGACCGCCTCCTCGTCGCGCCAGAACGACAGCGCCAGCAGCTTGTCGGGCTCGCTCAGGCTCTGGAAGCGCTCGACCGAAATGAAGCCGTCGATCCGCTCCAATTCGCCGCGCAGCGCCGCCGCGCGATCGATATAGTCGTTTCTGCGCCCCTGCGCGGGCCAGACCTCGAACATGACGGCGATCATCGGAACCTCTTTTCCTTGCTGAGAAACGCGATCGCCGCTTGGTGGAGCGCGCCCCGGTTCTGCTCGAGATGCATCAGGTGGGTGGCGGCGGCGATTTTGATGTCGACTTTCTCCGGAACGGACGTCAAGGCGCTGAGAAGCCAGGCCGCGTCGGCGTCGGCGCAGAGGCTGTCCCATTCGCCGCGCAGAATCGCGAGCGGCGACGCGATCTTCGCCGGATCATACGCGAGCGAACCCGACCACGCCGCCATGATGTCGGCGATCGGGCCGTTCGGCGTCTTCACCGAGGGCGGATTGCGCGACGCGCTCGTCGGGTCCGAGGCGAGGTAGACTTCGCCCCAGCGCGCAAAATCCTGTTCGAGCAGGACCGGCGGGCGGCCGGGGGGAACGTCCTCGACGAATCTCGCGCGCTGTTCTTCGAGGTTGAGAAAGCGCCATGGGCCGAGCGCGGGAACGCTCTTCAGCGTTTCGCGGCGCGCGAGCGGCGCGAAGAACGCCAGGCGATCCACCAGTTCGGGACATTCTCCGGCGAACCTGCCGGTCGCGATCGTGCCCCAGGAATGGGCGATGATCGAGACCTTCGCGACGCCCGTCCCGGCGACGATGGCCCTGACCGCCCGCTCGATCTGGCGCGCCGCGGCGGGGGCGCGGCCGACGGGCTCGCCGGGCGGGGGCGCATCAGCGGCCATCTCGCGGTAGCGCTCCGAGCCGCCGTAGCCGGCGAAATCGAGGCCCCAGACCGAGAAGCCCGCGCTGTTCAGTGCGTCCGCCCAGGATGCGCCGCCGAACTTGAACAGGATCGAGTTCGCCGACGGAAACGTCGCGCCGTGGACGTAGAGGACGGGACGGCGGCGGTCGGCGGCGCCGAGCGTCTGCTCGTTGAGCAAAAGCGAGGGACGCCATTGTCGATCCGCGCTCGCCTCGGCGGGCGCGCCGGGCAGGACAATCGTGCGGTGGCCGGCGGACATGGATGACCCTCCAGAGAATGCGCCGAACTCTAGCCGATCGCCGCGGCGGAAAGCTTCGGGCGGCGCCGAAGCGTTCGCCGCCGGCGCGTGGTAAGATCGGGCCGATGAAAGAGGGTCCGGACATCGCGCTGAACGCCGCCCTGATCGGCGATCCCGCGCGCGCCAGCATCCTGGCCGCGCTGATGGGCGGGCAGGCGCTGACCGCAAGCGAACTCGCGAGCGAAGCCGGCGTGACGCCGCAGACGGCGAGCGGCCATCTCGCGCAATTGCTCGACGGCGGGCTCGTCCGCGTCGCCAAACAGGGACGCCATCGCTATTACGCGCTAGCCGGGCCCGACGTCGGGGCGGCGCTCGAGGCGCTGATGCACCTCGCGGTCCAGGCCGATCGGCGGCGGGTCCGCGCGGGGCCGCGCGATCCCGCGCTACGCGAGGCGCGGGTGTGCTACGATTATCTGGCGGGCGCGCGCGGCGTCGAGCTGTTCGCGCGGCTGTGCGACGCGCAATTCGTCGCGCTCGAAGGCGGGCTCGTTTCGGTGACCCCCAGCGGCGAGGCACGGTTCGGCGCGCTCGGCGTCGACGTCGCCGCGCTGCGCCGGTCGAAGAGACCGCTTTGCCGGACGTGCCTCGACTGGAGCGAACGGCGATTTCACCTGGCGGGATCGCTGGGCTCACGCATGCTCGAACGGTTCTTCGAACGCGATTTCGTCCGCCGGATCGAGGGGACGCGAATCCTGCGGTTCACGCCGAGCGGCGAGGCGGCTCTCGCCGATTTGTTCGCGCCGTCGACGACCGTTTCCCTGCCGGGTTGAGCGCGGCCGATCCCTCGTCGTCGCCGCCCGCGGCGCGCCGCGCGTTGTCATCCCCGCGACATGAGAATCTGCGCAAGGAACGAGGCGACAACGAGTTGACGCTCGACCGGCGAGGCTCACGTGGCCAAATCAGACGACAGCATGCGGCGCTACCGCACGATCTTCATCTCCGATCTGCATCTGGGCACGCGCGGTTGCCAAGCGGAGCTGGTGCTCGACTTCCTGCGCCACAACGACGCGGACACGATCTTTCTGGTCGGCGACATCATCGACGGGTGGCGGCTGCGCTCGGGCTGGTATTGGCCGCAGGCGCACAACGACGTCATCCAGAAGCTGCTGCGCAAGGTGCGCCACGGCGCGCGCATGATCTTCGTGCCGGGCAACCACGACGAGTTCGCGCGCCAGTTCGTCGGCCTGACCTTCGGCGGCATCGAGATCGTGCGCAACGCGATGCACGTCGCGGCCGACGGCAAGACCTACCTCATCATGCACGGCGACGAGTTCGACGTCGTGGTGCGTCATTCCAAGTGGCTCGCGCATTTCGGCGACTGGGCCTACGACGCGGCGCTGTTCATCAACACGCGCTTCAACGCGATCCGGCGGCTTTTCGGCTTCGGCTATTGGTCGTTCTCGGCCTGGGCCAAACTGAAGGTGAAGAACGCGGTCAATTTCATCGGCTCGTTCGAACGCGAACTCGCGGGGGAAGCGAAGCGGCGCGGCGCCGACGGCATCGTGTGCGGACATATCCACCATCCCACGATCCGCGAGATCAACGGCGTGATCTACGTCAACACCGGCGATTTCGTCGAATCCTGCTCGCTCGTCGTCGAGCACGCCGACGGCAAGTTCGAGATCGTCTCGTGGTCGAAGCCCTTCGCCCAGCGCCAGCGCGAAGCGGCCGCAGCGGCGCGCGCCAGCCAACCGGCGGACGCGGAGGCGGAAGCGGCTTGATGCGCATCCTGGTCGCGACCGACGCGTGGCGGCCGCAAGTCAACGGCGTCGTCCATACGCTCGAGCGGATGTCGGCGGCGGCGCGCGAGTTGCACGCGGAATTCATCTTCCTGACGCCGCAGGGATTTCCGTCCCTGCCGATGCCGACCTATCCCGACATTCGCCTCGCGCTCGCCTCGCCCTGGGAAGTGGCGCGGCGCATCGACGCGGCGGGCGCGGATCACATCCACATCGCCACCGAAGGCCCGATCGGCTGGGCCGCGCGACGCTATTGCCGCAAGCGCGGCAGGATGTTCACCACCAGCTATCACACCCGCTTTCCCGAATACATCGCGGCGCGCACGCGCCTCCCCGAGGTCCTCACCTACGCCGCGCTGCGCCGGTTTCACGCACCTGCGGCGGCGACGCTGGCGCCGACGACGTCGATCAAGAACGAACTGACCCGGCGCGGATTCGATCGCGTCAAGGTGTGGACCCGCGGCGTCGACCACGCGCTCTACCGCCCGCGGCCGGCCGACGCGGTCGACCTGCCGCGTCCGATCTTTCTCAGCGTCGGCCGCGTCGCGGTGGAAAAGAACCTCGAAGCCCTGCTCGAATTGAAGCTGCCGGGATCGGTCGTCATCGTCGGCGACGGCCCGGCGCGCGCGATGCTCGAGCGCCGCTATCCCCACGCGCATTTCTTAGGCGCGCTGTATGGCGAAGCGCTGGCGCGAATCTACGCCAGCGCCGACGCGTTCGTCTTCCCCTCGAAGACCGACACCTTCGGCATCGTCCTCATCGAGGCGCTGGCGAGCGGCCTGCCGGTCGCCGCGTTCCCCGTCGCCGGGCCGCTCGACGTGATCGGCGAAAGCGGCGCCGGCGTCCTCGACCCCGATCTCGGCGCGGCATGCCTGGCCGCCCTCGAAATTCCGCGCGAGCGGGCGCGCGAACATTCGCTTCGTTTCACCTGGCGCGAAAGCGCGCGGCAATTCCTCCAGCACGTCGAAGCGAGCCGGGTGGCCGTCGGCGCGCCGCTCGGCCAGACCGCCTGAGGGATTGGGGCGCCCTCGACGCCCGGCCGAGCCGTCAAAGATTGCAGCGCTGGCGTCGGGCGTCTCACTATCGCCACATCCTTGACCGATGAGCGGCGCGAATGTCGCGCGGGCGCCGGTCACGGCGCGCAGGACGGCGGTCCGCGATCGCTGCGACGAATCAGGGAATTCGAGGTCATGGCCGCGGCTCTGCGCAGCGCGAGACAGCATCGGGCCGGCGTTGGCCGCCTCGGTCTCGTCCTCGCGCTCGGCTTCGCCCTCTCCGGCTGCGTCGAATCGGAGATCGAAGGGGCGGCCAACTACGTCGGCTCGCTCGGCGGCGGACCCAGCGTCGGGGCGCCGCGGGCGCATCCGGTGCAGATTTTCATCGCCTCGACGCGCATGGGCGAGAGCGGCGCGGCGGCGCAGGCGGTCGCGGCCGACGGCCCCCATTACACGCTCGACATCCTGACGATTCCGCCCGGCCATCGCGCCGGCGCGATCGAAGAACCGATGTGGGGCGCCGCCAACGCTAGGGAACACATCGTCGTCGCCGAAGAGCGCAAGATGGACGACGACGAGTTCCGCGCCGAGCTCGCCTCGCACGTTTCCGGCCGAATCGGCGTCAATCGCGACGTTCTGGTGTTCGTCCACGGCTTCAACACCAGTTTCGAAGAGGCGCGCGATCGCGCCGCGCAGATCACCGCCGACAGCCGCTTCGGCGGCGTCGCGGTGCTGTTCACCTGGCCGACGAAACACGATTTGTTCGGCTACGTCTCCGACAAGGACAGCGCGATGGCGTCGCGCGACGCGTTGCAGAACCTCCTGCAAGACGTCAGCGCCACGCCGGGCGTCGGCAAGATCCATGTGCTCGCCCATTCCATGGGCGGCTGGCTGGCGATGGAGGCCTTGCGGCAGGCCTCGATCGCGGGAAACCGCGACCTTTCCGGCCATCTGGGCGAAGTGATGCTCGCCTCGCCCGACATCGACATGGACGTCTTCGCCGCGCAGATGAAGTATATCCGGCCCGCCAAGGTCACGGTCTTCGCCACCGCGAACGATCGCGCGCTGTCGCTGTCGAGCGCGATCGCCCAGTCGCGCCAGCGCGTCGGCGCGATCAATCCCTCCAAGCCGGAGGACCGGGAGGCGCTGGAGAAGCTCGGCGTCAAGGTCTACGACCTCACGCGTTTTTCCGACGGCCTCATCGACCACGGGGCCTACGCCGACGCGCCGGACGTGCTGCACGCGATCGGCGCGCAAATGGCGGCGCCGCGCGCCCAGGACGCCGACAAGATGTCGATCATCGACGCCAGCGGCTATACTGATCCGGGCGCTCCGGCGGCGACGGAGGCTCCTCCGGCGGCGGCGCCTGCTCCGGCCGCGGCGGTCGCTGCGGCGCCGGCGGCCGCGCCGACGCCGCCGAACTGACCCCGACGACCTTGCGCGCGCCGCTCGCGCGCCCCATAGTTCAGGCCATCAAGGGAGCCACGCCGTGCCGAGCAAACTCGATCAATTGCGCGCCATGACCACGGTCGTCGCCGACACCGGCGACATGGACTCGATCCGCGCCTTCAAGCCGACCGACTCGACCACCAATCCGTCGCTCATCCTCAAGGCGGCGCAATTGCCAGCCTACGCCCATCTCGTCGACGAAGCGGTCGCCTGGGGGCGCAAGGCCGGGGCGCCGGCCGGCGCGGTGACCGATCGCCTGGCGATCAATTTCGGCGCCGAGCTGACCCGCATCGTCCCCGGCCGCGTCTCCACCGAAGTCGACGCCGACCTCTCGTTCGACACGGCGGGCACGATCGCCAAGGCCAGGAAGCTGATCGCCGATTACGAGGCGCGCGGCGTCGGGCGCGAGCGCATTCTCATCAAGATCGCGGCGAACTGGGAAGGCGCGCAGGCCGCCGCGGTGCTGCAGCGCGAGGGCATCGATTGCAACCTGACGCTGATGTTTTCGCTTCCCCAGGCGATCGCCTGCGCCGACGCCGGCGCGTTCCTCGTCTCGCCGTTCGTCGGCCGCATCTTCGATTGGCACGTCAAGGCGGGCGGCGGGCCCTACACGGCCGAGACCGATCCCGGCGTCCTGTCGGTGCGCGCCATCTACGCCTATTACAAGACTTACGGCGTCTCGACCGTGGTGATGGGCGCCTCCTTCCGCAACGCCGGCGAAATCGAGGCGCTGGCGGGCTGCGACCGGCTGACCATTTCGCCGCAACTGCTCGACGAACTCGCCAAGGACCAGGGGCCGCTCCCGCGAAAAATGTCGCCCGACGCGCCCGGCCCCGCGCCGACCCGCATCGCCCTGGACGAAAAGCGCTTCCGCTGGATGCTCAACGAGGACGCGATGGCGACCGAAAAGCTCGCCGAAGGCATCCGCACCTTCGCCCGCGACCTGGCGGCCTTACGCGACATGGTCGGGCGACGGCTGGCGAAGGCGGCGTGAAGAGCGCCCCTTCCCCCCTCGCGGGGGAAGGTGGCCGGCGGAGCCGGCCGGATGAGGGGGGTCGCGCGAAGCGCGACGGATTGCGCCGGCCGCGCGCCGATTTATGTTCGCCCGATGCAAGAGGAAATCCCCCGCTCGATCATGCGTCGTTTCGCGCGCGAACAGCGCGCGAACGCCGTTCAGGCCGAGTCGCTGATTTTGGGCGCGGTTCGCAACCGGCGATGCGAAGGAAAAAATTCCAACGACAGGTCGCGTTGGGAGGCTTCCTCGCGGATTTCGTTTGTTTCGAGCGCCGCCTCGCGGTCGAAATCGATGGGCCGAGCCATGACGGCGAGGAATGAAAGGCGGCCGACGCCGCGCGCGACGCGTACCTTAGCCGCCAAGGATTTCGCATCTTGGGTTTGCCCAATGAACTCGTGATCGGCTCGACGGAATTGGCGGTCGCGCGGATACGCGCCGCGTTGGCGGAGTGAGCGGCGTTCTTGCGAAGCCGTCGCGCTTCGCTCGACCCCCCTCATCTGGCCGGCTCCGCCGGCCACCTCTCAGCGAACCGGAGGTTCGCCTGACACCCGCGAGGGGGAAGGGGTTCGCGCCCCGTCGATTTGGCTGACGCAAACGACCAGGCCGCCTTAACCGACGCCAGCTCCGCAGGGAGCGCCGTCGAGCTCTCAAGGCGAATGCGAAGCATTCGTCCGATGGAAGCCTCTTTTTTCCGAAGTTTTGAGGCTGTCAATGGCGCGCTCATAGCCCGTCGAAAGACGGGCGTCTCTCGACGCCCTGTGCGCGTGCCGCCTCCGGCGGTCGAAGACCATTGACAGCCTCAATACTTCGGAAGTTCATGCTTCCATGAGGTCGACGGCTTGGTGTACAATCGAGCGGGAAGGGCGGCTCCCGTCGAGAAAGTCTGGAGCCTATTGTCGGATCGCGAAATTGTGCAATTCGTATCCTGTCCCCGTAATGGCGATTTCGAGGCTCGCCTAATGACAGATATTCGCTTTGATGAAGCGTTCGACATTCTGGTTGAACGAATAACAGCTATATCGAAGGTGTTGTCGGGCCCGACAGCTCAACAAGTTAGACGCAACGCGAGTGGGTCAGATGTGTTAATCAGCAACATTATTGACGAATACTGGCATCGTCATTCGCCTCAGACAACAATCGGAGACTCCGATTGCCCGCCGTTTTATGATGCGGCGTGGGAGCTTGCTCGCATTGGTGTTTTGCGTCCCGGCAGGCACAATTACAGCAAGCAGCATTTCCAGAGTGGCGGCTTCGATGGCGCATCCTTGCCTATCCGCTTGACACCCATACCCACTAGATTTAGCGTTGGCTATGGATATGTTGGCCCGTGAAGACCTGCCTTTCCCCCGGTCTCTGCCGGAATTCCAGCGCATTTTCCCCGACG
>JBEKLU010000035.1:0-40201 GCA_050010035.1 Roseiarcus sp.
AGGTGGACGTGATCGTCGTCTACAAGGTCGATCGCCTCACCCGCTCGCTCGCCGACTTCGCCAAGTTGGTCGAGACCTTCGACAAGCATGAGGTGTCCTTCGTCTCGGTGACGCAGTCGTTCAACACGACCAGCAGCATGGGGCGGCTGACCCTCAATGTGCTGCTGTCCTTCGCGCAGTTCGAGCGCGAGGTGATCGGCGAGCGCGTGCGGGACAAAATCGCGGCGTCCAAGCGCAAAGGCCTATGGGTCGGCGGTCCGGTCCCGCTGGGCTACCGAAGCGTCGACAAGAAGATCGGCGTCGTCGAGGAAGACGCCGAGATCGTGAGAACCATCTTTCGCCGCTATCTCGCACTGGGCTCGATTGGGCTGCTGATCGACGATCTGCATCGCCGCGGCGTGATGCCGAAGCCGAGGATCGGCAATGACGGCAAAACAGTCCAGCCCACCCACTTCATGGTCGGGCCGCTCGCCTACCTCCTCAAGAACCGCTTCTACGTCGGCGAGGTCGTCTACCGCGACGAGGTTCATCCGGGCGAACAGCTGCCGATCGTCGACCGGGCGTTGTTCGAGGCGGTGCAGGCGAAGCTGAAGGACGGAAAGGTCACCCGCAAGTTCAGACGGTCGCAATCGCCGGCGTTTCTGATGGGCCTTCTCTACGACGATCGCGGCAATCGGATGAGTCCGAGCCACGCAAACAAGAAGGGCGTACGCTACCGCTATTATGTCTCGCAGGCTATTTTGCAGAACCGAAAGGCCGAGGCCGGCGCAATCGCCCGCGTCGCGGCGCCGGAGATCGAGGAACTCGTCGTCGCCGCGCTCCGGCATCACGTCGATCAGACCGATCAGGTCGAACAGATCGAACAGATCGATCCTATCGTAGGAGAGGTCAACCTTGGCCGAACGAAATCATCGACGCCGATGGAAATCCCCGACCGCGATCTTGTCGCGCTCCATGTCGAGCGCATCGTGTTGCGCGCTCGGCACATCGAACTTGCGCTGAGGCCGGAAGCGTCGGACGCAGGGCCGAGCGGCGCCGCCGGGCCTGCAAGGGAAGGGCCAGGCGACGCGGATCAATCGCCTCCGTCGCCGACCGTGCTGCAAATTCCCTGGGCGCCGACGAGCGCATCGGCGCGAAAGGGCATCGCCTGGAAGCCGTCGGCGCAACCCAATCTCGATCCGGCGACGGTCGAAGCGCTGCTGATGGCCATCGCCAAGGCGCGGTCTTGGATGAGCGATCTCGCCGAGGGTCGCGCCAATTCATTCGAAGACATCGCGCGACGTGAGGACAAGGTCGAGCGCCACATCCGCAATCTCGCGCCGCTCGCTTTCGTATCGCCTCGCGTCATCGAGGCGATCGCCAACGGCGCCGCTCCGGCCGATCTCACCGTTACCACGCTCGCCCATAAGCTCCCGCATCGCTGGGCGGAGCAGGAGATGATGTTCGGCGCCGCCTGACTCGGGTGCGCAATCCGCGTATGGGCTTATGGCGCAGGGCCATCTCGTCCGGCGCAGACGGAGATGCGCGTCCTCCGCGGCGGCCGCCCAGCTTCCCGGGCTTCGTCCATGGGCTGTGCCCAAGCTCCTCGACGACCCCTTCCGTCCAAATCGCCGGTCCCGCGGAATAGTGAACCGATCTGGACCTCATTCGAACCGAGTCTGGGACTCGCGACGGCCCGAAAATCGGAAATTCAAAAGTGGGCGGCCCAGACCGGGCGTTAAAACGCGTGGAAATCGCCGATTTGTTGCGGCTTTCCAAACGCGCCAGACGCGACGCGTCGGGCTAACCCTCGCCACTGGCCCGCAATCTACCGCGAGCTAACATATTGATATATAATGGTAAAATTACTGGCTGGGGGACCTGGATTCGAACCAAGATTGACGGAGTCAGAGTCCGCAGTTCTACCGTTGAACTATCCCCCAAGAGGGCGCCTCGCGCCACGGGCCGCGCCGGCTAGATAGCGAAGCCGCGCGCCCGAAGCAAGAGCTTCGCGGGCGCGGCTAGCGCGCGCCTGCTGCGATTTGGCGCTCGGCGCGTCTTGCCTTCGCCGCGCAATTGACTAGAATATATGCATGATGACAATTGCGCAGAAATTAGGCACAGTTCGAACTTTGCCCCTCCGCGTCGGGCCGATCGCCTTGGACGGGGGGGCGATGCTGGCGCCGATGTCGGGCGTCAGCGACGCTGGGATGCGGCGCGCCGCGGCCCGATTCGGCGCGACTTTGGCGTTCTCCGAAATGGTGGCGAGCGAATTCTTCCTCGACGGCGACGAGGAAAGTCGGCTTCGCGCGGCGGGCGACGGCCTCGCCGCGCACGCCGTGCAGCTCGTCGGGCGGGAGCCGGGCGCGATGGGCGAGGCGGCGCGGCGCGTCGAGGGCGCGGGCGCTTCGCTCATCGACATCAACATGGGCTGTCCGGCCCGGCGGGTCGCCGGCGGCCTGGCGGGCGCCGCGCTGATGCGCGATGTCGACCATGCCGCGCGCATCGTCGAGGCGGTTGCGGCGGCGGTTCGCGCGCCGGTGAGCGTGAAGATGCGGCTCGGCTGGGACGAGGGCGAGCGCAACGCGCCGCAATTGGCGCGCCGCGCCGAAGCGGCGGGCGCGGCGATGATCACGGTTCACGCGCGCACGCGGCGCCAGTTCTACCAGGGACGCGCCGACTGGCGCGCCGTCGCGGAAGTGGTGGCCGAGGTCGGCGTTCCCGTCGTCGTCAACGGCGACTGCGGCGGCCTCGAGGACGCCCGCGCGATGCTCGCGGCCTCGGGAGCGCGCGCCGTCATGATCGGCCGCGCTGCGATCGGCGCGCCCTGGATCGTCGGGCAAATCGCGCGCGCCCTGCAAACCGGCGCGCCACTCGTCGATCCGCCGCTCGCCGAGCGGCGCGAGGCCGCGCTGTCGCATCTGGAGTCGTTGCTCGCGGCCTTAGGCCGGCGCGCGGGGCTTCGTCACGCCCGCAAGCACCTTGCCGCCTACGCCGAAAAGGCGGGCGCCGCGCCGGCGCTGCGTTCGGCGCTGGTGACGAGCGAGGACGCCGATGCCGCCATGCGGCTTCTAGCGCGCGTCTTCGAATCCGCCGAAGGCCGAGAGGCGGCGTGATGCGGCTCGATCGCCCGCCTTCGCCGGCCTCCGCTCGCCCAGACCCGCTGCAGCTCCTCAACGCGCTGCCGCAGCCGGTCCTGGCCATCGACGCCGACGGCGCCATCCAGGAGGTCAACACCGCGGCGGAGCACTTTTTCGACATGGGCCGCGCGACGCTGCTGCGCTCGCGCCTCGTCGACATCCTGCCGTTCGGATCGCCGCTCGTCGGGTTGGTCACCGACGCGATCGCCGATCAGGCGACGGTCAACGGCTACAAGCTCGACATCTCCACGCCGCGCACCGGTCTCGGCCGCGTCGTCGACGCGTTCGTCGCGCCGCTGTCGCAAGGCGGGGGAGGCGTGACGCTGCTGCTGCAGGAACGGTCAATTGCCGAAAAAATGGACAGACAGCTCACCCACCGCAGCGCCGCCCGCTCGGTCACCGCGCTCGGCGCCATGCTCGCCCACGAGATCAAGAACCCGCTGTCGGGCATCCGCGGCGCGGCGCAGCTCCTGGAAACCTCGGTCGGCGACGACGATCGCGCCCTGACGCGGCTGATCTGCGAAGAGACCGACCGCATCGTCAAGCTGGTCGACCGCATGGAGTCGTTTTCCGACGAGCGCCCGAGCCCACGCGAAAGCCTCAACATCCACGCGGTGCTCGATCGCGTCAAACGTCTGGCGCAGGCCGGCTTCGCCCAGCACATCCGCTTCGCCGAGGTCTACGATCCGTCGCTGCCGCACGTGCTGGGCTCGCGCGACCTGCTGATCCAGGTCTTCCTAAATTTGGTGAAGAACGCGGCGGAAGCCATTGGCGATGAAAGCATCGACGGCGAGATTACCATCTCGACCGCGTACCGCCCGGGCGTGCGGCTGAAGGCCGGGGCGGGGGTGGAGCCGGTCGGCCTGCCGCTCGAGATCTGCGTTCGCGACAACGGGCCGGGGGTGCCCAGCGACATCGCCGGCAATCTCTTCGATCCCTTCGTCACCTCGAAGTCGTCGGGTTCTGGCCTGGGACTTGCACTCGCAGCCAAGGTGATCGGAGACCACGGCGGCATCATCGAATTCGAGTCCCACTCGCGCCGAACCACTTTCCGCGTCCTGATGCCGCTCGATACGCAGCGAACGCCTGGGGGCGCGGGGGGCGGCGGCGACGAAGGCGCCGGCGCCGAGCCCCGCTCGGAGCCGCCGGCGCGCTGAGGAGAGCCTTTTCGTAACGGCGTAGCGCGGTTTTTCACGAATTTCGGCGCCCCGATTTCCCCCTTTCGAGATCGCGGGGCGCCCGCAAGGAGCTTGTTTCATGCCGTCAGGGCATATTCTCGTCGCCGACGACGACGCGGCGATCAGAACGGTCCTCAATCAGGCGCTGACGCGGGCCGGCTACGAGGTGCGGGCGACGGGCACCGTCGCAGGGCTATGGCGCTGGGTGGCCGCCGGCGAGGGCGACCTCGTGATCACCGACGTGCTGATGCCCGACGACAACGCCTTCGAGTTACTGCCGCGCATCAAGCGGATGCGCCCCGACCTGCCGATCATCGTGATGAGCGCGCAGAACACCTTCATGACGGCGATCAAGGCCTCGGAGCGCGGCGCCTACGAATACCTGCCCAAGCCCTTCGACCTGAAGGAGCTGGTGTCGATCGTCGGGCGGGCGCTCGCCGAACCGCGCCGCCGCCGCGAAGGCGCCGCCGAACCCCAGCCCGTCGAATCGATGCCGCTGGTCGGCCGCTCGCCGGCGATGCAGGAGATCTTCCGTTCTCTGGCGCGCCTGATGCAGACCGACCTGACGGTGATGATCACCGGCGAATCGGGCACCGGCAAGGAGCTGGTGGCGCGCGCGCTGCACGACTACGGCAAGCGCAAGGCCGGCCCTTTCGTCGCCATCAACATGGCGGCGATCCCGCGCGATCTCATCGAAAGCGAATTGTTCGGCCACGAGAAGGGCGCGTTCACCGGCGCCAACGCGCGCTCGGTGGGCCGCTTCGAGCAGGCCGAGGGCGGCACGCTCTTTCTCGACGAGATCGGCGACATGCCGATGGAGGCGCAGACGCGGCTGCTGCGCGTGCTGCAGCAGGGCGAATACACCACGGTGGGCGGACGCACGCCGATCAAGACCAACGTTCGCATCGTCGCGGCCACCAACAAGGACCTGCGCTACGCGATCCAGCAGGGCTCCTTCCGCGAGGATCTGTTCTTCCGCCTCAACGTGGTGCCGCTGCGCCTGCCGCCGCTGCGCGAACGCACCGAGGACATTCCCGACCTGGTGCGTCATTTCTTTCAAAGGGGCGTCGCCGAGGGGCTGGCGCCCAAGAGCCTGGACGCCGCCGCCATGGATCGGCTGCGCCGTTACCCCTGGCCCGGCAACATCCGCGAACTGGAGAATTTGACGCGGCGGATCGCGGCTCTTTATCCCCAGGAGGTCATCAGCGAACAGCTGATCGAGACCGAACTCGGGTTGAGCGCGCCGCTGCAGAGCCTGGGGGCGCCCATCGCGGCCGATCTCGGCGGCGGTCATCGCGAGTCCGGCGCCGCGCAAGAGCAATTCGTCTCCGGACTGGAGCGTCACGTCGCCGAACTGTTCCGTTCGTTCGGCGATTCCTATCCGCCGGTCGGCTTGTACCATCGCGTCCTGCGCGACCTCGAAATCCCGCTGATCGCCGCGACGCTGGCGGTCACGCGAGGCAACCAGATCAAGGCTGCGGAGATCTTGGGGCTGAACCGCAACACGCTGCGCAAGAAAATCCGCGACCTGGATTTGCGCGGCGTGCGCGGGCTTAAATGAATTTCGCCGCCATTTTGTCGTAATCTTGCAACATCGTTGCAAAGGCGCCACTAGTCGATCCCGGCGCCAAGGGCGGGCGGCGGCGAAGATTGCGAACGTGACCATCGAACAATCGCAAGGGGACGCGACGTCTCCGGCGTCTCGCGCGCCCGCCGAGCGCTACGGCGAGGGACGCATGTCCGGTCGCTTCGGGCCGTTCGCGGTCGGCGGCGCGCTGGTTCTGGCGCTCGCGACCTTCGTCATTTTCGCCGGGTTCACGCCGATCATCCCGACGCCCATCGTCGTCCTGACGATTCTGGTCGGCGACGGCTTGATCGTCGTTTTCTTGCTCGTGCTGATCGGCCTGGAGTTGCGTAGCCTTCGCGCCGCGCGACGCGCCGCGCGCGCCGGCGCTCGGCTGCACAACCGGGTCGTCGCGCTGTTCTCGCTGGTGGCGGCGATCCCGGCGCTGGTCACCGCGGTCGTCGCCACGGTTTCGGTGGAATGGGCGATCAATCCGGCGTTCATGAAGGATGTCGGCGCGTTTCTCGACGAATCCGGCGAGCTGTCGCAACAGTACCGGGAATCGCAGTGCCGCGCCTTGCTGCGCGAAGCCGAGCTGACAGCCGGCGACCTTTCGCAGAGCGCGCGCCTGCTGCGCTCCGACCCCGGCCTGTTTCGCGACTATCTCGGGGCGCGCGCCCACACGCTGGGTTTCAGCGCCGCCGCGGTGATCAAGACCGACGGAACGGTGGTGGCGACGGCCGCTGGTTCGAACCCGCAACTGATCGCCAAGCCGGAGAGCGCCGACTTCACGGCCGCCGGGGCGCGTCAGCCGTTCTGCGGCCTGCTGGGCGGCGGCGAGGTGTTCGTCGCGATGCGGCCGATCGACGGCATGGACGACAGCTTCTTCTACGCGGCGCGGGCGATCAGCCCGATGGCGGACAAGGTGACGCGAGAGGCCTCGGCCGTTTCGGCCGTCTTCGCCAATTTCGAGTCGCACCGCCACAACATCGAGCTGGGGTTCGCCAGCGTGTTCGTCATGCTGTCGCTGACGCTGCTGATTTCGGCGGTGTGGATGGGGCTGACCTTCGCCAACCAACTCGTCGGGCCGATTCGACGCCTGATCCGCGCCACCGACGAAGTCGCTTCCGGCAATCTCTACGTGCAGGTGCCGACGCGCCGCTCCGAAGGCGACCTCGGACATCTCGGCGAGACGTTCAACAAGATGACCATGGAGTTGCGTCAGCAGCGCAACCACCTGACCGCCGCGAACGCGCTCAACGACGAGCGGCGCGCCTTCATCGAGGCGGTGCTCTCCGGCGTGCCCGCTTGCGTGCTCGGCGTCGATCCCGACGGCGTCATCACGGTCAGCAACGCCGCCGCCGAGCGATTGCTCTGCGCGAACCCCGAGTCCGGCGGGCTGGTCGGCCGACATATCGAGGACGTCTTTCCCCGGCTCGCTCAGATCCTGTCGGAAGCGCGGTCGATGAACCTGAAATCGCATCAGGGGCAGGCGACCCTGTTGCGAAATGGCCGCGAGCGCCTGCTCAACGTTCGCGTCACCGGCGATCCCAAGCGCGAGGATCAAGGCAGCGTGATCACGCTCGACGACATCAGCGAACTCGTCACCGCCCAGCGCAGCGCCGCCTGGGCCGACGTCGCGCGTCGCATCGCTCATGAAATCAAGAATCCGTTGACGCCGATCCAGCTTTCCGCCGAACGGCTGAAGCGCCGCTACGGCCGACTGATCGTCGAAGGCAGGGACGTCTTCGATCAATGCACCGACACCATCATCCGCCAGGTCGACGACATCAAGCGCATGGTCGACGAGTTCTCCTCCTTCGCGCGCATGCCCAAGGCGCGCCCGATCCCCGACAATCTCTCCGACTGCGTGCGTCAGGCGTTGTTCCTGATGCGCATCGGCCGGCCGGAGATCGCCATCGAGGACGATCTGCCCGAGGAGCCGGTGACGGCCGAATTCGATCGCCGGCTGATATCGCAGGCGCTGACCAACGTGCTCAAGAACGCCAGCGAAGGCATCGACGCGCTGGCGTCGGCCGAAGGCGGCGGCAGGATCGTCGTCGTCCTCAGCGTCGACGCCGACGGCTTCGCGCGCATCGGCGTCAGCGACAACGGCAAGGGATTTCCCAGCGAGGATCGCCATAAATTGGTCGAGCCCTACGTGACCACGCGCACCGAGGGCACCGGGCTCGGCCTGCCGATCGTCATGAAGATATTCGAGGATCATCACGGCGGCGTCGAGTTGCTCGACGGCCTGCCGCGCCCGGACGGCGGGCGCGGCGCGCAAGTCCTGATGAAACTGCCGCTTCGGTCCGTCCCCGCGCCGGCCGAGGCCTCGCCCACCCGAGCCCCTCCGCAGACAGCCAGGACTTCCTGATGCCCGCTGACATCCTGATCGTCGACGACGAAGACGACATCCGCGAACTCGTTTCCGGCATTCTATCCGACGAAGGGCACTCCACGCGCCTGGCGCGCAATTCCGACGAGGCCCTCGCCGCGATCGAAGCGCGCCGACCGCAACTGGTGCTGCTCGACATCTGGATGCAGGGCTCGCGGCTGGACGGCCTGCAACTGCTGGAGATCGTCAAGCAGCAGCACCAGAACGTGCCCGTCGTGATGATTTCCGGCCACGGCAACATCGAGACCGCGGTCACCGCCATCAAACTGGGCGCTTACGACTTCATCGAGAAGCCGTTCAAGGCGGACCGCCTCATCCTGATCGCCGAGCGCGCGCTGGAGACGTCGCGGCTCAAGCGCGAAGTGAACGATCTGCGCGCGCGCGCCGGCGCCGTCAATCGCATGATCGGCGCTTCGTCGGCGATCACCAACCTGAAGCGGATCGTGGAGCGGCTCGGCCCCGCCAACTCGCGCGTCCTCATTTCCGGCCCTGCCGGCGCGGGCAAGGAACTGACCGCGCGGCTGATCCACGCCCATTCCGTGCGCGCCGACGGTCCCTTCGTCGTTCTCAACGCGCCGACGATCACGCCGGAAAACATGGAGAGCGAACTTTTCGGCGTCGAGGCGAGCCAGGAACGACCGCGACGCGTCGGCGCGCTGGAGGAGGCGCACGCCGGCACGCTCTACCTCGACGAAATCGCCGACATGCCCCTGGAGACGCAGGCGAAGGTCCTGCGCGTGCTCGTCGACCAGAATTTTCAGCGCGTCGGCGGCTCGGCGCGCGTCCACGTCGACGTCCGGATCGTGTCCTCGACCAGTCGGGATCTCGCCCAGGCGATCACCGACGGCTTGTTTCGCGACGATCTCTTCCACCGACTTTCGGTGGTGCCCATCCGCGTTCCCTCGCTCGCCGAGCGACGCGAGGACATTCCCGAACTCGTGCAGTATTTCCTGGAGCAGGTCGCCCAGACCATGGGCGTGCCGCCGCGGCGCATCGCCGCCGACGCCATGGCTGTGCTGCAGTCGCACGACTGGCCCGGCAACATCCGGCAGCTACGCAACAATATGGAGCGGCTGATGATCCTGGCGGCGGGCGACCCGGAAGCGGAGATCACCGCCGCGATGCTGCCCGCCGAGGTCGGCGCGCTGGTGCCGGCCATTCCGACCGGCGTCGGCGGCGAAAAATTGATGAGCATCCCGTTGCGCGAGGCGCGCGAAGTGTTCGAGCGCGAATATCTCATCGCGCAAATCAACCGCTTCGGCGGCAACATCTCCCGCACCGCCGAGTTCATCGGCATGGAGCGCTCGGCCTTGCATCGCAAGCTCAAGTCGCTCGGCGTCGACTGACCCCGCAACGCCCGATCGAGCCTCATGTCCCGCTTCGCCTACGTCAACGGCCGCTACCTTCGTCTCGCCGATGCGGCCGTCTCGATCGAGGATCGCGCGTTCCAATTCGGCGACGGCGTCTACGAGGTGTGTCAGGTCCGCGACGGCGCGCTCGTCGACGAGAGCCGCCACCTGGCGCGTCTGGAGCGCTCGCTGAAGGCCGTGCGCATCGCCGCTCCCGTCGGCGAGCCGGCGCTGCGCCGCATCCTGCGCGAGGTCGTGACGCGCAATCGCGTGCGCGACGGCCTCGTCTATCTCCAGATTTCCCGCGGCGCGGCGAAGCGCGATCACGGCTTTCCCGCCGCTTCCCTCGCCCCCGGCCTCGTCGTCACCGCCAAATCGATCGATCCCGCCCTCGGCGAGACGAACGCCGGCCGCGGCGTGAAGGTGGTCACGGTTCCCGACGAACGCTGGGCGCATCCGCACGTCAAGACGCTGCAACTGCTGCCGAACGTGTTGGCCAAGCAGGCCGCGCGCGAGGCCGGCGCCACCGAGGCCTGGTTCGTCGACGCCAACGGCTTCGTCACCGAGGGCGCCTCGACCAACGCCTGGATCGTCGACGCCGACAGCGCGCTGGTCACGCGGCAGGCCGATTCTGCGATCCTGCGCGGCGTGACGCGCTCGACCTTGCTCGACGTCGCTGCAAGCCAGGGTTTGTCGTTTCACGAGCGCCCGTTCTCCGTCGAGGAGGCCTATCGCGCGCGCGAAGCGTTCTTTTCCAGCGCGACGACGGTCGCCATGCCGGTCGTGGCGATCGACGGCAGACCGATCGGCGACGGCCGGCCGGGGCCGCTGACGCTGGCCTTGCGGCGCCGATTCCACGACGTCGCGGAACGCACATAGGCGACTTTTTTCCGCGCCTTCCGCGCCTGCGGATGGCGCGACCGCTTGGAAATGCTATAGCTTCGGGCGGCCCGGCGCAGGGCGAGGTGCGTCGAGCCGAATCAACGAAATGGCTGCGTCAAGCGGCCCAACGCCAAAGTGGGATGAACTCATGCCGAACGAAAAGACGCAGAATTTGCAGGACACGTTCCTCAATCACGTGCGCAAGACCAAGACTTCCGTCACGATTTTTCTCGTCAATGGCGTCAAATTGCAGGGTTTCGTGACCTGGTTCGACAATTTCTGCGTTCTTTTGCGCCGCGACGGACATTCGCAGCTCGTCTACAAGCACGCGATCTCGACCATCATGCCGGCGAGCCCGATCACCATGTTCGAGGCGGTGGACGAGGGCGCAGACCAGCATTGAGACGCCCTTGACCGAGCCCGGCGCCGAGGAAGGCCTCGGCCAACGCGAACTCATCGTCGCGGCCCACACGCGAACGCTGGTCGTGTGTCCCTATTCGACGTCGCGCGGCGCGCTGTCCGAGCGCTTGGCTGCGCGCAGCCCCGAGGCGCGGCGCGAAGAGGCGGTCGGCCTGGCGCGCGCCATCGACCTCGCCGTCGTCGACTCGACGCTCGTCCCGTTGAGCGAAATCCGTCCGGCGACCTACCTCGGCAAGGGCAAGGTCGCCGAGCTCGCCGAGCGCGTGAAGGCCGACGAGATCAATCTCGTGGTGATGGACTGCGCGCTTTCGCCGGTGCAGCAGCGCAACCTGGAAAAGGAGTTCAAGGCCAAGGTCATCGACCGCACCGGCCTGATCCTGGAGATTTTTGGCCGCCGCGCGCGCACCGCCGAAGGCGCGCTGCAGGTGGAGCTCGCGCACCTGACCTACCAGAAGTCGCGCCTGGTGCGCTCCTGGACGCACCTGGAGCGCCAGCGCGGCGGCTTCGGCTTCCTGGGCGGCCCCGGCGAAACCCAGATCGAGACCGACCGGCGCCTCATCGAGGAGCGCATGATCCGCATCGAGCGCGATCTCGACAAGGTCAAGAAGACGCGCGCGCTGCACCGCGCCAGCCGTGCCGACGTGCCCTATCCCATAGTCGCGCTGGTCGGCTACACCAACGCCGGCAAGTCGACTTTGTTCAACCGCCTGACCCGCGCGGAAGTCGTCGCCGCCGACATGCTGTTCGCCACCCTCGATCCGACGATGCGGCTGATAAAACTACCGCACGGCGGCGCGGCGATCCTCTCCGACACCGTCGGCTTCATCTCCGATCTGCCGACGATGCTGATCTCGGCCTTCCGCGCCACGCTCGAAGAGGTGCGCGCCGCCGACGTCATCGTCCACGTGCGCGACATCGCCCATGCCGATACCGAAGCCCAGGCCAAGGACGTCGAGGCGATCCTGAGCGAACTCGGCGTCGTCGGCGCGGCGGACAAATTGGTCGAGGTGTGGAACAAGCTCGACAAGCTCGATCCCGCGCATCGCTCCGGCCTGGCGCTGGGGCAGGGCGAGGGGTCGCCCGTCGCCGTATCCGCGCTGACCGGCGAGGGGATCGACAAGCTCACCGCCGCGATCGAGACGCGCCTCGCGCGCGGCCGCTCGCTGATCGACCTCGACCTCGAGCCCGCCGACGGACAGGGGCTGCACTGGCTCTATGAGCACACCGAAGTGATGGCGCGCGAAACGGCCGAAGACGGCCACGTCCACGTCACCGTGCGCGTGCCGGCGGACACGGTGGCGCGAGTGAAGCGGCGGTTCGCGGGGGCGGGCGGGTAGGGCGCTAACCGCCTATCGCATGCATCGTTTCTCTGACGGCTTCGTCCTCGGCGAGTTTGCGATATTGCTGATAGAGGGTCTCGTACGAAGCGGCGGACGCGGGAACGGCCTCATATTTAAAGAAGCTCTTGGCCCCATATCTTCGCGCCCCCTCGGCAAAGTCGCTGACGACGCTGGCGGCGACCGCGCCGTGGATCGCGGCCCCGACCGCCGTCGCGTGGTCGATCTCAGGCACATGGATTTCTCGCCCGAGCACGTCCGCCATGAGCTGCATCAAGAGGGGGTTGGCCTGCGAGAGCCCGCTCGTCAGCACGATTCGTCGGATCGGCGCGCCTGCGGCGCTCAAGTGCTCCACGATGTTTCGCGTTCCGTAGCAAAGCGATTCCAGCAGCGCCCGATAGATGTCGGCGGCCGTCGTCCTTAAGTTCAGGCCGACGATGAGGCCGCTGAGAGACGAGTCGCCGAGCGGCGCGCGACAGCCGTTCCACCAGTCGAGCGCCACGAGATGGTTCTCTCCCGGCGACAGTTTCGCGGCGGCGGCGTTGTTTTCGGCGAAGTTCTGGTTCGGATTCGCAGTTCTTGGAAACGTGCGAACGAACCAATCGAGCGCGTCGCCGAACGCCGCCTGGCCGGCTTCGTAACACCAGAACCCCGGCAGGACGCCGTCCTTGGCCACCCCTTCGGCGCCAAACGGCAACGGACGGGCTCGGTCGTCGAGCAGCAGGAACGCCGCCGACGTCCCGAGAGCGCCGACCAGCGCGCCCGGCTCGACGGCGCCGACCGCTGGCATGACGACATGCGAGTCGATGACCGCGACAGCGACGACGGCGCCGCCGAGGACGCCGGTGCGCTCGCGCCACGCCGCGGTCAATCGGCCGGCGGCGCGGCCGACCGGGATCGGATCGCGCAACTTCTCCAGCAGGTTCGGCACGACGCCTTCGGGATAGCCGACGCCCGGCGCGTATTGCGCCTTGTAGGCGGCGAAGCCCAGGCTTCGCGCCTCGACGCCCGTCAATCGCCATACGAGCCAATCGCCGGCCTCGATGAAGCGATCCGTCTCGGCCCACAGCGCCGGCGCCTCGTCGGCGATCTCAGCGGCTTTGGCGATGAGCCACTCGGCCGAGAGCTTGCCGCCGAACGCGTCGAGGAAGTCGCCGCCCCGCGCGTTGATGCGCGCCGCCCAAGGCTGCGCGGCCCGATGTTTCCACAGCTTCACGTAGGCGTGGGGTTCGCCCGGGTGAAGCTCCGACAAGGGCGCGCCGTCCGCTCGCGCCGGCAGCGGCGAACTCGCGGTAAAGCCGATCCCAATTCCATGAACGATCCTGCCGCGGCCGATCGCGCCCAGGATCGCTTCGGCCGCTTCGGTATAGTCGGCGGCGTTCTGCAACGCCCAGTAAGGCGGCAACTTTGCGCCGTCAGGCAAGGTCTCGCTCATCACGCCGTGCCGGTAGGCGTGCGTGTGGCTCGCCTCGATCTTGCCGGTGACGGCGTCGACGAGAACGCCTCGAGCCGACAGGGTGCCGTAGTCGAGGCCGATGAGAAAGCCGGCCTTCATCGCTCTTCTTCCTCGCCGATTGCTCGCCTCGACTGCGCCCCGCCGCGATCCATGCTCGGCGCGCCGAAAGCGATCACGGCGTTTGAGCGGGCCCGCGTTGCTCCCTGAGCACGTTGCCCGGGGTCGCGCCGGTCATGATCGCGACGACCTCGGCCATCGTGTGCTCCTTGGGGGTGGTCAGCGCGACGCGGCGCCCGAGGCGCATCACCTGAACGCGATCCGCCACCTCGAACACGTTCGGCATGTTGTGGCTGATGAAGATGACCGGCAGCCCGCGATCGTCGCGGATGCGCTTGATCAGATCGAGCACTTGCGCGGTCTCGTTCACCCCCAGAGCGGCGGTGGGCTCGTCCATGATGACCACGCGCGTGGCGAAATACGCCGCGCGCGCGACGGCGACGCCCTGGCGCTGGCCGCCCGACAGCGCTTCGACCAGGCTGTCGATGGAGGGCAGATGGAATTTCAGTTGGCCCATGAACTGCTGCGCGGCGGCCGTCATCATGCGCTTGTCGAGCAGCCGCAGCCATCCGAGCGCGCCTTGGAAGCGCACTTCGCGCCCGAGGAAGATGTTGCTGGCGATGTCGAGCGCGGAGGCGAGGGCGAGATCCTGAAAGACGGTTTCGATGCCGAGCCGGCGCGCGTCGAGCGGGCTGCGGAACTGCACCGGCCGGCCGTCGAGGAAAAGCTCGCCCGCGTCGGGGTTGACCGCGCCGCACAGCACCTTGATCAGTTGGCTCTTGCCGGCGCCGTTGTCGCCGACGAGGCCGAGAACTTCGCCGTTCCTGAGCGTCAGATCGGCGCCGTCGAGCGCGACCACCTGGCCGTAATGCTTGACGATGCCGCGCGCCTCGAGAATGACGTCGCGGTCTTGCGCGGATGGGGCGGGACGCCCGTCGGCCGTCGTCATCTGAGCCTCTCGCGCGAGAATTGATCGAGCGCCACGGCGGCGATCACCAATACGCCGGTGACGAGGTCCTGCCAGAGCGGGTCGATCCCCATCAGGGTCAGCCCGTTGCGCAGCACCGTCACGATGATGGTTCCCACCAACGCGCCGATGAGGTTGCCGCGGCCGCCGAACAGGCTGGTCCCGCCGATGACGACGGCGGTGATGCTGTCGAGGTTGGCGGTTTGCAGGGCGTTGGGATCGGCGTTGGGGATGCGCCCCAGCGCGAACCAAGCGCCGATCCCGTACAGCAGCCCCGCGAACGCGTAGACCGACAATAGCGTGTTCTGGACCGGGATGCCGACGAGGCGGGCCGCTTCCGCGTTGTTGCCGATCGCATAGACGTGCCGGCCCCATGCGGTCTGCGTCAGCATGACCCAGACGAGCGCGTAGAGCGCGAACATCAAGAGGACGCCGTAGGTGGTCGAAGCGCCCGCCAACCGGATCGAATTGCCGGTCCACGACATCAGCTCGTTGTCGACGGGAAAGGCGCCGCCTCGCGAAATCAGCCGCGTCGCCGCGGTGACGATGCCGAGCAGGCCGAGCGTGACGATGAACGGGGGAAGTCGCATGCGGCTGACCAGCAGCCCCGCCGTCGTCCCGACGCCGGTGGTGATCGCGAACGCGATCAGGAGGGCGGAAAGCCCCTGGTAGCCGTCGTTGACGAGCGAGCCGGCGACGATCGTGCCCATCACGGCGATGCCGCCGACCGCCAGGTCGATGCCGGCGGTCAGGATGATGATCGTTTGCCCGATCGCCAACGTCCCGACGATGACGCTTTGTTGCAGGACGATCGACAGATTGCCGGTGGCGAGGAACGTGCTCGTCGCGATCGAGAAGAAGAGGCCGAACCCAAGCAAAACGACGAGCGGCCCGAATGTCGGCGTCGTGAACGCGCGAAGCACGCTGCGAAGGCCGAAGCCGCGGTTGGGTCTCAGCGCGCCACGGCTCTCCATTGCAAGACGGGCCCTATGCTACGGACGATGAAACCGGCTCGATGACGAGGGGGCCGCGACTGCGTCGCCCGGCCCCCTCCACGCGAAACTGCAGGAGGAGGACTTATCAACCCCAGCAGTTCGCAGCGCCCCACTTGGTGTCGTGCGACGTGATGCCGGGGAACGGATGATCGGTGATCACCATCGCGCCGGTGTCGATGAAGCCGCTCGGCTTCTTGCCGGTCTTCGCGTAGTCGACGACGTAGTCGACGCCCTTCGTCGCCATGATCTTGGGGAATTGCATCACGGTGGCCGCGATCTTGCCCTCGCCGACATACTTGACGCCGAGGCAGCCGCCGTCGATGGAGGTCAGCACGATGTCCTTCGTCTTGCCGGCCGCGCTGATCGCGGTGTAGCCGCCTTCGGCCGCCGGCTCGTTGATGGTGTAGACGACGTTGATGTCGGGATGAGCGGTCAACAGGTTCTCCATCCCAGCGTGCCCCTCGTCCATCGCGCCGTGGGTGATCGCCTTGCCGACGATTTCGGGGCTGCCTTCCTTGATGCCGAAACCTTTCAGGAAGCCGTCATGGCGGAAATTGTCGACCGTGCCGCCGGGGGTGCCGTCGAGCATGGCGAGTTTCGCCGCCTTGCCGGCGAGCGCGGCCTTGGCGTATTCGCCTTGCAGGACGCCCGCCTGGAAGTTGTCGGTGGCCAGCGTCGCGTCGACCGCGTCCGCCGGATCGGTGGCGGTGTCGAGCGCAATGACGATGATGCCCTTGTCGCGCGCCTTCTTGACCGCCTCCAAGATGCCGGTCGAATTATTGGGCGTGATCAGAATGCCCTTCACGCCGGCGCTGATGAAGTCCTCGATCGCCGCGACCTGCGCCTCGTTGTCGCCGTCGAATTTGCCGAACCGGGCGATCAGCTTCGCGCCGAGCTTGTCGGCCTCCTCGGTCGCCGATTGCCGCAGCTTGACGAAGTAGGGATTCACTTCGGTCTTGGTGATCAGCCCGACGATGACCTGATCGTCGGCCGCCTTCGCCGAACTGGCGACCGCGACGGCGCCGATCATGGCGATGACGGCCGCCGCCGCAACGCCTTGCGAGAGGTGTTTGGCGGCGCTCGCGAGCGACCAGCCGTGGGACAATGGACCCGTTGCCGCTTCATGCATGGCATCCTCCTCTGTTTACATCGGTTAGACATAATGTCTGATAATATAATGCCGGCGTTTGGCGTCGAGCACGGCGGAAATTCGCAACAGCGCAAGAAAATGCGCACGCGTTCGAGGCAATGTCATTGACGCGCCTCAATTCAAGAGCGCGCTCCCGGTCGGCAATAGCTGCGATGCTGGTCTCGACCGCTTGGTCGGCGCCGGCGCGGCGGTGAGGGCGTTCGCGCCCCTCTTGTCACGGCGCGTCGCGTCCTGTGCGCCTCGCTTCGTCTCGGCGCCGCGCGACCGCTCGTGGGGCGCCGGCGCGCTCGCGCCGCATCAAAGGCTCGCCTCCGAACGATCCCATTGCCAATCGTAATCCTCCTTCACCGCGATGTAGAATGGCGTTCCGGCGGGGGTCAGGATCGAGGGGCACTCGGACGTCGAACGCGCGGTGCTGTATGGCGTGTAAATCGAGCGGGACTCGTTCTGTTGAAGCAGGCCGAACATCGCGCCGCTTTTTTGAAACCGCAGGGTCAGGGGGCCGTGCGACGCCATTTTTTGCCAAAACTCGGCGCCGGACCTTATTTCGGCGCGAACGCTGTCGATGTAGTTGGCCGCAAATCCCCGAATGGTCTGCGCCAGAGCCGGATTGTCTGGATGCATCAGCAATATTCGAAATTCCACTGTGCGCCCCAGCGCGGCCCTGATGGCGTCTTCGGCGCCGATCATCTTGGCGAACGAAAACAGCGCCAGTCCCTGGTAATGCACGAAGGTTCGCGCGGCGGAAATCAGCCCGATGCAATCTTCGCGCGGAACGTCGCGCGACCGCGGAACCAGCCGCCACAAGGCGTCGCCGGCGCCCAGCGGTTTGAGGCTCGGCCGGAACGGCACTTTCGCCTCGCCTTTTGAAGCCTCGAGTTCGGTAATCGTTCGGAACAGATTGTCGACGTGGGCGCCGGTTATCAGGGGCCGCGGCTTGAGATCATACGCCAAGACCCGGCGCGCGCTGATGTCGAAGGGAACGCTCTGTCCGTCCTCGATCAGCAAAATCAGGGGGCGCGCGGCGGCTTCCGCGACCGCGATTTCGTAAAAGACATTTGGATTATGTCCCGTCAGGATGGCGATCAGCAGGTCGTCGCCGAGAATGTGGTCGTACATCTGTTCGGTGATCGTGCCCGGCCGCGCTTCGTGATCCGCCCGGACGGGCGCGTAGCCCGCCTTCTCGGCCGCCGGCCGGATGATGAAATCGAATACGTCGTCGGCGTGTTCCCTCACGTCCGATCCGGGGATGCCGATCGGAGATATCACGAAGCACGATTTCATCTGCGCCCCCTGCGATAGCGTCAAATCGCCGAGCCCTACTTGCACGCTCCGCTATTTGCGCGCTTGTTTCAAGATGATTGCGCGAGGGGCGGGCGAGGGCGGGAGCATGGCGCTCGATCTGCATGAACGGCCGAACCGGGTTCCCTGGCCGCCGTTGCTCGGCGCGGCGGCGCTCGCGCTGGCGACGCTCGCCGAGTGGGCCTATCCGCTTCCTCTGGGGCTCGGGCCGGCCACGCGCGGGCTCGGCTGGGTCCTGATCGCGGCGGGCCTCGGCCTCGACCTCTGGGGGATCGCGACGCTGTGGCGCGCGCGCTCCAACATCCTGCCGCACCGCGCCGCCGATGCGCTCGTCGTCAGCGGCCCCTTCGCCTTCACCCGCAACCCGATCTACCTCGGCAACACGACCGCGATCATCGGCGTCGGCGGGGCCGTCGGTTCTCTGTGGTTCGTCCTCGCCGCGCTCGTCATGGCCAAGTTCGTCGAGGCGCTGGCGATCCGGCGCGAAGAACGGCATCTGGCGCTTCGCTTCGGCCGGGATTGGCTCGACTATTGCGCGCGCGTTCCGCGCTGGCTCGGCCTTCCCGGGGCGCGCCGGCGCGGCGGCGAGGGGACGGGTTGAGCCGACCGGCCCGTCGGTCGGCTTGGTGCGCAACATTACGGAAAGTAATTCAATAGATTATATCGAGTCCTGATTACGAGACGTTGCGTCTCGCAATATTGCGAGACTTGTGGTTCCAAAACTTCGCGCTAGCATTGCCCGATGAACGAATCGCCGCCCCGTCCGCCCGGCCGTCCGCGCAGCGAGGCGAGCCGCGCCGCCCTTCTCGACGCCGCCTACTGGCTGGTCGTGCGGCGCGGCTACGGCGCCGTCACCGCCGCGGCGATCGCCAAGGCCGCCGGCGCGGGCAAGCAGACGCTCTATCGCTGGTGGCCGAGCAAGGGGCGGATCGTGCTCGAAGCCTTCCTCGCCAAGGAGCGCGAGCGCATCGACCGGCCGCGCGAGGCGGCGATGGCGGCGGGCGATCTGAGGCGATTTCTTCTGGCCGAATGCGCCGGCGCTGAGCCGTTCGACGCCGCGTTGCGCTTCCTCGTCGCCGAGGCGCAGGGCGACGCCGACCTCATGGCGGCGATCCGGGCCGAGGTCGTCGAGCCGCGCGTGGCGGCGCTGCGCGCGATTCTTGGCCGGCGCGTCGGCGAGGCGGCGAGGGTCGAGGCGCTTGTCGAGGCGATCGACGGCGCGATTTGGCGCCGCGCGCTCTTCGGCGAGCCGCTCGACGAGGATTTCGCCAAAGGCCTGGCCGCGCTGGCGCGCTAATACCAGCGGCCAAAGCCATGACGACAGTCAGTATTTTTGGCCGCCGGCGTCAGCCTTGCCGATCGCTTTCGACCACCGCGAGATCGACCGTGATTTCGTGCGCGATGCGCTCCAGGGTCTTGCGCAGGTCGTCGGCGGCGAGGTCGTCGGGCGCGCGAAGCCGGGCGGTCGCTCGGAACATCGCCGCGCCGGAGAAGGGCGCGCCTTCGAGATTGCTGCTGAATTCCTCGATGTTGATGCCGAGCCGGGTCAAGGCCTGCGTCACTTCGCGCACGATGCCCGGGCGCTCGTGGCCCACCACCTCCAGCTTGAACGTCTTGCGGCTTCGCGGCGAATGCGCCTGCGAGCTGCGTTCGACCGCGATGCGCAGGCCGGCCGCCTCCAGTTCCCGCAACGCCGCCGTCAAGGCGGCGATATTCGCATCGGGAACGCCGACCAGCACGATGCCGGCGAACTCGCCCGCCAGATGCGCCAGCCGGCTCTCCAGCCAGGTTCCGCCGGAAGCGGCCACTTTCTCCGAAATCGCGCTCACCAGGCCGGGTCTGTCATGACCGATGAACGTCAACACGATAGGCGTCGTCATGCCCGACTCCGAGGGGAAACAAACCAATGCGCGTCCACGACGCCATTCGCGCTCTTCGCTCGGCGCCGGCGCGTTTCACACTAACAGCGCCTTCGTCACGCCGAAAGTCCCAAGACGGCCTTGACGTCCCGTGCGACCGCCGCCGATGTCGCCGTCGTACGCCTTTCGCGATCGGCGGCGAACGGTTAAACGGAGGCGTCGCCGCGATCCGTTCGACGGACGCCAAGGGAGAAGCCCGATGAAGACCCGCGCCGCCGTCGCCGTCGCCGCCGGCAAGCTGCTCGAAATCATGGAGGTCGATCTCGAAGGGCCGCGCGAAGGCGAGGTTCTCGTCGAGATCAAGGCGAGCGGCGTCTGCCACACCGACGATTTCACGCTGTCGGGCGCCGATCCCGAGGGCCTGTTCCCGTCCATTCTCGGCCACGAGGGCGCCGGAATCGTCGTCGACCTCGGCAAGGGCGTCACGAGCGTCGGGAAGGGCGACCACGTCATCCCGCTCTACACCCCAGAATGCCGGCAATGTCCCTCGTGCCTGTCGCGCAAGACCAACCTGTGCACCGCGATCCGCACGACCCAGGGGCAGGGCCTGATGCCAGACGGGACCAGCCGCTTCTCCATCGGCAAGGAGCGGATTTTTCACTACATGGGCTGTTCGACCTTCTCCAATTTCACCGTGCTGCCGGAGATCGCGCTCGCCAAGATCGATCCCGCGGCGCCGTTCGACAAGGTCTGCTACGTCGGCTGCGGCGTCACCACCGGCATCGGCGCGGTGATCAACACCGCAAGGGTCGAGATCGGCGCGAGCGCGATCGTCTTCGGCCTCGGCGGCATCGGGCTCAACGTCGTCCAGGGCCTGCGGCTCGCCGGCGCGTCGATGATCGTCGGCGTCGACGTCAACCCCGACAAGAAGGCCTGGGGCGAACGCTTCGGCATGACGCATTTCGTCAACCCCAAGGAGATCGAAGGCGACCTCGTCGCGCATCTCGTCGCCATGACCAAGCGCGGCGCCGATCAGATCGGCGGCGCCGACTACACCTTCGACTGCACCGGCGCCGTCAAGGTGATGCGCCAGGCGCTCGAAGCGGCGCATCGCGGCTGGGGCCAGTCGATCGTCATCGGCGTCGCCGGCGCCGGCCAGGAAATTGCGACGCGCCCGTTCCAACTGGTGACGGGGCGCGTATGGAAAGGCACGGCGTTCGGCGGCGCGCGAGGACGCACCGACGTGCCGCGCATCGTCGACTGGTACATGGCGGGCCGGATCGAGATCGATCCGATGATCACCCACACGATGGGCCTGGAGAAGATCAACGACGCGTTCGCCCTGATGCGCGAGGGCAAGTCGATCCGCAGCGTGATCGTGTATTAGCGCGAGCGCCGCTTCCGCGAATCGCGGCTCTAGTCTAACTACCTACAGGCGAAAGCAATGACTCGTCGTGGCCGGGCTTCTCCCGGCCATCCCAAGGCGATTGCGCAGCAATCGTCCGCGCGCCGCCGATTCAGGCGGGAGAGGCCACACTGGAAACCGCGCTCTATCTCCCCGTCAAGCGACATCTGGAAAGCCTCGGCTATCGCGTCAAAGGCGAGATAGGCGGCTGCGATGTCGTCGGCTTGAGCGAGGGCGATCCGCCGGTCGTCGTCATCGGCGAGATGAAGCTGACCTTCACCTTCGAGTTGGTGCTGCAGGGCGTCGACCGGGCAGGGGTCGGCGACGAAGTCTGGCTCGCCGCGCGGCTTTCGCGAAGCGGCAAGGGGCGCGAAAGCGACGCGCGATTCCGTAACCTTTGCCGGCGGCTCGGCTTCGGGCTGCTCGCGGTCGCGGCGAACGACGAGGTCCACGTCCTGCTCAGCCCGTGCGCGCCGAGCCCGCGCCGCGATCCCAAGCGCAGATCCCGGATCGTCGAGGAGCATCGGCGCCGGCGAGGCGATCCCAACGCGGGCGGCGGTTCGCGCCGGCCGATCATGACCGCCTATCGCCAGCAGGCGCTGATCTGCGCGGCGGCGCTCGCCGCCGGGCCGTCGCGACCGCGCGATCTCAAGCAGCGCGCGCCCGACGCGGCGAAGATTCTTCTGAACAACGTCTACGGCTGGTTCGACCGGCCGGGCCGCGGCCTCTACGCCCTCAACGAAGCGGGCAGGGCGGCGCTGCGCCAATCGCCGCAGCCCGAATGACGCGACGCCGGGCGGGTCGGCGCTACCGGGTCAGCGCTTGCCTCGCGCCTGCACGGCCTTTACGGCAAGTCCCGACAAGAACAACGCGAAGGTCGTTTCGACGTCCAAAACGGTCATGGCAGGATGAACGTTAGGCGTCCTCGCTTGTAAGCAAACAGTAAGCTTGCCTGATGTGCTGTTTTCAGTTCTTCGCAGGCAACGACATTACATATTCGTTATGTTTCCCAAGGTTCGACCGAATTTAAGCTTCGGGTAAGGGTCGGCTTCTAGACTCTTCGACGAGGCGACTCGCCTCCGACCCCGAAGAGGACATCATGAGCGTTTCCGCAATCGGTTCGGCGTCCGCCAGCATTCCCGCGCCCCAGACGGCGGCGGCCAATGCGAGGGCCGCCGACGGCGACTACCTGAAGGCCAACACGCAGACTTCGCAAACCAAGGACTCGGACGGCGACTACAAGCCGAACGCCTCCTCCAGTTCACCCGCCGCCACCAGTTCGCCCAACGTCCAGGCGGCGCTGACTACGCTCGCCAAGGGCGGCTGAAGCCGGCCTTCGCCTCCGAGCGTCCGCCGCGCGGCAAGAATCCGGCGGCGGACGCGCTTTCCCTCGCAGACTCGCGAATTCCACGCGCAGCCGCGCTCGACGCGGCGGGTCGCTTGCGTCTTTCGGCATATACGGTTATTTGAAGAACCGTAATAACCCGGAGCCCGTCATGTTCGCTTCCCTCACCCGATTCTCCCGTTCGCTGCTCGTCGCCTGTTCGTTCGCCTCTCCGGCGCTCGCCCAGGAGTCCTTGCTCGGCGGCGAGACCATTCCCGAACAGGCCATTCGCTACCTCTCCTTTCCCTCGCGCGACGGCGACCGGCCGATCACCGTCGCCGGGCGGCTGCAGATGCCGGCCGAGCGGCGCGGCCCGATCCCCGCCGTCATCGTCATGCACGGCACGCCGGGCGTCAGCCTGCGCGGCGTCTACTACGCCAACGCGCTGAGCCGCATCGGCGTGGCGACGTTCGAGATCGATCAATGGGGCGCGCGCGGCCTCGCCGGCGGCCCCGAAGGGCGGCCGAAGAGCGTCGGCGAGACGATGGCCGACGTCTACGGCGCGATCGACCGACTCGCCGCCATGCCGGAGATCGATTCGCGTCGCATCGGCATTCTCGGCTTCTCCTGGGGCGGGATCGTCGCGATGCTGAGCGCGACCAAGCGCTACGACCAGCTCTACGCCGCGCCGCAACGGCCGCATCTGGCCGCGGCGATGGCGTTCTATCCCGTCTGCTGGGGCTACAATCACGTTCCCGGCTACGCCTTCGCCGACCTGCTGCCGATTCCGGTGCGCATCGTGACCGGCGACAAGGACGACTACGACGACGGCGCGGAGCCCTGCCGGCGCTTGGTCGACGGTTTGCCGGCCGAAGAGCGCGCGCGCGTCGATCTCGTCGTCTATCCCGGCGCCGCCCACGCCTTCGACGGGTTCTCGCCCGCCACGACGCATCCCGACCCGTTCGGCCATCGCGGCAAGGGCGGTCCGGTGACGATGGCGACCGACCCGGCGGCGCGCGCGGCGGCGCGCGAGGAGGTGGTGCGGTTCTTCACCGCCGCTTTCGCGCCGTGACCGGGGCGCGCTTGCGCCGGCGCGCGCGCTGATGTTGAAATCGCGTCCGCCCGGCCGTCGGCCGGGCGCAGCGCGAGAGGCGGCGAGCGATGAAGGCGTCCGGGTCCAGCGAAGCCGGCCCTGGGCGCGGGCGCCCGTTGGACGCGGCGGTGACGCGGCGAATCCTCGAGGCGACGCTCGCGTTGACGGCGCAGAACGGCTACCAGGGGCTGCGCATCGAGGACGTCGCCGCGCGCTGCGCGACCAGCAAGCAGGCGCTCTACCGGCGCTGGCCGACCAAGCCGGATCTGGTGGCGGCGGCGCTCGAAGCGGCGCTCGAAGGCGTCAATCCCGAGCCGCCCGAGGGCGCCTTCCGCGATGCGTTGGTCGCCGCCCTGACCAACGTCGCGCGCCTCGTCGCGCAGACCCCGTTCGGCGGCGCCGTCGCGGCGGTCCTCGGCGTCCACAACGAGCCGGCCCTGGCCGAAAGCGTCGGCGTCGCGTCGGAGCGCCGGCGCGGGCTGCTCCGCGCCTTGTTCGCGCGGGCGCGCGAGCGCAGCGAATATCCGGCCGGGCGCGACGTCGAACTCGACATCGACGCGCTGCTCGGCGCCCTCTATTTCCGCGCGCTGTTCCGCCGGCGCGCCATCGACGCCGATTTCGTCGCCGCGCTCGTCGACCAGTGGCGCGAAGGCGTCGCGGCGGCGCGGTGACGGGCGCCCCTCAACCCCGCCGCGCGTCGATGATCGCCGCCAGCCGCGTCACGGTGCGCCAATTGCGCGTCGTCGAGACCACGCCGAGCCGCGAATCGAACCACGCGTTGGTCAGCTTCGAGCGGGCGACGCCGTTGGGCAGGCGAAGGGTGATTTCGGCGTCGGCGACGACGAATTCGCCGGGCGGCGGCGACCGGCTCGGATCGAGCCGCGCCAAGGCGGCCGGACTCGGCGCCGCCGGCGAGGAACGGGTTGCCCGCGATCAGCGCGACGAAAGCGGTGGTCATCGCCCGGCGCGTTCGAGCCGCTTGGCCTCGTTCCACAGCGCCTCCATTTCCTCGAGGCTCGCGCGCTCCGGCGCGCGCCCGTCGGCTGCGAGCCGCGTTTCGATATAGCCGAAACGACGCTCGAATTTGGCGTTGGCGCCGCGCAGCGCGGCTTCGGCATCGACGCTGAGATGGCGCGCGAGATTGGCGACGGCGAACAGGAGATCGCCGACCTCGCCCGCGACTTTCTCGACGTTGCGCGCGTCGATCTCGACTTCGATCTCGTCCATTTCCTCGCGCAACTTGGCGAGGACGGCGCGCGCGTCGTTCCAATCGAAGCCGACCTTGCCGGCCTTTTCCTGCAGTTTCAGCGCGCGCGTCAGCGCGGGCATCGCGAGCGGCACGCCCGACAGCGCGCTCGCGCGGCTCTCGGGCTGAGCGCCTTGGCCGGCACGCGCCTCGGCGCGAAGGCGCTTCTCGTCGGCCTTGATGCGCCCCCACAGCGCCTTGACCTCTTCGGTGGAAAGCTCGCCCGCATCGGCGAAGACATGGGGATGGCGGCGGATCAGCTTGGTCGTGATCGCTTCGACGACGCCGCCGAAATCGAAGCGCCCGGCCTCCTCCGCCATGCGCGCGTGAAAGACTACCTGGAGCAGGAGATCGCCGAGCTCGTCGCGCAGGTCGGCGAAATCGCCGCGCTCGATCGCGTCGGCGACTTCATAGGCTTCTTCGAGCGTGTAGGGGACGATGGTGGCGAAGGTCTGCTCGATGTCCCAGGGGCAGCCGGTTCCCGGCGCGCGCAGCGCCGCCATGATGTCGATGAGGCGCTGGATGTCGCGCGAAGGCAGCATGGGGCGGGTTCTCGCTTGCCGCCAGCGCCCCTTCCCCCCCTTGCGGGGGAAGGTGGCCCGACGAAGTCGGGTCGCGGACGAATGCTTCGCATTCGCCTTGGGATGAGGGGGGTCGAGCGAAGCAAGACGGCTTCCCGCGCCGCGCTCTCGAGCCGTCTCGCTTCGCTCGCCCCCTCGTCCGGCGTCGCCGACGCGACGCCACCTTCCCCCGCGAGGGGGGGAAGGGGCGCAAGCCTCAGAGCGAGATCGAAATGGCCTCGCGGCCCTTCGGCGTGTCGACGACGCGCATGTTCACATGCTGACCCTCGGCCAGATGGGAAATGCCCGCCGGCCCGAGGATCGAGATATGGACGAACACGTCCTTGCCGCCGTCGTCGCTCGCCACGAAACCGAAGCCCTTGGCGTCGTCGAACCACTTGACGTTGCCGCCGACGGGGACCGCGGTCGAGGGATCGGGGGCGACGCGGCGCGGGGGACGCGGCGCATCGCTGAACGAACGCTGCGGGCGTTCGACGATCCCGGCGGCGTCGACCTCGACGACGCGCGTCACCTGCGCGCCCTTGGCGCCGGCGCCGACGGTCACCTTGAGTTTGGCGCCGGCCGGGACGCTTTCATGTCCCGAGGCATGCAAGGCGTTGGCGTGCAGAAAAGCGTCGCCCTGGCCGTTCGCCAACTCGACGAATCCGTAGCCCTTGTCCGCCTTGAACCATTTGACGACGGCGTCGACCGTCGGGCCGCTGACTGCCGCGGGAGGCGCGCCGCCGCCGAGCGACGGTCCGCCGAACCCCGCGTCAGGGGCGCCGCCGAAAGCACGCGACGAGCGCGGCTTCGGCTCGTAGGGCATCGGCCCGTCGTCGTCGAAGCCGCGCTTGCGAGGCGCCCGAAAATCCTTACCCTTGCTCATGTGAAACTATTTCTCCGCCCGATAAGACCTAGAAGCCGTCTCCGCCTCTGCCGGAGACGATTCCGCCGCATCGCCGACCGCCGGCGAAACCTCGCTGCGGCGCGTCGCTCGCGCCGAAAATTTCTGGGGACCGTTGAAGGGCGTTCACGCCCGCGCACGTCGTCAGCCCGCTCAAAGGCCGCATCCCTCGCCACGACCAAGAGACCAACGCACGCAAACGGCGTCGCAAACAGGCGGCGTCACCCACTCCCGACATCCGGTAGGGAAAAAATCAGGACAAGTCGACCGCATCACCCAAGCCTGCCCGGCCGCATCGCATTGCGTTCAGTACACCGCGCAGTGGTATCCTAGCCTATCTTCCACAATTTCGCCAGTCCATTTGCTCGCCGTTCGCCAGGATTTGTAAGCCGCGCCGCCGCGATCCCGTGTCGCGGGCGCGTTCAACGTTCGACTTGGCGACCCGTGCAGGGCGAAATCACGACCGTCTGGCCTTTGATGGACCCCGTCGTCGCATAATCGATGGTGTTGAAAATCGCGGCGCCGTGGGCTTTCTCGCCGTTCGCGTCGGCGAGCGCGACCATCGACGGCGTCGCCTCGGCGGCGTAACGCTCGGCGCCCTGACCGATCATCACGCAGAGAAGCGCGATCGCGACCGCGACGACGGCCGTGAATTCCAGACGTCTGATCCAGCCCAGCCGGTCGAAGCCCCAATTCATTGCAAACCCTCGCCTTGGGGCGTCGATCCGAGTCCGTGACGCCAATGGCGCCGACGCCCGCGACGAATTTATCGCCGACGAGGTAAACGAACCCTTGCCGAGGCGATTAAATATCGACCAGTTCGCGCGCCTGGGGCGCGCGTTCCTGAATGAAGGCGAAGCGCGCCTCCGGCTTGGTCCCCATCAGGCGCTCGACCGCGTCGGCCGTCTCGGCGCTGTCGCCCTCGACGAGCGCGACGCGCAGCAGCGTGCGTTTGGCCGGGTCCATGGTGGTGTCGCGCAGATCGCGCATCGACATTTCGCCCAGGCCTTTGAACCGGCTGACGTCGATCGCGCCGCGGCCGGAAAAGCCCGACTTCATCAGCTGCTCCTTGTGCGCGTCGTCGCGCGCATAGAGCGACTTGCCGCCCTGCGTCAGCCGATAGAGCGGCGGCGCGGCGAGGTAGAGATGGCCTTCCTCGATCAGCTTCGGCGTCTGGCGATAGAAGAAGGTGATCAGCAGCGAGGCGATATGGGCGCCGTCGACGTCGGCGTCGGTCATGATGATGATCTTGTCGTAACGCAGATCGGCGGAGCGGTAGTGCGACAGCGATCCCGCGCCGAGCGCCTGCATGAGATCGGCGAGCTGCTGGTTCTGCGCCAGCTTGTCGCGCGTCGCCGAGGCGACGTTGAGGATCTTGCCGCGCAGCGGCAGGATCGCCTGGCTCGCGCGGTCGCGCGCCTGCTTGGCCGACCCACCCGCCGAATCGCCCTCGACGATAAAAAGTTCAGAGCCTTGCGCGGATGTGTTGGTGCAATCCGCGAGCTTGCCCGGAAGCCGCAACTTGCGCACCGCGGTCTTGCGCGCAACGTCTTTCTCCATCCGGCGGCGCAGCCGCTCCTCGGCGCGCTCGAGCGAGAAGTCGAGCAGCTTGGCGGCCTGGCTCGGCGCGGCGACGAGCCAGTGATCGAAAGCGTCGCGAACGATCGTCTCGACCAGCCGCGCGGCTTCGGCGGTCTGCAGGCGCCCCTTGTTCTGGCCCTGGAACTCCGGCTCGCGGATGAAGATCGAAATGAGCGCGGCGCAGCCCGCCATCACGTCGTCGGTGGTCAGGGCGCTCGCGCGCTTGGCCTGGCCGATGCGCTCGGCGTGATCCTTCAGGCCGCGCAACAGGGCGCCGCGCAGGCCCGCTTCGTGCGTGCCGCCGTCGGGCGTGGGAATGGTGTTGCAATAGGAATGGACGAAGCCGTCCTCGACCGCCGTCCAGGCCAGGGCCCATTCGACCGAGCCGTGTTTGCCTTCCTTTTCCACTTTGCCGGTGAAGGCCTGGTCGACCACCAGTTCCTGACCCTCGATGTCGGCGGCCAGATAATCCTTCAGGCCGCCGGGGAAGCGAAAGACCGCCTCCGCGGGAACCTTGCCCTGCGAATCGACGAGCGCGGGCGCGCAGCGCCAGCGGATTTCGACGCCGCCGAAGAGATAGGCCTTCGAGCGCGTCATCTTGAACAGCCGCGCCGGGTCGAATTTCACGCTTGCGCCGAAAATCTGCTCGTCGGGAAGGAAGCGCACCTTGGTGCCGCGCCGATTGGGCGCCTTGCCGACGATTTCCAGCTTGGTGACGGGAAGGCCGCGCTCGAAGACCTGCCGGTAGAGCGTCTGCCCGCGCGCCACCTCGACTTCGGTGCGCTGGGAGAGGGCGTTGACCACGGAGACGCCGACGCCGTGCAGGCCGCCCGAGGTCTCGTAGGCGCCGCTGTCGAACTTGCCGCCGGCGTGCAGCTTGGTCATGATGATTTCGAGCGCCGACTTGCCGGGAAACTTCGGATGCGGGTCGACCGGCATGCCGCGGCCGTTGTCGGTGACGGCGAGCCAGCCGCCCTCTTCGAGCGAGACCTCGATGAAGGTCGCATGGCCCGCCACCGCCTCGTCCATCGCATTGTCGATCACTTCGGCGAACAGGTGATGCAGGCCGTTGGCGTCGGCGCCGCCGATGTACATGCCGGGGCGCCGGCGCACCGGCTCGAGCCCCTCGAGCACCTCGATCGAAGAGGCGTTGTACTCGGCTTCGCCGGGCGTGCCGGCGCGCGCGGTCGGCGCGCGGCCTTTTGGCGGCATGGGCTTGCGGCGGAGCGCGGTCGCGCCGGCGAAGAGGTCGTCGGTCATGTCCTGATGGGGTTGTGATTCGTCGAGCCGGAGCCTACCACATCGCAGGCGAGAACGAAAAGAGAACACACCGCAGCCGGCGAACCGCGGCGCCCTAAGCCGGTCAAGCCGGCGCCGTCGCCGCCTCGCGCTCGGCCTCGCGCCATTCGAGCACGACGACTTTGCCGTTTTCCACCGTCAACGCGAGTTTTCCGCATTTGAGCTCGAGCGCGCGGGCGCCGAACAACTTTCGCCGCCAGCCGCGCAGTGCGGCGACGTCGGCCTTGTCGTCGCCGGCGATGGCTTCGAGATCGTCGACGGTGGCGATCATCTTGCCGGCGACACCGCTTTCATCGCTCACCTGGCGCAGCAACACCTTGAGGAGTTCGACCGTCGCCGCCGAGCCGTTGCCGCCCCGCCGTTCGCGTTCGAGCTTGGGCAGGGTCTTGGGATCGCGCGCCAGGCCGCGCTCGACGGCGGCGAGGATTTCCTCGCCGGCGCGCGAGCGCTCCATGCCGCGCGGGAAGGCGCGCAGGTTGCCGAGCGCCTCCTGGGTGCGCGGCGCGGCGAGCGCGACCTCGATCAGCACGTCGTCCTTGAGGACGCGCGCGCGCGGCACGTCGCGGGTCTGCGCCTCGCTTTCGCGCCAAGCCGCAAGATCCATCAAAACAGCGAGATCGCGGGGTTTCCTCGCGCGCGTCTTGAAGCGCTCCCAGGCGCGCTCGGGGTGTTGCTCGTAGGTCGCGGGCGAGGTGAGGACCTTCATTTCGTCCTCCAGCCAAGAAAGGCGGCCGGACTTTTCGAGCTTCGCCTTGAGCGTGCGATAGATTTCGCGCAGGTGTGTCACGTCGCCGATGGCGTAGTCGATCTGCGCCGCAGCGAGCGGGCGGCGCGCCCAGTCGGTGAAGCGCGACGACTTGTCGACCGTCACCCGGCAGATCGACTGCGTCAGCTCGCTGTACGAAACCTGGTCGCCGTAGCCGCAGACCATCGCGGCGACCTGGGTGTCGAACATCGGGCTGGGCACCAGCCCGGCGAGCTTCCAGAAAATCTCGACGTCCTGCCGCGCCGCGTGAAAGACCTTGACCACGTCGGGGTCCGCCATCAGCGCGATCAGCGGGGCGAGATCGAGGCCGGAGGCCAGCGCGTCGATCGCCAGCGCTTCGTCGTCCGAGGCGACCTGGACGACGCACAGGATCGGCCAGAACGTCGTCTCGCGCAGGAATTCGGTGTCGACGGTGACGAAGGGGTGCCGCGAGAAGCGCTGGCAAGCGAGCGCCAGCTCCGACGTCGTCGTAATCAGCGTCACGTTCTTATCCCTTGGCGGGCGGCGGCGGGCTCTTGGCGCGATCCTTGCGCGCCGGCGGGGGGGTGTGGCGGGGCATGCCAAGGCGCTTGTCGAGATAGGCGCCGACCGTCTCCTGCAAGGTCTCGATGCAGTCTTCGAAGAAGTGATTGGCGTTGGGGATCACGGCGTGCTCGATCGAAATGCCCTTCTGGGTCTTCAGCTTCTCGATCAGCGCCTGCACCTCTTTCAGCGGCGCGACGCGGTCCTTGTCGCCGTGGACGAACAGGCCGGACGACGGGCAGGGCGCGAGGAAGCTGAAGTCGAAGCGGTTGGCCGGCGGCGCGATCGAGATGAAGCCCTCGATCTCCGGGCGGCGCATCAGCAATTGCATGCCGATCCACGAGCCGAAGGAGACGCCGGCGATCCAGCAGGCGCGCGCCTCCGGGCTGATCGACTGCGCCCAGTCGAGCGCCGAGGCCGCGTCCGACAATTCGCCCTGGCCGTGGTCGAAGGCGCCCTGCGAGCGCCCGACGCCGCGGAAATTGAAGCGCAGCACCGAAAACCCGCGCTCGGCGAAGGAATAATAGGTGTTGTAGACGATCTGGTTGTTCATCGTCCCGCCGAACTGCGGATGCGGATGCAGCACCACGGCGATCGGCGCGCCGCGCTGCTTGGCGGGATGGAAGCGGCCTTCGAGCCGACCGGCCGGGCCATTGAAAAAGACTTCGGGCATCGCGTCTCCAGAAAAATCGTCTTGCGCCCCGCGCAACGAGGCGCTCGGCGCGCCCCGAACGGGAGCTCGAGGGGTCGAGCGAACCTTGCGGCGGGCTTGGCGCGCGCGTATGTGTCAAACGCTCGGGCAGGGCGCAGGAAGGGCCTCATAGCACGCCTCGCCCCGTCAATTGCAAGGATAAACGCATTGCGGCGCGGCCTCGAGCGGGTCTCTTGCGCCGTTGCGGCCAGACAGGTCCAGGCTCGACGACGCATGGCGTCTCACCACATTCCGCGCGCCTATCTCGATTACAACGCGACCGCGCCGCTGCGCCCCGAGGCGCGCGCGGCGGTTTGCGCCGCGATGGATTGCGTCGGCAATCCCTCCTCGATCCACGCCGAGGGCCGCGCCGCGCGGGCGATCGTCGAGGAGGCGCGGCGCGCCGTCGCGGACCTCGCCGGGGTTGCGCCGCGCTGCGTCGTCTTCACTTCGGGGGGCACCGAGGCGGCCAATCTGGCGCTCGCGCCGACGGCGGGAGCGCCGGGCGGACGGCCCGTGGAGCGCCTGATCGCCGGCGCCGGCGAGCACCTTTGCGTGCTCCAAGGCCATCGCTTCGCGCCCGACGCGGCGACCCTCGCGCCGCTCGGCCGCGACGGGCGGATCGATCTTGCCGCGCTCGCCTCGTCGCTCGCGGCGATGGATGGGCGGCCGGCGATGCTCGCCTTGCAGGGCGCCAACAACGAGACCGGCGTGATTCAGCCGGTCGCCGAGGCGGCGGCGCTGGTCCACGCCGCGGGCGGCCTCGTCGTGTGCGACGCCGTGCAACTGACGGGACGGGCGAGCGTCGCCATGGCGCCGCTCGGCGCGGATTTCCTCGTCCTCTCCGCCCACAAGTTCGGCGGCCCGAAGGGCGTCGGCGCGCTGATCGCGGGGCGTCCCGAACTCCACGTCGGCGCGCCGATGCTGCGCGGCGGCGGGCAGGAGCGCGGCGCGCGCGCCGGCACCGAGAACGTCGCCGCCATCGCCGGCTTCGGCGCGGCCGCGCGGGTCGCAGGAGCTGAGGCGGCCCAGGAAAGCGCGCGGCTCGCCGCCTTGCGCGATTCTCTCGTCCAGCGCGTGCGCGAGCGCGCCCCGGACGCCGTGATCTTCGGCGCGGCGGCGCCGCGCCTTTGCAACACGCTGTGTTTTTCCGTCCCCGGCGTCGCCGCGGCGACGCTGGTCATCGCGCTGGATCTGGCCGGCGTCGCGGTCTCCGCCGGCTCCGCCTGCTCCTCGGGCAAGCTGACGCGCTCGCACGTGCTCGACGCGATGGGGATCGAACCGGACCTCGCGGCCGGCGCAATCCGCCTCAGCCTCGGCTGGGCGTCGAACGAGGCGGACGTCGCGCGTTTCGACGCGGCGTTCGGCGAGACGCTGGCGAGCTTGCGCCGGCGGCGCGGGGCGGCGTGACGGACATGGCGGACCTGCCGGCGACGCCGCGGCGCGATCGGGGGCGCCGCGCGGCCGACTTGCAAACATCAATTCACGCGACTGTTAAACATGAAATGCACGATATCCGGGCTTAAACCTCCGCTATGGTTCCGCAGCGGGACGGTCGATCGGGAACCCACGCGAGATAGTCGCGCCGAGCGAAGCGGAGCGTCGGTCCCGCGTCTTGCGGCGGGTCAATGCGCCGAATGGATGTTCGTGCGATCATATTTTATTGTGGCGCTGGAGGAAAAGGAGGAGATCGATGGCTCGTTCCCTGAATATTTGGCTCGCGGCGGCGCTGGCGTTCGCGGTCGCCGCCCCCGCGGCGCCGGCGCAGACGCTCGTTCGCCATCCGCGTCATCACGTCGTTCATCGCGGCCAGACGGTCCTCAACGAGCCCGGCTCGATCCACGTCGTGCGCCCCGGCGACATCGTCGTCCACGCCCGGCGTTCCTATCTCGACCCCGGCCCGGGGACCTGGACCGAGGTGGGCACGGGTGACCGCTACGCCACCGACACAACGCCCGCTTCCATGGCCGACTTCGGCTCGTCGTTCGCCAATCGCGGCTTCGATATGCTGCCGAGCCGGTTCAATCCGCCCGGTCGGCCGGAACCGCTGTTCCAGTTCTCCGAGCCGTGACGTTTCGTCGAACGCGATCCGGTCGCGCGGACGTTCGAAGTCCCGCGCCGAGGATCGCGCGATGCGCCGAGGCGTTTTGGGCGCCGTCACGCAATTGACTGGCGCAGTGGGGCGCCGAGTCTCCCGCTGCGACGCGCGCCAGACTGAGCGAGAAGGGCGCGAAGGTTGGGTTCGCAGGCGAAAACAGCGACGGCGAGCCTCGTCGCGCCGACTGCGAATCACGGCGCCCACCGAATCGCGAACAAGGCGACCCGTCGAGCGCCGCTACTTCGCGTTCGCGGCTCCGCGCAGCGCCGAGCGGACTGGCGGTCCGGGTTCGAGTCGGATAGCGTGCAGGCGGCGACGGAGCGCCGGCTCGCTCGCCTAGCGTCCGGTCGACGCCCATTGGGGGGCTTTCGCGGGAGGCGAGAACATTGCGGCTCGGCCGGCATAGGAGTGGATTGATGGGGCGTTCGCTGTACATCTGGGTCGCGGCTGGGGTCGCATTCGCCATCGCCGCTTCAGCGGCGCAGGCGCAGACGCACGCTTGGCGTCCGCGCCACCACTTCGTCCATGCCGCCTACCGTCCCGGCGACATCGTCGTCCACGCCCGGCGCTCCTACCTCGATCCCGGCCCGGGGACCTGGACCGAGATCGGCACGGGCAACCGCTACGTCACCGACACCACGCCTGAGAACTACGTCCATCTGGGCATGCCGTTCAGCGCCGAGATGACCGGCTTCTGACCGCCGCCGGGCGCGTTCGACCCCTCGGGGCGCGGCGCGGGCGGAAGACTTAGTTGACAAAAGCCACGAAATGACGGCCTTTGTCAACGATCTTCCCGGAGGCCCGCCGTGCCCGCCTCGGCCGCCAACGTCGCCGCTCTCAGAGCGTTCAACCGTTTCCACACCCGGCTGGTGGGCGCGCTCGATCGGCGCATTCTCGACTCGCCGCACTCGCTGACCGAATCGCGCATCCTGTTCGAGATCGCCCACGCCGACGCCCTGACGGCGGCCGATCTGGCGAGGGACCTGCGGCTCGATCCGGCCTATCTGTCGCGCGCGCTCGCCAAGCTCGCCGACGCCGGCCTGATCGAAAAGCGTCCCAGCGCCACCGACGGACGCGCTCTCGGCCTGCGGCTGACGAAGCTGGGGCGAAGCGCTTTCGCCGCGCTCGACCGCGCCGCGAGCGCGCAGGCGCGCGCCTTACTCGAACCGCTGCCCGCCGCCGAGCAAGCGCGCGTCGTCGAGGCGATGACCGCCGTCATGGCGGCGTTGAAGGGAGAATCGGCGCGCCCGAGCGCTTTCGTCCTGCGCGAGCACGCGCCCGGCGACATCGGCTGGATCATTCATCGTCAAGGCGCGCTTTACGCCGCCGAGTACGGCTGGGACGAAACTTTCGAGGCGCTGGTGGCCGAGATCGCCGGCCGCTTCCTGAAGAGCCGCGATCCCGCGAGAGAGCGCTGCTGGGTGGCCGAACGCGACGGCGAAATCGTCGGCTCGGTCTTCCTGGTCGACGTCGGCGGGGATGTCGCCAAGCTGCGGCTGCTCTACGTCGAGCCGGGCGCGCGCGGCCTTGGCCTCGGCCGCCGTCTGGTCGAGGAGACGCTGCGGTTCGCCAAAGCGGCCGGCTATCGCGCGGTGACGCTGTGGACCAACGACGTGCTCACCGCCGCCCGCCGCATTTACGAAACGACGGGGTTCCGGCTGGTTTCGTCCGAGCCGCACCACAGCTTCGGCAAGGACCTCATCGGCGAGAACTGGGAGAAGGCTCTCTGAGGCTTCGCCCGCCACGCTCGAACGCGCCTTGACCGGCGCGTGGCGAAAAACTTGCATTGCCGCGCGCCTCGGTGTAGGAGCCGCGGTCCCGTCACAATCCCCCCTTCGCCCTTTAAGGAGCAGCCATGGCGCGCGTCACCGTTGAAGATTGCATCGACAAGGTCGATAACCGTTTCGACCTCGTCCTGATGGCGAGCCACCGCGCCCGCGCGATCTCTTCGGGCGCGCAGATCTATGTCGCGCGCGACAACGACAAGAACCCCGTCGTCGCGTTGCGCGAAATCGCCGACTCGAAATTGGCGCCCGACGATCTGAGGGAAGACGTCATTCACGCGCTGCAAAAGCACGTCGAAGTCGACGAGCCGGAGGCCGAAGCCGCGCCGCCGATGATCCATGCGGCGGCGCCCGCGCAAGCCGACGCCGGCGCCGAGGCGCAATTCGACCGCATGACCGAAGAAGATCTGCTGCGCGGGCTCGAAGGCATGGCGCCGCCGCCCGAACCGGAAGACGAAGGCGAATAAGCGAAGGCTTCGGCCGCGATTCGTTTCGCCGTCGCTCGACCGTCGGCGCCGCGCCAACGTCTATCCACAACGTTTCGAACCCCCGTTGCGATTTCGCTAGGCCGTTCTCGCGGTTTTGGTATCCTTGTCTCGAGAGAATCACTTGCGCGGCCAATTGTCGCATGTGAAGCGGGGCTTGGCGGACCGCCCCTTTTCCCAGTCGCGCAAGTCTCGCTCGAACGCGGCGGCGTCGGCGCGTGCGTTGTTTGGGGGCCAATGTGAGCGAAGACGTGTTCAAGAGCCTGTCGACGTTCTCCAACCAAGCCGAGGAGCGCCCGGTCGGCCTGGTCGAGATCGTCGGACGCGTCAAATGGTTCGACATCGCCAAGGGCTACGGCTTCATCGTCCCTGATAACGGCGAGGCGGACGTTCTCATTCACGTGACGGTGCTGCGGCGCGACGGCTTCCAGACCATCTACGAGGGCGCGCGCGTCGTCGCCGAGGCGCAGCGGCGCGAGCGGGGATTGCAAGTCATTCGCGTCCTCTCGGTCACCCCGGGGGAGGCGGCCCATCCCTCGCAACTGCCCCCCGCGCGCACCCACGCGCACGCGGCCGCCGTCGGCGCGTTTGAAATCGTCATCGTCAAATGGTTCAATCGCTCGCGCGGTTTCGGCTTTCTGACCCGCGGCGAGGGCACGGAAGACATTTTCGTCCACATGGAGACGCTGCGGCGTTACGGCTTCGCCGATCCCCAGCCCGGCGACACCATGCTCGCGCGCTTCGGCCCGGGACCCAAGGGCCTGCTGGCGGCCGAGGTGCGCCCGCTCGAAGGCGCGAGGGTTCCCTCCTCGCATTGAAGCGCGACGCGCCGGCAGCAAGGAATCTCGAGCGTGTGGGTTGATCGGCGTGTTAGGCGATGGGGCGAAGACGCCGGCTTTCGGGGCGCGCGATGGTCCATCGGGCGCGCGTTGGCGGCGGCGTTCGTCGTTCTCACGCTCTGCGTCTCGACGTCGCACGTCTCGCGCGCCGGCGAGCTCGATTCGCTGACGATCGCCACCGCGAGCGGCGTTCATTCCTTCCAGGTCGAAATCGCCGCCGACGACGCGGCGCGCGAAAAAGGCCTGATGTACCGACGCTTCATGCCCGCCGACCGCGGCATGTTGTTCGAGTTCGAGCGCGAAGCGCCGGTCGCCTTCTGGATGAAGAACACCTATATCCCGCTCGACATGATCTTCATCGCCCGCGACGGCTCGGTTACGCGGATCGCGGCCGACGCCCAGCCGCTTTCCGAGGCCATCGTCCCCTCCGGCGGCCCGTGCGTCGCAGTGCTCGAACTAAACGGCGGCGTCGCGGCGCGAATCGGCCTGAAGGTCGGCGACACGGTGCGCCATCCGTTCTTCAAACCCTGAGCCGATTGTCCGGCCGCGCGGCGCGCATTGCATCCTTCGTCAAGCTTGCTACAGTCGGCGATGAAATGTCGTCTCCTGCCCAACAGGCGGAGGCGCAAGGAGTTTTTGCTTGGCTCAATCCTCGTCGTTGAGCCCACGTTTTGCGCGTGCGCCGCGGCGCGCCTCGTCCTTCGGCCATGCGGCGTCGGAACGGGGCGGGCCGGGCGGCCCGTACGCCGCGCTGGATTTGGGCACCAACAATTGCCGCCTCCTGGTCGCGCGGCCGACGGCCGACGGGTTTCGCGTCGTCGACGCCTTCTCGCGCATCGTCCGCTTAGGAGAGGGCCTTTCGCACACCGGCCGGCTGAGCGAGGCGGCGATCGAGCGCACCCTGGAGGCGTTGCGCATCTGCCGCGACAAGATGGCGGCGCGCGGCGTCACGCGGGCGCGCCTGATCGCGACGGAGGCCTGCCGCGCCGCCGAAAACGGCGCCGAGTTCCTCGACAGGGTGCGCGAGCGCCTGGGGCTGCAGCTCGAAATCGTCGATCGCGAAACCGAAGCGGCTCTGGCCGTCGCCGGCTGCGGCGAACTCGCCGATCGCGACGCCGAGTCGATCGTTCTGTTCGACATCGGCGGCGGCTCCTCGGAGATCATCTGGCTGAACTGCGGCGGGAGCGGGCGAACGGGCGTCGGCCGCATCGAAGCCTGGGAGTCGCTGCGCCTGGGCGTGGTTTCGCTCGCCGAGACGTTCGGCGGCGGCGACGTCACCCCCGAGATTTTCGCGGCGATGACGCGCCGCGTCGCCGAAGCGCTGGCCCCCTTCGCCGCGCGCGTCGCCAGGCACGAGCGATGCCGCCGCTTCCATCTCTTGGGCACCTCCGGAACGGTCACCACCATCGCCGGCGTGCATCTCAATCTGCCGCGCTACGACCGCCGCGCGGTCGACGGGCTATGGCTTTCGAGCGCCGAAGTCGACGCCACGGTGGGGCGCCTCAAGGGCATGAGCTACGCCGAACGCGCCGCCAACGGCTGCATCGGGGTGGAGCGGGCGGACCTGGTTCTGGCGGGCTGCGCCATTCTCGAAGCGATCCGCGGCCATTTTCCCGCCGAGCGCATCCGCATCGCCGACCGGGGCTTACGCGAGGGCATCCTGACGCAAATGATGCGCGCCGACCGGGTGGGCCCGCACGCGCGCGACGCGGACGCCTGAGATGGTCGCGGGCGGATCGGGCCGCGAGGGCGGCCGGGCGCTGAAGACGCGCGTGCGCACCGCGCGCAAACGCTCTTTGTCCTCGACGCTGTGGCTGGAGCGCCAGCTCAACGATCCCTTCGTCGCGCAGGCCAAGCGCGAGGGATGGCGCTCGCGCGCCGCCTACAAGCTGATCGAGATCGCCGAGAAATATAAGCTGTTTCGGCCCGGCGCGCGCATCGTCGACCTCGGCGCTGCGCCGGGCGGCTGGAGCCAGGTGGCGGTGCGCGCGGTCAAGTCGGGGGAGGGCAAGGGCCGGGTGATCGGCATCGATCTGCTCGAGATCGACGCCATCGACGGCGCCGAATTCAAGGTGATGGACTTTCACGATCCGGCCGCGCCGGAGGCGTTGCGCGAATGGCTCGGCGGCCTCGCCGACGGCGTGATGTCCGACATGGCCGCCAACGCCACCGGTCACCGCAAGACCGACCACTTGCGCATCGTCGGCCTGGCCGAGCTCGCTGCGGACTTTGCCGCCAGCGTGCTGGCGCCGGGCGGATTCTTCCTCGCCAAGGTGCTGCACGGCGGCTCGGAAGGCGAATTGCTGGCGCGCCTCAAGCGCGATTTTTCCGTCGTGCGCCACCTGAAGCCGAAGGCCAGCCGCGCCGACAGCGCCGAGCTTTACGTGCTGGCGACGGGGTTCCGCGGAAAGAAGAGCTAGGCGAGCGGCGTTCGTCACTCCGCCGGCGCGCCCGTGCCGATATCCGCCGCGACGCGCTGGCCCGAAACCTCGGCGCCGGCGCTGGGTTTCAGGAGCCAGAAGAACGCCACCGAACTCAGCGCAATCAGCGCTGTGACGGCGAAGCTCAGACTCATGTCGCGCGCGACGAGCGCGCCGTCGCCCAACGCGAATTGAATTGATTCGATGCTGGCCGCGGCGACCGCGACGCCGACCGCGCCCGACATCTGCTGGACGACGCTGGCGAAACTGGTGGCGCGGCTCATGCGCGCCTGGTCGACGTCGGCGTAGCTCAGCGCATTGAGCGCAGTGAATTCGAGCGAGCGGAAGAATCCGCCGGTCAACAGCGTGGCGAGCAGCAGCCAATGCGCGGTGTGGGCGGTGAAGAAGCCATAGGAGGCGAGGAACAGCGCCGAGATCACGCCGTTGACGATCAGCACGCGGCGAAAACCCCAGCGCCGGATGATCCTCGAGGCGGAGAATTTCATCGCCATCGCGCCCGCGGCGGCGGCGAAGGTCAGCGATCCCGATTCGAACGGCGTCACCCCGAAGCCGATTTGCAGCAAGAGCGGCAGCAGGAAGGGGATGGTGCCGATGCCGACGCGGAAGACGAAACCGCCGACCACGCCGGTGAAGAACGTCGGCGTCTCCAAGAGCGAGAGGTCGATGATCGCGTCCGGATCGCGCCGGGCGTGGCGGACGTAAGCGGCGAGCAGCGCGACCCCCCCGAGGACCAGGCCCGCGATCACCCAAGCCGGAACGACTTCGCGGCCGATGATGGTCAGCCCGAAGATCAAGGCGAGCAGCCCCGGGCCCGAAAGAAAGAAGCCCTTGAAATCGAACCGCGCGACGTCGCGTTCGCGGATGTTGTCGATGAACCTCAGCGACAGCGCAAGGCCGAGCAGCCCGATCGGCACGTTGATCCAGAAGATCCAGCGCCAGTTCAAATAGGTGGTGATGAAGCCGCCGAGCGGCGGGCCGACGATCGGGCCGACCAGCGCCGGCACGGTGAGATAGGCGAGCGCGTCGACCATGTCGGCCTTGGGCGTCGAGCGTAGCAGCACCAGCCGCCCGACCGGCACCATCATCGCGCCGCCGAACCCCTGGAACACCCGCGCGGCGACCAGGGTCGG
>JBEKLU010000036.1:0-39800 GCA_050010035.1 Roseiarcus sp.
CGTCGGGGAAAATGCGCTGGAATTCCGGCAGAGACCGGGGGAAAGGCAGGTCTTCACGGGCCAACATATCCATAGCCAACGCTAAATCTAGTGGGTATGGGTGTCAAGCGGATAGGCAAGGTCGCAACGAGGTCGTGAAGCGACGCGCCCATGCCCGCTTCGACTTGAGCCACCACAACGTCGTAGATGGAAAGGGGGGTCGCAGACGTGTTCATTTTTATAAAGACGTCGAGCGCGGTTTCCTTTTTCGTGGACACCGGCAGGGATAGGAATGGGAGATTGAAGGTAGCAAACTTCTGACGGATTTCTCCCCGGATGTAAGATGTTTCTTCACGCTCATCAGGGTTTGGAATCGCCTCTTTCGCCCAGTCCTTGTAACGCTCTTGAGCTTCATCACCCGGTGCGCACAGGTGAAGGGGAATCATTTTGCGCTTCCATAGCTCGGCCGGCGAATCCGCCCAAAACGGTCGGTATGACTTGTCCGCCGGCTTCTTCCAGCGCGCGATGGAGTCCACATAGTAGGGCATCTCCGTCTCTTCATCAGGCTTCAAATAGATGAAGAAAGTTCGCTCCTCGTAGTTGTTGTGCAGGCCTCGCCACAGTCCAGTCAGGCGCTGCTGACCATCCAGAAGATGTTCGGTAATCCGCTCACCGGTCGTAGGCGCGCCCTGGATCACGCGCGATATGAAGGGTTCGTTTTCGCCGATCTCCAGCACCAAAACGGCGCCTACCGGGAGTCCCTGGAGCGCGGTATTGAACATTTGGGTGACGTTCGTGTGCGACCACGCCTCAAACCGCTGAAAGCGGGGAAGAACCGTCTGGCGCAGCCGGATTCGTGTGAACCAATCTGGCAATGCTCTGTTTTGGGCGTTGATCGACAAGTTTGCTTCCCCCTTGCTTCCACTATCGCACTTGCGTTCGGCCCCACGCCCATCTCAAATCGCGATCCGCTCGACCTCATCGAGCGTAATCTCGTCGCTCGTCCGGTCATAGAGTTTTGTCGTCCGCGGGCTTTCGTGCGCGGCCATAGCTTGCGCATTTTCAAGCGTGCCGCTGTTATCGAGATAGGCAGTGATCCCGGTCGCCCGGAATGTGTGACAGCACATTTCGGCATCGATGCCGGCGCCCTTGGCGCGCCGCCGGACCATGCGCCAAACATCGACGCGGTGCATCGCGGAGTCCGTCAACGCGCCGCTGTGCCAATTCGCAGAGCGGAAGAGCGGAGTCTTCTTTGCGTCCGTGATGCCCGCCGCGTGCAGGTAGGCGTCGAGATAGGCTTCCAAATTGTGGTGTGCCGGCATTTCGTGGCGCTTGCCGCCTTTTTCGTGGAGGCGCACCCACCAGCGCTTCCCCGTTGCGAAATAATCCTCGACGCGCATGGCGACGGCCGCGCTGACGCGGGCGAAGCTGTAAGCCATGAGGGCGATCAGCGCCCGGTCGCGCAGGCCGACGACAGTCGAGACATCGATGCTGTCGAGCAACTCCCGCGCCTGATCGGCAGTCAGGACTGGCGTCTTCCCGCGCTTGACGACATGCTTCGGCCCGCGCACCGAATGGGCGGGATTCGTGGCGACGACTTGGCCGACGACGAGCCAGTCGAACAACATGCGGATCGCAGCGAGGTGCTGCTTGACGCTCGGCTTTTCGAAAGCGCCGCCCATCGATTTGATGTAGGCCGCGACGTGCATCGGCTCGATGTCGACCAGCTCCTTGAGGCCGCGCGCGTCGCACCAGGCGAAGAAGCGCCGACAGGCGCGGTAGTACGCTTCGCGGGTGTTGGGGTTCTCGATGGTGACGGCGAAGAATTCCAGGAAGCGGCGCGTGGCCCTGTCGCCGGTCGCCGCGACGATCGCCGGCACGGGGCGCGAGGCGTCGCCGGCGATCGGCGGAGCGCCGGGTTCGAGAATGACGAGGTCGGTCGGCTCAGGATCGGATTTCATGGTTCTTAGAGTAACATAACGTCCTTTATGTTGCACTATGGAACAAGACCGTCAAAATGTGGTCACCGCCCATTGTGGCATCCTTGCCACGCCACATTCTCCTTGACCGGAGACCTCAGCCTCGCGACCATTAGCGTCACGAAGGCGGTGAATCGTCTGCGCTTCATCGAGCGCAGGTACAATGTCAGCGCGTCGACGATTTCGAGACCGCCGAAAAGACCAATAAGAACGAACGTTCGGAGCACAACGCGCGCATGAAAAAACCGGCCATGATAACAACGACCTTTGCAGCGTACTCCGAGCAAGACACCGCCGATAAATTGATACTCCCGTATCTCGCGACAACCCATGGCTTTCCGAAGGCCGACAGCCTCGACTATCAGGCCCAGCACACGCTTGAAACCGAAGCGGGAAAGACCGGCCGCTACGATGGCCTGTATCTTTCGGCAGGCTATCCCTATGTCGTTTTGGAGGCCAAAAAATACGCCCACGACCTCGACGAAGCCGACTTCGCGCAGGCGCGGTCATACGCAACGTCGAGTTTTTTCGACAAACCGGTTCCGCTCGTCGTCGTCTCCAACGGACGCGAGCACCTTTTTTATCAGCTCACGACGACGATCCACCCGGCAGATCACAAGCCGATCTATTCGCAAATTCCGGCGATTGATTGGTCCAAGGTCATCTTGCAGAATCCGGGCGAAGTTAAGCAGCTTCTGACCCAGACGCAGCTCCTCGCCTATCTAAAAGAATTCAAACAGCAGACCTATAACGACATCTGCGCGCTCTTTATCGACCCTGCGACGGAGGAGCTCGACCTTGCGCGACACGGGCTGGGGGTCGACCTTCAGCAGATCATCGACGATCGGAAAAACTTCATCGGCACCGCAGCTAAGGGCGAAACCGCAATTCGGCACGCGATCCAGGCCGTGGCGCTTCATTTCACGATCAAAATTCTTTTCATCAAGCTCATCGAGGATTTAGCGCGCGGGCCAGATACGCCCCGCATCATCCACACGCTCTTTCCGAACCGCGACTACGACCAGATCGGCGGCTTATTTGGCTTCAAGGTCTTGAACGCGCTCGGCAAGACCGATCGCCGCCAGTCTCTCCGCCTGTTCGTGCGGTCGCGAACGTATTACAAGCGCCTCGCGCAGGACCTCGCCCAGGTCTCATGGCAGGACATTTTCCGCTACGGCTTCAACGTCCATATGGAGCGGTACGGGCAGCTCTTCAGCGCGCACCACTATGATCGCTTCCTCCCCAGCGACACGACCTTACAGGCAATCCGTCAGGACCTGATTCAGATCGATATTCGCACCGCTATCATTTACGGCTCGACCGCAGAACGCACCAACGTCATCGGCAACATTTACGAAAAACTCATCGATGACGAGCTTCGGTCGAGCCTTGGCGCGGTTTATACGCCCCACGAGACTATGCTGTTTATGGTCGATCTCGGCCGCAATGCGTTGGGTCAGTTCCGAGGCCGCAAGATCGTCGAGCCCGCCTGCGGTTCAGGGCATTTTTATCGCGAGCTTTACCGCCGCTACATCGCCGAGGTGAAGGCTCACGCGGACAAGACCAAGATAGCCTTCGATCCCTCGGACGCGCACACCGAGGCGCTTGAGCATGTTTTTGGGAGAGACATCGACCCTTTTGCCGTCCAGCTCACCTTGTTGTCCACGTTTCTAGAGCAACTGAAGGACAATGTGCGACCGGGCCAGGGTGCAGGCCGTAGCCGACATCGCTGGTTAGCCGATCGATCCATCGACACACAAAATTCGCTGGACCCGATCACGATCGATCCGGTCCTCTATTTCGACATCGAGAAAACCGCTGATCTGACGACCGCGCACAGTCGAAAAGTGAGTTGCGCCCGCGCCGGCCAGCCCGACCTGATGATTGGCAATCCGCCCTACGGCGTGTCCGTCATCAAGGGTGCGCACTACGACGACGTTTATTCGCTCAAGAGCCCCGACTCCTACGGCTACTTCATCGCGAATGCCATCGCCCGGCTTCCGGAGGGCCGTCGGCTTATTTATATCGTGAGTTCGTCATTTCTCACGATCGCCAGCCACCAGGCGTTGCGCGAGTTGATCCTTTCGACCTGCAAGATCGTCCGCGTCGTCAAACTCCATCGCGCGACATTCCCCGGCATCGATATTTTCCCCGCGGTCCTTGAATTGGAACGCTGTTCGGACACTGAGCAACGCGCGGGCAATTTCTATCAATTTTATGATCTCTGGCGCTTGCACCCGACAACGCGCAAGGCGGAATTGACGGCAGCTTACGCCGCGATCCTGAACGACCTTACGGCCGCAAAGCCATGGCTTTCTGACGAAGCCATGACGAAGCGGTACACAGTTCGTCAGGGTCTCCTCGAGCGCTATTCCAGACGCCCAATCTTCGAAGGTTTGGCGAGCCTATATGAGTTTATGAGCGATATTCCGGCGACGGCCGGCACCGTTGAATTACCGCGCGCGGACGGTTCGAAAGTGACGGTCCGCCACTTGCTCGTGCGGACGCGTCGCGTAGTCAAACTGGCTGACATAGCCGGAGTGAAAATCGGCCTCCAATCGGGCGACAACGGACGATTTTACCGTGTCGCGCCCGGAGTGAAGGGGGGCGCAACGAAGGGCGGTTACAAGGACGTACCGGCTCACCAGACCGTGGTCGAGACGGCCCTTGCCGCAATGACGCCGGCGCAGAAGCTCGCGGGCTTCGAGATCGACGATCCCACAAACGACCCTTTTTACGTTCCGCTCGACAAGGCTGCGGCGTCCGACATCGAAGGCGGCTTGCTCGCGATGTTCTGGAGACCGGTCGATTTTTATGTCGACTGGTCGGAGCAGGCGATTTCCGCGATGAAAAAAATGAAGGGGGCGCGATTCCAGAACGCCCAGTATTATTTCAAGAGAGGAATCAGCTTTTCAACGACGGGCATTTATTGCCCCACGTTCCGCCTCTCGCATGGCAGCGTATTCGACCAGAAAAGTTCCAATATTTTTTGCGATGTGCTCGACCACAAAGTCTTGCTCGGTATCTTGTCGTCGACATTGCTCCGGTACTTCGCCAAGGCGTTCATCAACCATGGCGTGGACGCGCAGGTCAGCGAGCTTCCGATCGTATTGCCGGACCCAGCCCAATGCGCCGCGATCGTCGCGGTGGTAGACGATATCATCGCGCACCAGAAGATCGATACCGGGTTCGACTACCGACCGAAGCTTGCGGAATTGGATCAGGTGATCGCTGACCTGTATGCGCTTACCCCCGTTGAACGGGCCGAGCTGTCCACTTGGTATAGGAGGCATTACCCGAAGCTCAACGGCGAGGCGGCCGAGGAAATATAACCGTCATCAGTTTCGGAACAACGGTACGACCACCCCCGGTGTTTCATGGCCTGCGCTGATCCGTTGTGTATCCCGCTTCAGCTGCACCACTTCACCCGTCCGAGACGAGAACCAGCCTGGCGGGAGGCTTGCTAGATTCTCGACATCGCCCGGCGACATCGTAAATTCGACGGCGAGCAGATCAGCCTTCGTGCGGATGCCGGATTCGACAATCAGGTTCATCGCGTCCGACATCATGCGGGGTTCCGAAACCTTCCACTCCCGATCGAGCGGTTCTTCGCGCGACCAGCCCTTTGCGGAGTAGAGTTTGTAAAGGTCCGTCGCGTGCTCCGGAGGAATGATTTCCAGATCGACGAGCCGCTTAATTTGGGCCTTGATCGACACGCGCCAGCGTTCCTTCAGCGACAGAAGTGCAGCTAAAGATGGATGACGCACTTCGTGCGGGTAGGTCGTCGAAGGCAAAAGGAACGCGCTCGCCAGCCGGAACGCTTGGGCTTCAATCGCCTTGAGGTCCTTTTTGAGTTCGTCTTCCGATACGTCTCCGTGCAAAACGGCGTGGGCCATCTCGTGCGCCGCATCCATCTGCCGACGCGGGAAGGACATTTTGTCAGTCGCCAGGAGGATATGCGGACGGTTCTCGGAAGCCGACCAACTGCACAGCCCATCTAGCTTGGCCGTCCCCATCTCGATCGTGCTGACCACGACGCCGACGCGCTCGAGGAGAGCCACCATATCGGTGCAAGGTCCCTCGCCAATGCGCCAATGCCGCCGCAGATCGAGCGCGATGCGTTCGATGTCTTCGTCGCGAAGCTGCTTATGGCTCGCGCCGCCGAGGACGTCCGGAAAGTCGATCACGGGGAAATCGACGTAGTGCTGCAACACCGAGCTGATTTCTTGCATCCAGTGCATCTGAGCGTGCTGATAATCGATGTCTCGGACCAGCGTGCTCGCCAAAGAGCGATAAAACACAGGCCGTGGGCTGTCGAACACAGGGCGCAAGAAAAATTCGCGGCGCACGCGCAGCGCGTTCGTCAGAGCCGTCAGCGCGTCTGCATCCGGCGCGCTGGAGCCGTCTTCCCATCGCGTGACGGTGCTCGCGCTCACGCTCAAAAGCCGAGCCAGAGCGGACATGCTCGCAAGTCGACGGGCGGCGCGCGCCTCTGTCAGTCGTGCCGGCACGAATCCAGGCGTTCCCACGCGCATTCGTTTCACCCTACCTGCTATTTTACGCTGTACTGCGAGAGCATGGTCACTCTCTTCCCGTGCCGCCCTCGTCTTCGCGGCCCGGAGCTTCGGGCGGAACGAACGGAGTCACGACTTTTTTTAGCGAGACCGTGGGAGAAGGCTGCAAGGCCGTCGAAGGCGCCGAGGGAGTCGGGCTCGTGACGGGGGCGTCACCATGGCCGCTCAGGAATTTGTTGAGCGACTCGTAAAACAAGTAGCTCTCGTAGTTGGAGTCGATGACCCCGACAGCGATTTCGTCGATTTGCCCCGCCTTCTCTCGATGACGGGATACGAGCAACAACGCGAAAACGTCCCCGACCTTCGGCCCCTTGCCGTCCAGATCGAGATGCGGCGAAAGATCGTAATTCAGGGTCACACCAGCAAGCCGAGACTTGTTTTTGCCGGGAATCGCCCTCGGTTCCGGCATGGCCGCGAGGCCGAGAATGATCCCCTTGCTATCGACCTCGAAACGCATAAACGGTTGAAACACTTTCAGCTCGGTGCGCGGAATTAGAGATCCTTCAAGCAGGTGGCCGCCGTGCAAGGCACAGACTTCTTCGAATCCTTGCTCCATCATCCGAAACCGCGCTTGCCCTTCAGCCTCGCGGGCGCGCTTCTTGTCGAGCCCTGAGTGGTCGCGGATCATCTCAAACGCTTTGACAGCCTCGGCTTTGACCCGGTCTTCCAGGTCGAGAAATAGGTCCTTGTGCAGCGCGAGGCGAAGACGGTGTTTGATCGAGTCAGTCATGGGGCAAGCCAATCAGTTGCGTATAAGTGGAATAAGACCACAAATTTATGCGTAAAGCAAGAGGCTACGCGAAAATCGTTGCTCTAGCGGTCGGAACCGCCCCGCCCTGCCGTTTCGAAACGGGACGCCAAGTCAGCTTTTTTGTTGAAAACTCCCACGGAACGTATTAGATTTTGACCTTACCCGCCTGCAGCGTGCTGTAGGCTCAAGGGCTGCGAAGGAGGAATCCGACGCAGCCTTTGCTTTTTGTACTATGCAGTTTCATGCGCACAATTGTCTATATAGACGGGTTTAACCTGTATTTTCGGCTGCTGCAAAAGCGCCCAGCGTTGAAGTGGCTTAATATCAAAGCGCTGGCCGAGCACGTCCTCAAACCCACGAATCAGATCGTCGCCGTCAGATATTACACGGCCCGCGTCTCGGGTCGTCTCAGTCCGCACGGGCCCGGTCGGCAGCAAATCTACCTCGACGCCCTGGCAACTGTCCCGGAAATCTCCGTTCATATGGGCATGTTTCTCAGCTCGGAGAAGTTTGCCGGGCTCGTGCACCCGCCGGAATTTCGACCGCCCGTTAACCTGCCTCAGCCGTGGCCAGATGTCGTGAAGGTCTTGAAGGTCGAGGAAAAGGGCAGCGACGTCAATCTGGCCTGCCACTTACTCCTTGACGCGTTTCAGGGCAATTTCGATGTGGCCGCGGTGCTGTCGAACGACAGCGATTTGGTTGAGCCGATCCGGATAGTCACGCAGGTGTTGCGCAAGCCGGTCGGCCTTCTCTCGCCTGTGTCGAACCCGAACCCTGAATTGTCGCGCGCCTCCACCTTCATTCGCCGCCTGAGTGTCAGTGACCTCGCCGCTTGTCAGTTTGCTGATCCCCTGCCCAGCCCAGGCCAGCCGGATTTAGTCAGGCCGCCGGCCTGGGTCTGACAATCCTGCCCGCGCCGATCGCCGTGCGACGACCGCCGGGGGTTCCGGCCATCGCCCTGCCCTTCCGAGCCGCGGCACCAGGCTGTCTCGACGTCCAGCTCGGCGCGATAGCGGCACTTGGCCGTCGAGCGCGTGTTGTGTAAGCGCTGTCTTGGCCCCACCTTTTCCGAGGAATCCTGGACGGCGATATTCGGAGCGTTGAGGGGCTCCGACACATGTCGATTTCAGAGCATAAGCACGTGTCGGAGGGCGAAGCGGCTCCGGCGCGACGGGTTGAGATTTTCACTGGCGCGGGACGACGCCGCAGTTGGACGGAGCAAGAGAAGGCTGCGATCGTCGCTGAGAGTTTCGAGGATGGGGCTCGGGCTTCCCATGTGGCGCGCCGCCACGGCCTGACGCCGCAGCAATTGTTCACGTGGCGTCGCGAGGCGCGGCGCAAAGCGGGGGACGAGGCCAGCGCGCCGCGTTTCGTGCCGGCGATCGTCGAAGCGCCCAGCGCCCCTGCGACGCCCGCGACCCAGGCCGAGAGCAAAGCAACGGCCGCGCGGCCGCCGATCATCGAACTGGATATCGACGGGTCGAGCGTCTGGATTTGGCGCGGCGCGGAAACGACGATGGTGACGGCGATCGTCGGCGCGCTGAAAGGCCGCAAGTGATCGGCCCGACTGGCGCGGTGCGCGTGATGGTGGCGACGAAGCCGGTCGACTTCCGCAAAGGCGCGGAGGGGCTGGCGGCGCTAGTGCGCGAGATCATGCAGGCCGATCCGTTCAGCGGCGCGATTTACGTCTTTCGCGCCAAACGCGCCGACAGAGTGAAGATGGTGTTTTGGGACGGAACCGGCGTGTGCCTGTTCGCCAAGCGGCTCGAGGACGGCGAGTTCCGCTGGCCGAAGATCGAGGACGGCGTGATGCGCTTGTCGGCGGCGCAGCTCGCGGCGTTGCTCGAAGGGCTCGATTGGCGCCGCGTCCGCGCGGCGAAGGACACGGCGGCGCCGACATCGGCTGGATGACCTGCGACACGTTGAATCAGGTCGTGGAAAATCATCGCAAAGCGGCAGAAAATATGGTCTCTTCGATCTATGCCGCAGGCGGTCGACACGCTCCCCGACGATCCTGAAACGCTTAAAGCGATGCTGATCGCCGAGCGCGTTCGCTCCGAGCGCCTCGTCCAAATCATCAAGGAGTTGCAACGCCATCGCTTCGGTCGCCGCGCCGAAACGCTGCCCGAAGAGCAGATGCTGCTCGCGCTCGAGGAGGCCGAACAGACCGAGGCGGGCGCGGCGGCTGAAGTTGAGGACAAATCCGCGGCCGCCCGTGCGGTCGCGGCAAAGAAGCGGCGCACGAACCGCGGCGCGTTGCCGCCGCACCTGCCGCGCATCGAAACGATCGTCGACATCCAGGACAAGACGTGCCCGTGTTGCAAGGGCCAGCTTCATCGCATCGGCGAGGACGTGAGCGAGCGGCTCGACGTCGTGCCGGCGCAGTTCCGGGTGCTGGTCGTGCGTCGTCCCAAATACGCCTGCCGCGCTTGCGAGGACGTCGTCGTCCAATCGCCCGCGCCGGCGCGGCTGATCGAGGGCGGCCTGCCGACCGAAGCGACGGTGGCGCACGTGCTGGTTTCCAAATACGCCGACCACCTGCCGCTCTATCGTCAGGCGCAAATCTACCAGCGGCAGGGCGTCGCCCTCGATCGCTCGACGCTGGCCGACTGGGTCGGCCGCGCCGCTTGGCATCTGCGACCCGTGCATGAGCGCATTCTCGCGTATCTGCGCTCCTCAACGAAGCTCTTCGCCGACGAGACGACGGCGCCGGTGCTCGATCCGGGGCGCGGGCGCACCAAGACCGGCCAGCTCTGGGCCTATGCGAGAGACGATCGCCCCTGGGGCGGATCGGACCCGCCGGCGGTCGCCTACGTCTACGCGCCGAACAGGAAGGCCGAACAGCCGATCGCACATCTGGCCGGCTTCACGGGCGTTCTCCAGGTCGACGGTTACGCTGGATATCGCGCCCTTGCCGAAAAGGGCGACGTGAGACTCGCTTTCTGCTGGTCGCATGTGCGCCGCCGTTTCTACGAACTCGCCGTCGGCGGCCCCGCGCCAATCGCCGCCGAGGCGCTCGAACGCATCGGCGCGCTCTATGCGATCGAAAAAGAAATCCGCGGCCGTAGCGCCGAGGAACGGCGCGCCGCCCGCCAAGACAGAAGCCGTCCGCTACTCGCCGATCTCGAACCGTGGCTGCGCGAAAAGCTGGCGCTGATCAGCCAGAAGACCAAGCTCGCCGAGGCGATCCGCTACGCGCTCTCGCGCTGGGAAGGCCTCGCGCGATTCATCGACGACGGCCGCATCGAGATCGACTCCAATGTCGTCGAGCGTTCCATTCGCCCGATCGCCCTCAATCGCAAGAATGCGCTCTTCGCCGGTTCCGACGGCGGCGGCGAAAACTGGGCGGTCGTCGCCTCGCTCATCGAGAGCTGCAAGCTTTGCGGCTTCGATCCGCAAGCCTATCTCGCCGACACGCTCGCCAAGATCGTCAGCGGCCATCTCAACAGCCAAATCGATGACCTCCTGCCCTGGGCCTACGCGCAACCTGAACCGCTCAGAGACGTGGCCTGAAAACAGCGCTTACCGTGTTGTCGACTTGGCCGTCGATGCAGCGCGCATGCACGCGCCAGCCGGCCGACAAGGCGTCTTTCAGGGTCTCGATCGGCATGAGAACATAAAGGGAACAATAGCGACCGATGTCAAGATCGGCGTCCTCGCGCGATGGGGCGCGGCCGGGCTGTCGTGAACCGAACCCGCGCGCGGTCTCGGCCGTGCGGCTTCCATCTCTGACGCAATCCCCTGCCCTGTGAGCAAGAGCGACGCGCCCGAGATGGGCACCGGCGACGGTCCTCTCGTCGAACCCGCAGGCGCGATGGATCACCGTCACCGGGTGGCGTACGTCGTAGAGCGTGAGCCCAAAATTTACCTGCTGCTCGCGTTCGCTTCACTTGCTGGGGCAACTGGCCGCATCGGCTTGGCAAAGGGCCAGCCGCTGCGTCTGATAGATGAGGTCGGCCTGGCCTTGCAAGGCGGCTGCCTGGGTGCTGGGACTTTCTGCTAGGGAAGCAGCCCGTTGTTCGCTGCCAATCGCGTTTGCAGCTGAGGCTGCCGAACTGAACAGGCTTGTGACGTTCGCTCCCCAGGATTTGCTGGCGAAGCTGGCGCTAGTGATCTCGCCGCTGTCGGCAAAACTAATCGACCAGCTGTTGTTCTTGAAAGCGTCCGCCTTGTAAGGGACCATCTTCTCCTCTCCATACTGAGCAAACGCTACGTTCTGGGTCGGCAACAGTTGCACAGCCTTGAGCTGCTGGTCGTCTGCGGGCTTAGGGGCGTTCTTGTCGCCCCGCCACACTAGCACAGGAATGTACGCTGGTTCGCGATAGCTGACCGAGTTATCGTGATTGACCACGTGCGTTTGCGCATAGCCGCCTCCCTCCGGCGACAGCTTGGGTGAAGCATGGGCGAAATCCAGATAGATGTTCACCGTCAGATTGCTTCTGAGAGTTGCTATGTCAGCTTGGTTTAACAACGTAAACAGTTTTTTTAACTGGCCGTCGGACGGTTTGAGGGAAGCAATTAAGCCAGTCGTGGCAATGGGAGCCGGGGTAGAGTTCTGCTCGGGAGCCGGCTCATCCGGATCAACCTGTATCTTGTCGGGCGCGACGTAGCCGGGATCAATCGTGGCCTTGATCGTCAAGGTCAACTTGGATTGCGCGTCCGCCATCAAATTTTGCAGTGCCTGGACCTTGGCCATCACATTCTGCGGCGTGTCGGTGTTCTTCCCGTTGGCAAGGTTAGTCTCCTCCGTCAGGATCGCCTTCTTGTAGCCCTTGATCGCACTCCCCGGATCGTCCACATCGGCGCAATCGCTCTCCTGCCCTGGAAGCTTTTCACCTAGGGTTGTAGGCGCTGCCACCTTGAGTGAGAGCGCTGCGACCTTCACGGTGCCGGTGAGGACATTGCCGACGATGGTTCCGATCTGACTGATGGGATTGGCGGCCACCGAGCTTAGAATGTGCGTGCCGCTGTAGGTGCCGATGGTGATGTTCTGGTCGCTCCAGAAAGAGACGAGATCATTGGTATCTACGGTCCGCCAGCCCGGAATCTTATCGGGTGCAGAGCGCGATGTTACTGTGGGAACCACGTTGAATTTGTAGCGCGCCTTGCCGTCGGTTCCCACCTTGCATTCGGCGTAGGTGTAGACAATGGAGACATCGAGAACGGTCTTGGGCAGCATCCATGAATAGACGGGTGGTATTGTGTTAGCGGTTTGGGCGGTGGCAGCTGTGTTCGAGAGAAACGCCGCACCGATAATGGCAGATGAAAGAGCAAAATGCCTGGACATGTTTCCACCGCTAAAAGTAGCATTCCGCAATAAGTAGTAGCAATTAATGACAGCGCTTTAAAGCCAAATCAAGGGAATTTTTCGCGGTTGCGGCACGACAAATTTCATCCGCAGCATACAGAATTGCGGCGGGTCAATGTTCGGAACCGAAACACAGTGAAGCGGGCCAACCGGCCCGCCGCGGCCGTGGTAACTGCCCCTCAACAGTGCCGAAATCGTCAGCCGCGAACCGCCCACCGAGGGAGGCCGCTAGGCGGTCCCGTCCGGCAGGCTGGCGGCCTGGCGAGCATTCTCTCTTCCCGGCGATCCGGCGTATCGGCGATCGATCTTTTTTTCAGGCATGCCAATCGCCCGCTCGAAGGCGATCACGTTGTCGAGCATGCGTTCGAACTCCCACGGGAAGTAGCCCAACACCTCCGCCATCAACTCACCCGCGAGCACCGTGAGCACCTGGGCGCGTTCGGCATCAATGCGTTCGCCGGGGGTTACCGCCCGACCGTCTTGGATGTCGATATACAGGCAGCTCTGCCGGGTTTTTTCGAGGTCATCGCTTTCGGCCTCGTGCAGCAATTTCCGTATCACGTCCTTGCCCAATACGCGGTCCAGCCGAGCGTTGATGAGGGCTCCGGAAACCACACCGATGAAGTGCTTTCGCCGGTGACTCCGCTCCACTGCGCCATCCCCGCTGGCGGCACGCGGCACATCATAGAGGAGGAGGTCTTGTGCGAGACTCGCGAGTTTGCCGACCTCCTCGATGACAAGGATGGAAACAAAGGCGGCGAGCGGAAAACTGCCAAGCGTGTAAAGGTGGCATGCGTCGGCCCACCGCTTTTCGACATGGCCCAGGAGGGCTTTGTACTGATCGAGACATGCCTCAAAGGTCGCGCCGGACAGCAGCGAGGACCTCGCGCTGAAAGCTTGAGCCCGATCCTCGACAAGCTTTCGGAACCGGCGGCTGCCGTCCTTGCGCGCAAGCTCCTTGGCGATGGAGCCATCGTCAGGGTCGACACCGGCCTCAAGCATTTTCTGGCGCATATCTTCCTGAAGATGCTTCAGAACGCGCGGGTCGCGGTAGAGGACCAGGAGCAGGCGCATCCGCTGCACAAACGCCCAATAGTCGCCGCTTGGCGCAGAGCGTAGCAGATCGAAAGTTGAAAGCTTCTTCGAAAGGATGTCGGCGACCAACGCATCGATGCTGGGCGGCTCGCCACCTTCGACAGTCTGTTCGATCGGTTTCGACATTCTATTATTTTAGAGCATGCGCCGGTCTTCGCGACAAGGAGGCACCGCTCGCGACCCCTGCGCCCGCGCGTCCACACCAGCGTCTTGACGTCCAGCTCGGCGCGATCGCGGCACTTCGCCGTCGAGCGCGCGTGTTGTCCACCTGGCCGCCGATGCAGCGCGCATGCACCCGCCAGCCGGCCGACAAAGCGTCTTTCAGGGTCTCGATCGGCATAGGAACATAAAGGGAACAATAGCGACCGCTGTCAAGATCGGCGTCCTCGCGCGAAGGCGCGCGGCCGGGCTGTCGTGAACCGAACCCGAAGGCGGTTTCGGCCATCCGGCTTCCATCCCTGGCGTGCGTCATTAGGCCGCAGACGCGGCCGGTAAGCCTATGGGGCGCCGCCCCTCGCGCGGGGAAGGGTGAAGCGGGCCAAGAGGCCCGCCGCGGCCGCGGTATCCCCGGTCTTCCGCCCCCCGCTTTCGCGGGGCTTGTGCAGACCCGTTTCGCGGCCCTTCGGGCGGGTGATCCCCCTCCCCGGCCGCGCCCATCCCCTTGCTACCCCCGGTCTCGCCGACGGGCAGGGTTTCAGCAGCGCTGAAAACCCAGCCCCAAGGAGAAGAGGCCATGACCTATCCCGCATTCATCGAAATCGACGGCAAGCGCCTCGTGTGGCGCGAGCTTGTCCAACGGCGCCGCGAGCAGCTCAAGGCGGCGGCGAAGGCCGTGCAGCCAGCCCTGTTCGAATTGAGGGACGATACGCGCCCGGCGTGCGAGCGCACCGCCGCGCGGCGCTATCTGGAGCCGTCGTTGTTCACCCTTCTGGACGCGGAGGGTTGAGCGATGAGCAAGAAACAGCGCTTCGACATCCATCAGCACATCACCGACCAAATCGTGGCGGCGATTGAGCGCGGCGCCGGAGAGTTCCGCCTGCCCTGGCATTGCGCCGGCGGCGGCATCGTGCGCCCGGTCAACGTCGCGTCGAGGAAGCGTTATCGCGGCGTCAACGTCGTGGCGCTTTGGGCGGCAACTTGGCAAATGGTTCGGCGACCAGGCCTATGCGATCGAGGAGCTTGTCGCGGAACTCGGAGCCGCGACCTCTGCGCCGATCTTCGAATCACCGACGAGCCGCGCGCGGATCACACGCAATATCTCGCGACATGGCTTGCCGTGTTGAAGGCCGACAAAAAAAGCGATCTTCAGCGCAGTGTCGAGGTCGTCACAGGCGGCGGCGTTTCTCGCGGGCTCGCAGGGGACGTGACCGACCCTTGCGCTTTAAGCGCTGGCGGTAGAATCCCCGCCTAGGCGCGGGCGCTCGCGGGAATCGCGTTGAGGCCGATCCACGCCGCCCGACTGTATTCGGACGTGAGAATCGCATAACCCTTTTGCGTTTTCCGGGCCGCACGGGCGGCCTTCGCGCGTGCCTCTTCGATCGTGCAGTTCGCCGTCAAGTGGTATTCGGCGGGGGGCAGGTGATACGCGACGCCGTCGCCGCCGCGGATCGAGTTGGCGTAGCCCTCCTGCACCATGAAACCGTGCAATTGAACATAGCTGTTGTAGGTCGCATCGTGCAGTTCGACGCGGGTAATAAACGTCGCCATGGGCGTATCCTTTCGTCATCGCCGGCGCCAAGCAGCCAATCCGCCCGGCGTTGCCGCATCATAAACCAAGCGTGCAAAATCGGTCAAGCAAATAGTATGCGTGCTTGACCTATCGAGCGGATGAGCCCAGAATCCCTCCAAAATGTGAGGTTTGCAGCGGAGGATCACACCATGCGGCGCGCAACGAAGACCCAGACCGATATGACATTGGGCAAATATCTTGGGGCACTTCGCGCAAATAGCGGCTTTACCCTTCGGCAGGTTGAGGAAGCCACCGAACGCGAAGTTTCCAACGCTTATCTGAGCCAACTGGAGAACGACAAGATCAGCAAACCATCGCCAAATATCTTGTATACACTCGCAGCACTATACGGAGCCGAATACGACCGCCTAATGGAACTAGCAGGTTACATCAGCTCGTCGAAACGAACAAATGATAGCACGAGGCACGGTCGAATAGCCACGTTTTCTGAGTTCAACCTTACGCCGGACGAAGAAGCAGAAATGATTGATTATTTGAAGTTCATCCGGCAGAGGAGAACTCATAATGACAAAGTCGGATGACAGCAGTCTCGACGTTGCCCAGCTCCGTGCCGTGGAGAGCCGCGCCCGAAAACTCCTTGACTTGGCGGCGGCGTGGGATCGCTTCCCGACCCCGACGGAAGATATCCTTAAGGCAGCGAACCTGACAGTTGCCACCTATAGCGCTTTCGATCCTCGTCAAATCCTGGCCTACATTCGACAAAAGGGCGCGTCGGCCGCGGGCCATATCAAATCAGCGATCTCAAAAGTCTTCGGCATTTGCGACTCCGGGGACCACATCATCCATATCGACAATACCGTCGGGCAATCGAAGCAGAATTTCCTCAAGCTTCACGAAACCGCCCACCATGAATTGCCGACGCACCGCAAGCTTTTCAGGATTTTTCAGGACTGCGAAAAAACGCTCGATCCGGAAGTGTCGGAGCTGTTCGAGAGAGAAGCGAACAATTTCGCGCGCTTTGCCCTTTTTCAGGGAGGCGGCTACGCCAAGTTGGCCGCGGATTGCGCTTTCGGAATCAAGACCCCAATCAAACTCGCAAGCAAATTCGGAGCCTCGGTCTATGCGTCGTCCCGCGAGTTCGCCCGGACCAACACGCGCGCGTGCGCGATCTACGTTCTTGAGCCAGCCGAATTCGCCGAAGGTCTTGGTTTTCGCGCCGCCGTTCGGCGAATCGAACTCTCGCCCAGTTTCAGGCTTCAATTTGGTCGCCCGAGCGACACCGTTATTACCCCTGACCATCCGCTTGGGTGTGTCGTCCCAATCGGTCGGAAGATGAGCCGCCCGACAACGGTCGTCCTCACAGACCGCAACGGTCTCCGGCACGAATGTTTGGCCGAAGCGTTCGACACGACGCACAATGTCATCATTCTTTTGTACCCCGTGCAGGCTCTCACGAGGACGACGATTGTCGTTCCGTAAGCGGCGCGAAACACTGGGGCGCTTAGCCCTGCCCTCCCCTGGCCTCTTGCGCGGAAGTCGAAAGTTGCCGGCCGACAACTTTCGGATCGGAAGCTGCTGGAAGCGTGGGCGTCATTAACCTTTCGTTAACTCAAAATGTCTTGCTTGGCACCCCGAATCGGGCGACATTGACACGGACGAAAGCCAGTTCTTTTCTTTATTCCGTGTACATAACGAATCACCGTGCAAATGAACGCTCCCGCCGCCCCGGCCCCAAACGCGATCCACGAATTGGTGGGGGCGCACGCGCGGAAATTGTCCGCCCGGTTGCAGGCGCATCGCCTTCAATTGTTCCCCCCGTCGGCCAAGAAGACGCTGCGCAAGTTTTCCTCGACCGAGACCGCCAAGCTCGTCGGAATCAACGACGGGTATCTTCGGCGTCTTTCTCTTGAAGGTAAAGGGCCGGCTGTCGACACCGGACCGGGCGGGCGCCGCTCCTACACAATCCAGGACATTCAGGCGTTGCGGGCGTACCTCGACGCCAACAGCAAGGGCGAACGCAAATATCTGCCCTGGCGCAGCGCTTCCGAGCATCTCCAGGTCATCACCGTCGTCAATTTCAAGGGCGGCAGCGGCAAGACCACCACGGCGGCGCACCTTGCCCAATATCTGGCGTTGCGCGGCTACCGGGTGCTTGCAATCGATCTCGATCCCCAGGCGAGTTTGTCCGCCTTGCACGGCTACCAGCCCGAATTCGACGTCGGCGAGAACGAGACCCTTTATGGCGCGATCCGCTACGACGACCAGCGCCGCGACCTCAAGGACATCATCCGCAAAACCTATTTCGCCAACCTCGATATCGTGCCGGCCAACCTCGAACTCATGGAATTCGAGCACGAGACGCCCAAGGCCTTGATGGGGGTCGGCCAGCCGCGCGACATGTTTTTCACGCGCATGGACGCCGCGCTGGCCTCGGTCGCCGACAACTACGACGTCGTCGTGGTCGATTGCCCGCCGCAGCTCGGCTTTCTCACCATGTCGGCAATGTGCTCGGCGACGGCCGTTCTCGTTACCGTCCATCCGCAGATGCTCGACGTTATGTCGATGTGCCAGTTTCTCATCATGACGTCGGACTTGCTCCGCGTCGTCGCCAACGCTGGCGGCAACATGGGCTACGACTGGATGCGCTATCTCATCACCCGCTACGAGCCGGGCGACGGGCCGCAGAACCAGATGGTTTCCTTCATGCGGTCCATGTTCGGCGACCACGTCCTCAATTTTCCGATGGTCAAAAGCACCGCCATTTCGGACGCTGGGATCACCAAACAGTCGCTCTACGAAGTGACCAAGGACCAGTTCAACCGCGCCACTTACGAACGCGCTCTTGAGGCGCTGGATAACGTCAACGGAGAAATCGAACAGCTGATCAGGTCAGCCTGGGGCAGGGCATAATGGCGCGAAAAAACCTCCTTACAGGCCTCCTGGGCAACGAGTTTCCGGACGGCAACTCAGCCGAGCAAGCGACGCCTGAAGGCGAAAAGACGCCGGCGCCGCACCTCGGCGTGATGGGCACCCGCGGCGCGATCGGCGCCGTGACGCGTTCGATCGAGCAGCTCAAAGCGCAGTCCATCGTCGATATTGCCCCGGAACTCATCGAGGCTTCGTTCATCGCCGACCGTCTTGAGAGCACGCCTGAGAGCCATCGCGCTCTCGTCGACTCGATCCGGGAGCATGGCCAGCAAGTGCCTGTGTTGGTGAGACCGCATCCCATCACGGAAGGCCGGTATCAGATCGCCTATGGCCGCCGGCGACTGAGGGCAGTCGCCGAGCTTGGCCGACGCGTGCGCGCCGTTGTCAAGCCGCTCACGGATCAGCAGCTCGTCGTCGCGCAGGGGCAGGAAAACAGCGCGCGCACCGATCTCTCATTCATCGAGAAGGCGCTCTTCGCGGCGAGGCTGGAGGAGGGTGGTTTCGACCGCGAAACGATTATGGCCGCGCTGTCGGTCGACAAGACAGGATTGTCGCGGCTGATCTCAAGCGCCGTCAAAATCCCGCGCGACATCATCGAGGCCATCGGCTCGGCGCCGAGGGCAGGGCGCGATCGTTGGATCGAACTCGCCACGCGGCTGGAGAACGCGACGGCAGTCGCCGCGGCGCGCCGCCTGATCGAAAGCGACGGTTTCGCGCGCAAAGATTCGGACGAGCGTTTCAACGCGATCACGAACGTCGCCGCGCCGAAGCCGGCCAAGACGCCGCGTCCGGCCGTGTGGAAGGCTGAAGACGGAACGCGCGTCGCTCACATCAAGGAAGACGAGCGCAATCTGACATTAGCGATCGACAAGAAGGCCGCCGGCGAATTCGGCGCGTATTTGGTCGAGCAGCTTCCCGAAATCTACGCGGCGTTCAAGCGCCGCGCGAACAAGTGATTCCGATCAACTGAAGAGGAAAGGATCAAGGCAAAGAAAAGGCCCCCGAAACGTCTCCGCCCGGAAGCCTTCTCTGTTTCGTCTGGCAACGGATAGAGAATCACTTCCGCCGATCGCGGTCAAGTGTTCAGCGAGAGACGCGCCCTCGGGCGGTCCGCTTTCTTTGCCCCAAACGGGGCAGGGTGATGCATCAAACTTCCGCTTCGATGCGCGTCCGGCGCCACGGGACTTTATTGCCTGTACGCGGCGAATCTCTCGACGAATCAGAGACGTCCAGGCAGGCTCAACGGTCACGCACCGCGGTGCTGCGCGAAGTGCGAACTTATCAACAATGTGGAGAAAGCGAACCCTAGAAACACAAAACCCGACCTAGAAGGTCGGGCCGGTGTCCCGGCAAGCCGGGGGAATATCAGTTCTCGCAAAACAAATATTACCCCGAACAATTGAATCGTTGCAAGCCTTATCTTTGGCTACGGCGATGCTTTGCCGAAATCGTCCCAAACCTTCGGTCGGCTTAACCCCGAACGGAGAACCTATGTCCTTGAACACACAAACGTCCGCCCCGCCAACCGGCGCGCGGCGCATGAGTCTCGTTATGCTCGCGGTGCGCGACCAGGCCGATCAATTCGACGGCATGGCGCCCGGCACCGCCAAACCGCTAACGTATCTCGCCGCCTTTCAGGAGGCCGAGCCTTATCTCGGCCTGCCGGCGCACGCCTTCAAGCTCGTGTCGTGGCTTGTGCGGCAGACAATGGCGCATGATTGGGAAAAGGGCTCACGCCCGATTGCGTGGCCTTCGGCGCGCCTTCAGCAGGAGTTTCTTGGCCTGTCGGCCGCGAGGGTCAAGGCGCTCAACCGGGCGCTGTTCGAAGCAGGCATCTTCGTCATCCGCGACAATGAGCAGGGCAAGCGCTACGGCCGCCGTGGACCCGATAAACGCATCATCGAGGCCTACGGCTTCGATCTGACGCCGATCGCGCAGCGCTACGAGGAATTTGTGCGGATCGCGGCGGCCGCCAGGACCGAACGCAATCGAAGCAAGGATTGCCGCAAGCGGATCACGATCGCGCGCCGGGGCATCCGCCAGGCAGGCGAGATGTTGGAGGGCCTCAACGTGCCCCAGCCCGCCGGCTGGTCGCGTCTTGTGTCGGAGACGGCCGATCTGATCGCCAGCGCGCGTCGCGCGTACCGCTCCGACGACCTAGCCGTGATTGCAAGCTTCCTTGAGAGCCGTCAGAAGCAGGCGGAGCAATGGGTTAGGGAAGCATCCAAGCCTGTGGATATAAACCCCGTGGGGCTCGTTTGCGACCCCCACACTACATCTACAAACCTATCTTCGAATCTAACAGATACAGTAATTGCTGCCGAGAACAGTAGGGCAGGAGAGGGGTCCGATTCCGACGACGATCTGACCGAACCACGGACAGAGCGCAAGGAACCGAAACGAGAACTCAAGCTCTCCCCAGAGGAGTTGTTACAACTTGCGCCGCGGCTGGGCCAGTACGTCGCGACGCCGCGGCCGATGTGGCGGGATGTCGTCGATGCGGCTGGCGGCCCACTGCGGCACGAGCTGGGCATATCGTCGTCGCTTTGGGCGGAGGCGTGCGGGGCGATGGGCCGCGACGCCGCGACTCTCGCTCTGGCGATCGTTTCGACGAAGGATGAGGGGCACTTCAAGCGCTCCGCCGGCGGCTATTTTGCCGGCATGGTGCGCAAATGCGAGCGCGGCGAGCTGTTCCTCGAAAAGAGCCTGTGGGGCCTGCGGACAAATCGTATCGTCCGACAGCCGGGCAGGGGAGCTGCGTTTGCGATGTCCGGAAGCGCCGCCTTCGGGACTACCGCCTGATGCCGGCGTCTGCGGCGCCGTCTCGCGTTGAAATCGCCGCCAGGGTAAGAATGGCGCTACGACGCCCGCGTCGGGGGAGGGCCCTAGTGGCTCGTAGGGGAGCAGGACCGTCGTCACGCTCCATCCGGCCTCCGCGATGACCCAGAGCGTATTCTCGCCAAAACCACGGGACGGCCGCGAGGCATCAATCGGGTAGGACGAGAAGATTCTGCGATGACCCCCTTAAGAGGCTTTTCGATCAAGAAGGGCGGGGAGGGCTGTGCTCAATCGACGAACGTCAGCGCATGGCGGAAAGAGCCAGCTTCGCGTCCGACGGCAGGTTGTCGCAGATCCGCGAGACCGGGATCATTCGGTTCGTCGAAGAAGCGGTAGGCGCGAAAGGGCACGTCGACATACGTCGGATCAATCTCGCAGACGTAGAGTTTCTCGGGCGTCGGTTCGAAGTCCATGTCGTTCAGCCTCACTCATAGAAACGGTCCGACTTGACCGTCCCCTCGCGTTGCTTCGGCGTTTGGGGAAACGGCCATTGCAGTCGGAAGGCGGTGTTGTCGAGCAACAGATAGCCTTCGGGCCCATCGCGCGTGATGCGCAGCTCCGCGAGATCCTCCTGCGCAAGGATCGGAACCTCCTTGGAGGCCGGCTTTTTCTCGCCGGTCTTGTCGTCGTTTTCCCAGACCCGGATCTTGCCTTTGGTGACGCGCTCTTCGGCGACGATTTTGGCGTCAGGGCCCGGGTCCAGATGGAAGGCGAGCCAGACGCCGGCGAGCTGGCGCAATTGAGTGGCGAGATTCGCCGACGACGGGGCGCCGTCACCCAACTGGCTAAAATTCTGAAGCCCAAAAATGGCGCGAAGCTGCAGCGATCGGCCCGTCTCGAGGATAGGCATGAACCGCTTCAGGTTCAGATTTAACTGTCCAAATTCGTCAATTACGAACCACGTGTCGCGTTGCGGGCCGACACCGTCGGCGGGGTTGGCGTCGCGGCGGGAAGCCAGAAGGTGGCTCGTCATGACGTCGATCACCGCGCCGATCCAAATCTTGGAGATTTCGGGCAGATCGGCGGCGCGCTGCAAGATAAGGGTCGGAGACGAAGGCTGGGGATCGTCGAGCCACGCGCGGAGCGAAACCCTGAATTCGGGCGCCAGTCCGCCCCAGGCGCGCGCGAGCGGCGCGACGATTTCGTTCGCCGGCGCCGTCACCGTGCTGACATATGAACCGGCGTTGAGAGTGAAATTTCCGGTTTCGTCGAGAGCGAGGAAACGCGCCGAAGCGGGGTTATGGCGTGTCGCGAACTCGCGCAGTTCGGCGTCCGGCAGGTCGAGCGCCGCTTTGAGTTGCCCCCAACCCCAGTTGGTTCCGAAGTCGTGCTGAAGGCTCAGGACGAGGCCGACGAGGATCTCGCGGGCGCCCGAGCCCCACTGCGGGGAGCGGTCGCTTTTCACGATCAGGGCTGCGGCCCATTCGCGTACGCGAATTTCGCCGACGAGATCGCGTCCGATGTCCCAAGCGAGCGACCTTGCATCGTGAGGAGCCAGCAAGAGAAACCGTTCCGGCCAGCGTTCTACCATGTCGCCTTTTACGTCGTGGACGACCAGCCGGCTTCCGCGCCGCAGGAGCTGCCAGATGAAGGTCCAAAAGGCGATGGTTTTTCCGCCGCCGGGATCTCCCACGATCAGGAATGCGCGCGCCTCTTTTTCGCACGAGAGCGGCACTTTCGGCGCGATCTCGAGTCCGCGGCCGGTGCGCGCGGCAGAAGCGGCCATATGCAGATTTGCGTTGCGGACGGCGTCCGCGCCCTCGGACCATTTTGCGATTTTTGAGTTGACCCATTCGGCTTTGAAGCGGCGCGGCGTGCGCTCGTAGCGCCACTGAGACAACGGCCAAGCGAACGCCACGCCGGCGGCGAGAGCGGCAAGCGCGCGGCCGCCGACCTGATGCATCGTGGCGTCGGAAAGAAGAGTTCGAGGGGCGCAGGCCTCGCCCATAGGGCGCCAAATATCAGGGGGCAATGCGTCGAAACAGGTTCGCGCGGCTTTGCCGACGACATCGAGCGATTGTTGCATGGTGTGGACGAGGTCGCCTTCCCAACCCGGGACCGGAATGGCGCCCACTCCGAAAAATCCCGCCCAGGCGACGCTCCCCGCCGCCACGGCGGCGGCCGTCCCGAAGACAAGGGCGGGGTAGGGGGAGCGGCTTCGTTCGTCGCGAGGTTGTTCGATCATCAGAGTTCCCCCCACGCAAGAATTTTGAGCAGGATGACCGCGCTGCAAATGACGGCCAACCACGCGAGCGCCGCCCTGGTCAGAGCGTGAGCGAATTCGCCTTCTTGCCACGACTGGCGCGGGGCTGCGGAAAGGGACGCCTCAGCGATCGGCAAAGGCTGCGTCGCCTCCGGGTCCTGAATTTTGCGGGCGCGCGGCGGCGCCTCGCCGAAGAGTTCGACCAGCGCTTCGCGATCTTCTTTCGTCAAATTGAAGACGGCGCCTGTCTTGATCGCCGCCGCGAGCGCCTTGCGGTCGCCAGTCAAAAGCGCGCGTTGCTCAGCCGACCATTGGGCGTGCTCGCGCGCGGTGCGCTCCTTGGCCTCCTTGAACGGGCTCATTTGCTTTTCTGCCTCTTCGACGCGGTCTCGGCGGGCAGGAGAGTCCCCATCGGACCAATCAACGAGTCCGAGATCCACGCGGCGATAATCGGCAAAGATCGCCTGACGGGCCCCTCCGGGAGGCCCAATTTGATCAAGGCCTCAGGCTCGAGATTGGCGATCTGCTCAAGCGTTCCGAGATTCTGGGCGTAACCCCAAGCGGGCGCCGCGCAGCGGGGAAGGCGGAGGACTTCGATCGGCGTTCCGTTGCCTCGCGCTTCCTCAAGCCGCTTCGCGAGGAATTGGTCGCCTTCCATGAAGGCCGCGTGGACGTCGTTCAGGATGGCGACGCGCTTGGCTTCCGGCAAGATTTCGCCGATGTCGAACAGGGCTTCGAGCCCGGCCGCCATCGCGTGGCGATTCATCGTCAGCATCACGCAAAAGACCACGTCCGGCCGGTTCAGCACCTTGCGCGGCCCCTGAGAGGCGCTCCAGGCCAGGACGGCGCTCGTCATGTTGGCGCCGAGGCTAGTAATCGAAAGCGAGGCCTGGGCCCAGAGTTCGCCGGCCTTGTCGAGAGCGGCGTAAGCGGAGTCCGGATTTGCGTAGAGCGTCTCCGGAGAAGGGACATCGACAGGAATCGTGACGGCTTCGGGATAGAGCTGGGCGAGGCGGGGCCTCGTTTCGAGTTCGATAAGAGTGGGCATAGGCAGGCCACGCGCCAAGGCGGCGTGGTAGGCGCCGGCGGCGCCAACGTCTTTGCCTACGCCGCCTTTGTTGTTTCCGAATAGGATCGTGCTCATGGGAGTCTTTCAACAAAGCGGCGAGCCCATCGGGGCTCGCCGCTGACCGCATTGACTAGAGCAAGGCCTCGATGGAGGCGCGAAGCGCGGCGAGTTCGTCCTCGTAGCCGGGCACGCGCGCGCCCAGATAGCCGAGAGCGGAGAGCGCACTGGTGATGCGAGCGCCCGGTACGTGGGGGCCGTGCGGATCGGCGGCGATCCAGTAGTCGAGACCGCGCTCGAGCCGCTGGCGCGGGGTGGCCATGAAAAAGGCGGTATCGGCAGCGGTGACGTCTCCCGCAACAAAGCAATAGGCGACGTCGCTTTCGGCGATGCGCCCCGCCTGCTCGAGCATGCGCCGCGCGATACCGGCGGCGGCTACGACGGGCGCGGGCGAGAAAAAGGGCGTCTGGTGGTTTTGGATTTTGGCGATCAGGTCTTCCATTTTAATCTCCTCTATGGTAGCACAGTGTCATACTTAGTGTTCATGCGGCAGCATGATCACGGTGACCTCGATATCCAGGTAGGTGATGACCCAGATGGTGTTTGGTCCGAAACCCTTGGACGGCGTGGACGGATCGATCGGGAACGTCGACCACACGTCGCCGGAGCCCGAAAGAGCGGAATCCCTGTTGGCGGCGCGTCTCTCACGGTCGAGGGGCCAGCTTTCCCCTTTCGTGTGGGCCGAGAGGAGCTGCGCGACTCGAGGGAAATCGATGGTGTTCTGGATTCCGGGGGTGATCCGGATCTGCCCCAGCCTGAAGAGGGGCTGGGTTTCGGTGGAGGGGGAAGAAGGGGTCATTGGCGGTGAATCCGTACATGGAGTGAACGAGCGTCATAAGATAGCATAGTGTGCGACGAGTCAAGAGCCCGATGCGATTTCAGGGAACAGCCGGAGGGTTTGGTGAATCAATGGTTAGATCGGGTAGAGAGGGACGCGCGGCTAGGGGAGTGGACAAATGGATAGCGCCGCCGGCAGGAACCTGTTTAAGATTTCCGATGCTCGACGGCGCAAAATGCCCTGGTTCGAGGTTGCGAAAGTTCTCGGTGAGGCCGAGCAGGGGTCGCTTTTGGATCCGACGGGTCGGCCGTGGATCAAGGTTTGCTCCGAGGTCAGCGGCTATTCGGCCAACCTCCTTCGCCGCTTCCAGGCCGTTCTGCGCTTTGGCGAGCGCCTCGTTGAGCGAGGCGACGTGGCGTCGTTAGCGGAAATCCAGCGCCAACCCTTCTCACATCTGGAGATCATCGCCAGAATTTCGGAGATCGATCCGGCGATAGCTGTCCGGCTTATAAAGAGGAACGAAGCCGACGCCTCAAAACTTCCGACGACGCATATCGGACTACTCGGACTGCTGGCGGAGCAGCGGGCCGGCGGGAAAGCCGCGGCCAAAGCCCTCCCCACCGCCGCGGGAATGGCGTCTGCCGCCCGCTTCAAAGACAAGGCGTTCAAACTCTTGGATAACAATCTGCTGGGGTTTGAAAAAGAGAAAGCCATTTGGCCGAAGTTTGGATTGAATCTTCCCAATCCGGACTATTTCTTCATCAACTCGACTATTAAGGATCAAGAAAAATACGCTTTCACGCTTGCTATAGATTTGATTGATCTCAGGGGTGTCGAGCAAACTGTAGTGACCAAGAAATTCTTGCTGCCAGAAATCACGAAAGCGTCGTTCTTTGACGTTCTGTGGATAGTTGTTTCGGGGCGGGAGAGTGGGTTCTTTGGCCGAAGGCTTCGCCAGCTCGGAGGTGATGACAACGTAGGGCTCATCGTAATCGACGAGCAGTTGTCGCAGGTCGTTTATGAGGAACCTCCGCGCGGCCCTCCTCAACCCGATCGTTCTCGAATCTGGCTTTCGGAAATGTCCGACTGGCTTCGGCAGCGCGTGCGCGAACGTGGTTGGACTGTCCCGGCGTCTAGGACCGGCCTGTCTTAGTCGGATCCTCCTTGAAAAGTCCTTTAGAAAAGTCCGGTCGTTTACGCTCTGTCGGAGACGGGACTTGGGTGTGCGCTGTCAGTGTCGCGCGTAGCGGCTGCGGCGACAGATCAGGAAGGGCCGCACGGCGCTGGCGCCCTCGACTGGGCTTACGCGCCTCAAGCCGGCTGAGGAGGACCCGCAGGTGTCCGTAGGAGATGGGCTCGTCGCGGCGGTTGACGACGCCGCGCCGGGCCAGTTCAGTGGCGAGCGCGCGCACGGGAAGTCCGGTATCCAGGATCGCCGCGACGGCTGCTCGGCAGCGACGGATTCGCCGTTGCAGGGGGATAAGGTCCGCGTCGAGGCGCAGGTCGCGCGCGAGGTCGTTGAGAGCGGTGGGAAGGTCAGGCAACGGGATGGATCCTCCAAAAGCGTAACGGTAGCGTAACATATCCGTGGCGGAACGCTACACCGTTGTTGTGACGAGGATATTTGGAGCGCTTGCGCAGTGGGGTTTTAGGCGGTATCAGATTGGGGATCGGGCAAGCCATGCGTGGTCATACCACGCGAAGCCTGCTAGGGGGCTCCGCCCCCGTTTCACCCCCGTCACGCCGCTGACGCCGGCTCTGGAAAAGGAGGCCCTCGGGATGGCCGAACCCACCCCCAAACGGAAACCAAAGCGGCTTCGCGACAAGCTGATTCAAATCCGCGTGTCCGAAGCCGAACTGGCGGAGGTCGCCGAGGCGGCCGACCGGGCGGGATTGTCGCCCGCGTCCTATTCACGGCAACGGCTAGTGGGGCATGAACCGCCGCGCGCCGTTCGCCGCCCGCCGCTCGATCGGGTGATGGCGGCGCGCGTCCTGGCGGCGCTCGGCCCGATCGCCACCGATGTTCGAGAGCTGGGGCGCCGGCAGGAATCCGCCGCGCCGGCAGTCGTCGACCGGGAAAAGCTCGACGGCGCCCTGGCGGCGCTGACCGCGATGCGCGAGATGGTGATGAAGGCGCTTCGACGTGAGCCGTGAGCTGCCGCGATGATCATCAAAGGACGATCGCGTGGCGGCGCGGACGAGCTGGCGACGCATCTCGCGCGGGTCGACACGAACGAGCGCATGGAAGTCATCGAAGTTCGCGGCACGGTCGCGGCCGACGTTCGCGGCGCGCTCCGAGAGATGCTCGCGGTCGCGGCCGGCGCGCGGTGCAAGAGGGGCCTCTATCACGCATCGATCAACGTGCGCGTCGAGGAACGCATGACGGCTGAGCAATGGCGCGCGACGATCGATCGCCTTGAGACGCGGCTCGGCCTTTCCGGCCAGGCCCGCATCGTCGTCATGCATGAGAAGCTCGGGCGGGAGCACGTCCATGTCGCGTGGTCGCGGGTTGACGAAAGAATGCGCGCCATTCCCGACTCGTTCAATTATCGGGCTCATGAGGAGGTGGCGCGAGAGATGGAGCGCGCCTTCGGGCACGAACACACTCAGGGCGCCCATGTGGAGCGCGAGGACGCCGCACGACCGGAACGCACTCTTTCGCATCGCGATCAGCAACAGGCGGGACGCACCGGCGTCGACATCGAGGCGCTGACACTCGAGATCACGGCGCTATGGCGCGCGACCGACACCGGACGCGCATTCGTCGCCGCGCTTCGCGATAAGGGATATCGGGCCGCGCTCGGCGACAAGCGCGTCTTCGTCGTCATCGACCAGGCGGGCGGCGTCCATGCCTTGGCGCGTCGGATCGAGGGCGTGAAGACCGCAGGTCTACGCGAGCGCATGCAGGACGTCGACCTCACAAGCCTGCCTTCCGTAGCCCAAGCTCGCGAGCAGTGGCGCGAGAGCGCGCAGGAGGCCGCCGCCGGCAATGAGGCCCGCGAGGGCGCCCAGAAGGACCCCCAGGCGGTGTTTGAGGGCCTTTTTCGGACGCGGGCCTATGTCGTCGAAGGGGAGGTGGTGGGCGCCTTCGAGGAGGCGGGGATCCGCGAGGCCGACCGTGAGGCGACGAAAATCTTGCAAGGCGAGGACATCGTCGCGCTGCGCGAGGCGGGAGCCGCGGAGATCATCGGCTATACGACTCGGGAGATTCGCCGCCAGGAACAGGCCCTCATAGAGCAAGCCGTTGCGCTCGCGTCCGCGAGGGGCGCCGCCATCGACCTGCCGGCTTCGTCCGAGCTTGCGAAGGGCCTATCCGTCGAACAGGTCGCGGCGGCGCGGGAGGCGCTTTCCGGTTCGCGGCTCAGCATGATCGTCGGCCGCGCCGGGACCGGCAAGTCGACAACGCTGAACGCGATCCGATCGGCCGCCGAGAGCGCCGGCTATGACGTCATCGCCCTCGCGCCGACAAACACGGTCGCGCAGGACTTGCGCGAGAGCGGATTCGCGCGCGCGAGCACCGTTCACTCGCTCCTCTGGTATCGCCAGCACGCGCCCGACCACCCCGCCGGGAAGCTCGCCGGGAAGACGCTGATCGTCGTCGACGAAGCGGCGATGCTGGACACGGCGCGCCTGTCCGACGTGGTCGCCATGACGAAGCAGGCGGGAGCCGAGGCCCGCCTGGTTCTCATCGGCGATGACCGCCAGTTGGAGAGCATCGAGCGCGGCGGTATGTTCGGCCCGCTCGCGGGCCGTATCGGCGCCGTGGAGCTTGCGGAGGTCAAACGCCAGGCGCGCCATTGGTCGCGCCGGGCCGCCGAGGCGTTCTCGCAGGGGCGGTTTCGGGACGGGCTGGAGGCGTTCGCCGAACGGGGGTGGATTTCGTGGTCGACGAAGCTCGCCGACAGCCGTTCGGCCCTGCTTGCGCGTTACGAGCGCGACACCGCCGAAGAGCGGGGCCGGCGGTTTATTTTCGCGTACACGAACGTGGAGGTTCGGCGGCTCAATGACGCGGTCCAACAGATGGAGATCGAGCGCGGGCGCGTGACGAACGTGGCCAGCTTCGAGACGTCGCGAGGAACGCTCCGCGTCGGCGTCGGCGATCGCGTCATGATCCGCGGCACGGACAAAAAGCGCGGGCTTCTCAATGGCGCGCTCGCAAGCGTCGAGAAGATCGAGGATCAGACCCTTACGCTCCGTACGGACCGAGGCAAGGCGCTCGCCGTCGATCTCGCGGATTTCGACGCGATCGAACTCGGATACGCGGGGACGATCTATCGAGGCCAAGGCAAGACCCTCGACGACGTCTACCTGCTTCACACGCGGCACTGGCGCGACGCGTCCAGCTATGTCGCGCTCACCCGAGCGCGCCACTCGACGCAGGTCTTCGTCGCTCGCGAGGAAGCCCGCGATTTGCCGGAGCTGGCGGTGCAGATGGCGCGACAGAACAACCGAGGCGCGACCATCATGTTTGAGGCGGACTCCGTGGCCGCTGAACGTCAGGAGCAGAAGATTTCGTCGCGCGAGAAGGCGCAGCAACGGGCCAGGGAGCGTGAATGACGCGGTTCAGAACGTGTCGCTCAGGGTTTGCCGCCGCTGGTCTCATCCGTCAGGCGGTCAGTTTTTCCGCAGCTCGATATGGGCGTGACGGCCCCGGCGACGAGCAGACAGCGTATGTATTTGTCGCCGCGCTTGCTGGTTCGCCCCAACCGCTCCTTGCCGCCGGACGAATTCTGGCGCGGCGTCATGCCCAGCCAGGCCGCGAATTCTCTGCCCGATCGGAACAGGCTGGGATCGCTGACCGTGGCGGCGATCGCGCTCGCCCCCAATGATCCCGACGCCCGGAACCGTCGCAAGAAGCTTGCTGAGCCGGTTGCCTCGATGCCATTGCGCCAGCCGCGCCTCGATCTGCCCGATCTTGGCCTGCGTGTCGTTCAATTGCGCCACGATAAGCCGCAAAATCGACCGCGCCAATTCCGGCAGGCCGGCTTTGTTCTCTTCGATCGCCGCGACTAATTTCTCGACATGCGCCAGACCTTGCGGCGCGATGCCGCCGCTAGGAGCCAACCCGCTTGATCTGAATTTCAGATTTGCCGGGGCGCGCTGAACGTGTCTGTTGCAGGCTATTTCTGGGGCGGCCAATTACCTTTGCACGGCACCCACACGAGTATCTCAGCATCTGGGTCTTCGGAACGCGCGAAGAGTGCAGCTCTGAAATATCCTTCCCATAGAACCTCGACGCCGTCGTCCCAATGGGCAGAGATGAGAGGTTCTTTTTGTAGGTACGCCACGTTGAGCGGTACCTTGTCCGCCGCCACGCGAGGATCGCTATCTTCGAGGGGCCGCGGAGAGGTCAAGAACGAAAGCAGAGGCACTTTGCGCGCGTCTAGACGTGGAATCACTTTGAGGCGCATGAGCCTCTCTTTCGACCAGCTCTGGCATTCGAAGGTGTCGTACCATTGTCGCATCGAGTTGGCGAAGTCGCTCCGGAGTCCGGTCTCGAACCAATCGGCGAGCATATGACGATCCGCAATAGTCAAAGCGGCGAACGCCGCGCCGTTCGCTATTTTCCCCTGGAGCGCAACACTGGCCGGGTCGGCATGACGTTTGCGGTATTCCTCGACAAAACGCCCGGTGATTTCAGCATAGGACCACCTTGCCTCAAGTTCGCGGCGATTTATGACCTTTCCTATCATTTAATGCATCCTGGCCTCGCGGCACGCATGCGAAGCCGCCGCCGCGGATCGCCGAGCCCCTAAACTGACGCATAATTCTTAACTTCCAGCCGCTAAATTCCACAGTATCGAAGCTGAATGAGAGATTTTTGTTGCTCTTGCAAGCAGAGCCCATGGGCAGTCCGTCGCGGAGAGCGTGAGCGAAGCTATCAATCTTTCTCAATCTCCACGCAGTACAAGCCTCCACAACATAGGATAGTATGCCATGCTATTCGCAGGGAAACGGGACACACACGTTGACTTATCTGCCGATCACTTGTCTTTCGGTGACTCTGCTTTTAAGTTCGATGAGATTTTGCATCTTAGTTTCTCCTGGGTGAACACGTCGGTACGAGTCAACTTCGTTAAGGCTCCCGACCGTGAACGTGCTTATTTGAATATAGTTTTGACCAATGGTGAAAGGATCAACTTGTCATTCGACGAAGGCGGTAGCTGGTGGCGCGATGTTAGATCTCCTCTCAACCTGAAGAGGGAAATCAAGACTGTAGTTGATCTATATAAGATATTAGCTGATAGGACGTTCGCGAACCGCGTGTTATTTTATACGGAACAATTGAAGCAACGCGGATATTTTGTGTATGACGATTGTCGTTTTTACCCTGGCGACAAGATTATCTACAAAAACAAGGAGTTCCATATCAAAAGCACCAAATTTTTGAAATACGCGGAATCCATTGTAATGCGTCAAAAAAAGGAATCATTAGTAGACATACTAAAACGAGAGATAGTGGAATTTACCTATCCGCAGTTTCGTACAGTCGTCGATCCCGACGTGATATTTTATTTACTTAAACAACACTTTGGATTGAGCTGGAGTCAATCTTGAGGAGCTTGAGTTATTTTGTCAATTGAAAACAAAAAGTCGAGCAGGGCCGCGCCGGCGGTGCAATCGGCGACTTGCCCCCCGGGGAGCATGAAGGCGAGCGGACGACATTCGGCGTAGCGCTTAGGCAGCGCCGGATCGTTGGCGCTATTGAACACCTGATTAGCCGACAGCGGCCAGTCTAAGCTCCAATACGTCAAATTGGGCCGTTTTCGAAAGTCGTGATTTTTGCACGGCGCAACGTCCGGCGTGCAGTGATCTCTCAAAACCTCCCGCTTTCGAGCCGTTTTCGCGTGTTGCAAATATCAAGACTCTCGAAACGAACCCAGCACTTTGATAGTTCGAGAGTTTCTTGTTGCATAATTCTGGCGCAAAAAGTCGCCGCCAGGGCGGACGAAGCGCGAATGCCGCGCCGGGTTACCCGGCGCGGCTTTTGGCTTCCTCAATGGCAGGGGTGGGGGCTTAGATGCCGGCCGTCCAGCTAACCCCTGTCACCAAGCCCCAATCTCCCTTCTGATTAGGCCGCCACCAGCGGGGCTCGGACATGACTTTCAAAGCCGCCACCGCTTCCGAGAAATCCAGAATATTCCATGATCGCTTTTTCGTTCCTACCCGGTAGCCGCGCAGGCGGCGGCAGGTGATGGGATCAAATTGCGAACCGTCCTTAGACATGGGTACCGATATAGTTGGCATAATGAGTGTCCTTTTTTGGAGCTTACATGACTCCTTATAGCGAGCAGGGGTCTGACAGCGCTGGCCGTCCCCATCGCGGCGCCTTCGTTGTCCGGGCTCGCGTTCGCTTGGGTGCGAGATGGTTTCCGCAAGTCCGTCAAGCTCGCATGAGGGCAATGGTGCGGGCTTAACGGTGCGGGCTTACTTCGGTACCCATTCGCTCGCCATCCGCTGCGCCTCGGCTATCTGAGCCGGGGTCATTCGGGTGGCGCAAAGGTCGCGGGCTCTTACGGCTAGGTCTCTGATCTGGACATTCGACGTTTTGGAAACTGCCAAGTTGAGCCACATGTAAGCCTGCAAATCGTCCTGCGGCGCGCCATGACCAGCTAGATACATCAAACCGAGACCAAGCTGCCCCAAGTCATCTCCCTGGTCGGCAGCCTTGCGGTACCACATGACAGCCCGCACGTAATCCTGCGACACGCCCTCGCCTGCGGCGTACATCGAGCCGAGTGTGCCCTGCGAGCTGGCACTCCCCTGCTCGGCGGACTTGCGACGCCACTTGGCGGCCCGCGCGTAGTCCTGTGGCACCCCCGAGCCATGGTAATATAGATTACCAAGAGCGCCCTGCGCTTCAGCACTCCCCTGGTCGGCAGCTTTGCGAAGCCACTTGGCGGCTCGCGCGTAGTCCGGTGGCCTGCCCTCGCCTGCGGCGTACATCAAGCCGAGCGCGGCCTGCGCCAGAACGTTCCCCTGGTCGGCGGCCTTGCGGTACCAAATGGCGGCCTGCTTGTAATCCTGCGGGACACCATAGCCGTCGTCGTACATGAGGCCGAGATTGAACTGTGCGACGGCGTCCCCCTGGCCGGCCAATGGAAGCAAGAGCCGCATCGCCGTCGCATAGTCGCCGTGCAGCCACGCAGCTTGGCCGTCCTCAAGCGGTCCAGCCGCCGCGACACCGAACAGGGTGAGCGTGAGAAGGCCGCTGATAAATAGAGCTTTGATACGCTGTTTCATGGCTTGGCTCACATCAAGAAAACCAACGTAGCACCAGGCAACGGGCTCGCATCTGGAAATCGTATGCGCAGACGGTGGCGACGTGATCCGGCGTGTTGATTCACCGCTATTCGAGAGACTCAAGCGGCCAGCGCAAAGTCGCTTACGGTCATCGCCGCCGCCTCGAACGGGCGAGGCATTCCCACGGCGCGCGACGGACAATGGGAAGTGCAGAGCGTGGCGAACGTGCTTCGTCGTGTCGCGTGATGATAGTCGCGGCCCAGCTTTGGTGCATAAGTCAGGCGCGTAATGCGTTTCGGACGGCCCGGCGGGCCAGGAGGCCGAGCCGCGCCCGAGGGTGGTCGTGTTGGCCGAGCCAGTTCGGAATGTTGGCGCCCTGAGATGCGAAATGCTCAACGTGAACGACGGTGATTTTGCCGTCAGTGTAGGCGACCTCATTGACGGTCCGCCACACGCCGGGCCGGGCCTTCTCGATGGCCCTTCGCGCTGTCGCGACATAGGTACCGCCGGCACCCAGACCAAACATGATCACGAGCTTTGTTTCGGCTGGCAATTGTCCGAGGAATCGGGTCGCGCAGGACGTTGATATGTTCTGGCCGAACGTCGTCGCCATGAACTGATCGATCATCCCGCCGCTGCCGACCCAGGTCCGCGCTTTGGGGTCGAACCGCTCGACGGTGCATCGGATCAGCGAACCCCACCCGAATCGGCCGTTAGAATCGGCGAGCGCTTGCTCGACCATTCTTTTGAGGTCATCGGGGCTTGTCGGGGAAAGAAGACCGACATGCGCGAGGATCTTCCCGACCTGCTTGCGGCCCTTGCGATACGGGATGTCGTTGTGCGGAAGCCGCCGCAGTTCGCCGGCTTGGCTCGGTCCCTTCGAAAAGCCCAAAACCAAAACCTCTGGGCGCGGATTGCCCCATGCCAGAGGGTTTGCGGTGATGCGCCAATCGCTCCTCTCTCGCGCTGTCTGCGTTTCGTCGAAGACGACGGACTTGTCGACGTGGCACAGCGAGCAAGCGATACGACCAGACGCCGGCAGGCTGGAGCAATCGGATTGAATGATAGCCATGGTTGGAAACTTTCCGCTTTTGATGTTTGGCGATGAATGAGGGTTGGCGATCAGTGACGGTAGCGGTGGCCAGCGGTGATCACTCGGCCGTTGTCGCCGATGACGACGTAGAGGTTGAGCCAACGTTCAACGTGGCGCAGCGCGCGGGGGCCGCCCATGTGCCGTTCGAGCCGCTTGCGGAGCTACGCGGGAAACTGGGTGACGGTGTGAGGAAGGCGGCGTAACGGGGTTGGTGCTGAAGCCACCCGAATCTCCCGGAAGGAGCGTTACGCCATGGACGAGAATAGGGTCGTTTCCCTTCGACAGAAAGGGGTGATCGATGATCCGCTCACGGAAATTCTACGCGCCGGCGCGCGTCGGCTGATTGCCCAGGCGGTCGAGGCGGAATTCGAGACGTTTCTGACTTCGAATGCCGAGCTGGTTCTTTCCGACGGACGCCAGCGAGTGGTTCGCCATGGGCATGATCCCGTTCGCGCGATCCAGACAGGGATCGGGCCGGTGGAAGTGCAAAAGCCGAAGGCCCGCGATCGAGGCGCGACGGAGGATGCGCGGATACGGTTCACGTCCAATATCTTGCCGAAATGGGCGCGACGCACGAAGAGTCTCGACGCCCTGCTGCCGGTTCTCTATCTGCGCGGGATTTCCGCGGGCGACTTCCAGGAAGCCCTTGCCGCCTTGCTCGGCAAGGATGCGCCCAACCTTTCGGCGGCGGTGATCGCGCGCCTCAAGAACGAATGGGAGGACGAATATCGACAATGGCAGCAGCGCGATCTATCGGCGCGCCACTATGTCTACGTCTGGGCGGACGGCGTCTATTTGCAGGCGCGCATGGAGCCGCAGGCCGAATGCATGCTGGTGATGATCGGGGCGACGCCGGAGGGCAGGAAGGAGCTGATCGGCTTCCAGACGGGCATGCGGGAGAGCGCGCAAAGTTGGAAGGAGCTGCTTGTCGACTTGAAAGCGCGCGGCTTGTCGATCGCGCCGCAAGTAGCCATTGGCGATGGCGCGCTCGGGTTCTGGAAAGTCCTTGACGAGGCGTTCCCGACGACGCGTCATCAGCGATGCTGGTTGCACAAAACATTGAACGTGCTCGACAAGTTCCCGAAGTCGATGCAACCCAACGCGCACAAAGACCTGCGCGAGATCTGGCTGTCGCCGAACCGCGGCGCGGCGGAAGCGGCGCTGACGACGTTCGCCGAGAAATACGCGCCCAAATACGACAAGGCCATCGAATGCCTGATCAAGGATCGCCAGACGCTGCTGACGTTCTTCGACTTTCCCGCCGATCATTGGGACCACTTGCGTACATCGAACCCAATCGAGAGCGTGTTCGCGACGGTGAGGCATCGCACCGTCCGCATGAAGGGCGCGCTTTCGCAAGACACCGCGCGTCTCATGGTCTTCAAGCTGGTGATGGCGGCGTCCAAGACCTGGCGTCGATTGAAAGGTCAAAACCAGTTGCCGAAAGTCATCGACGGTGTAACATTCAAGGACGGAATCGAAGACGTCGCCGAAATGAAATCCGCCGCTTGATTCGCGCCGTCACCTACATTCCCGCATAGCTCCCGCTTGCGCGCCGCCTTGTCGAAGAACAGGCGATCGGCCCCGCCGCAGCGCGCTTCCGTGCCGAACCGTTCGAGAAATTCGATCACGTAGGGCGGGATGGCGCGCTGTTGCAGGCGAACGGCGGCGTGATGGGTGAGGCTCATTTTTCGCCTCCCGAACGAGGCGGCAGACCGAGTTCTTCCGCAGTACGGGGACGGAAGCCGACAGCCGTGACAGTTCCCCAATTGCCCACGGTGTTCGGACGCCGCCACAGCGGCGCCGGCCTCATGCGAGCGAGACGATCGAGCGCTTGGCGATAGTCCGTCATTGTCTGCTCGGAATCTTTGGGTCCGATGGTGTACTTGCCGGCGCGCTGGCAGGTCGATGGATGGAATTCTGTTTTGTCGCTGGCGAACGGAACCCAGAGGATTTCGCCTTCGGCCTGGTGGGCTGACTCTATCGTAGACGCAGGCGTCGCAGCGTGGCGCCAAATCGATGTCTTGAAGTTGCCGCGAGCGGTAAGCCATTTCAGCGCGCTTGCCGCGGAAACCGCCCCGTCTTTGACCTCCAGTCCGGAGCCGCTGGAGGGGGCGGCGGCGTTGCGCATGCTCTTGATCCCGATGCGCGCGAGGGCGGCCAACTGATCGAGCGTGATCGGCGCATCTTCGTCGAGCGCGAGTCGTCCCTGCGCCGCAAGGAGCGTCTTATCGATCTCTTCCGTCTGGGGCCGATCGGCAGCCGGCTGGCCGATCGCCGCTGTGACGATTTCGACCACGCGCTTGATGTCCCCGATCGTGCAGCTGCCGCCGTCGGCGGCCAGGGAGAGCCCAAAATGAGCGTATGCGTTGAGGCTTGTGAGCTTCTGAGCGAGCGGCAAGCGTTCGAGGTCCCCGGTACCCGTTTGCTTCCAGAGCGTCCGCCACGAACGATCGCCGACATGATCGGAGGGGAAATCAGGCAGGTCCAGCGTGCGATGCAGACATTTCATCGCCGCGTCGACGGCGGATTCGTCGAGACAGAGCGCGGCGAGGCGGTCGCCGGCATTGATGATGAGTTTGCCGACATCGTCCGCTTCGTAGTCGGTATAGGTCGCGCCAAATTCATTTTGGCGGCTCTCGTAATCCTGGGCCATGGCGATCTTTCAAAGGATGCAGGGAATCCTACACACCTTTGTATTTAGCGGAATTGCTGGACCACGTCAAGCGCCAAGGGACTATAGGCGTCCTTGTGCTTATTGAGGCAAGTCCGGGCACCACCAGGTGACGCCGCATCCGCTGCTTGAGCGAGGGGGGAAATATATGATAATGTCCTTATCAATCAGCAGCTTATATCGAATAGGATGGTGCCGCTTCGGGATTAGGTCGGGGCGTGCCAGGAGGCACCGCCATGAGCGCCGCCGTCTATGAACTGTCATCAATCGGTTGTATTGTGGTCAGATGACTACTCACATCGTATGCCTCGACGGCACGGGCCAAACGCGCCTTCAGCCAAATCCGACCAACATCGCGCTCATCTTCGATGCGATGGGCGGAACCATCGTCGATGCCGACAACGGCTCGTTCGAATCGACCCTCGCGGTCAACGGGCCCGTCGTGCAGGTCGGCAAATATCTCTCCGGCGTCGGCACGGAAGGCATACCTCTCTTCAAGCTGGTTGAAGAAACAGTCGGTGCCGGGATCGCCGAGCAGATCGTCCGGGGCTACACGTTCCTTTCCCGCAACTACGAGCCCGGCGACGAGATCATCATCATTGGCTTCAGTCGCGGCGCGGCGGCTGCGCGCTGCCTCGCAGGGTTCGTAGTTGGACAGGGCCTCCTAAATCCGGCGAGCTACCATTGCGAGAACAAGAACGCCGCCTACCTGCGCGGCATTGCCGCCTGGTACCAATATCGCGCCGGGCAACCGTGGCTTGCCCGAGCGTCGAGCCTCACGGATATTTTCGTTCGGCTGGGAGAGACAGTCCCCACGCTCACGCCCGCTGACTATGTCGACGTCGAGCGCATCCACGCGGTTGCTGTTTTCGATACTGTAAGCTCGATGGGCATCCCCAAGCCAGAAGCCGACGGCTGGCTTGGCTATGACTTTGTCATCGCGAACACCGATCTTAGCCCCAAGGTGCTCAACGGCTTCCACGCGCTTTCGGCCGACGAAAATCGCTCCAACTTCTTCCCCACCTATTGGACGCCCCGGAACAACATTACACAGGTTATATTTCCAGGGACTCATTCGGATGTCGGTGGCGGCTACCCTCAAAACGGCCTCTCTGACCGGGCCCTTGAGTGGATGCTTGCAAACCTTACCGGCCAAGGATTACGCTTCGATCTCCACAACATTCGAGCGCTGGTGCCCAGTCCCACGGACGATGGTCATGATGACGGCGGAATTCTGCCTTGGTCTCAGCTTCCCAAGGCACCGCGCGTGTTTCCGACGGCGGTATTCGGAGGACGTCCCGCCTTCACAGCCGACACCTCGATCGGTGAGCGTTGGGGAAAACCTGTCAATGTCCTCCCCGCCAATTCGCGGAGTGACTATAAGGCGATTGGCGTGTTCGACGGGGGCAAGCCGCTCTATTCGTAGCCAGTCGAACTTTCGGCAGAGGTGCCGACCTTGGCTCAATGCAATGATCATAATTGAGCAATCTGGATGGCTATGGCTCTCCTCCACATAGGGTGTTCATCGCATCGTGCACCAACTCGGCTCGCGCTAAAAGAAACGCTTCATAGTTGCCAGCGACCAGTTCATCGAACGGGATAAGGTGGCTGGCCAGCCTCGCGCGAATCTCAGCCTCGCCGAGGTTAGACCCCTCGCGCCGTTCGGTCAGATATTTCTCAGGGTCTTTGTCGGAGATGTTGCGGTTAGTCTTCCACGTCACGACCGCGCAGTTTAGCGACCGGTAGATACGCTGGTCTTCGTAGCCGAGCCGCTTTAGGTGGGCGTCAGGGAAAAGATGGTGGTACTCGCGCTTCGCTAAGTTAGCGCGGCTGACAGTGCTTCCGTCGGCCAAATCAAGGCCGCCGTGCTTGAGTGCGATAGCCAGGATGGCGCGGGCTACGCGGTCCTTCTGCTTCGGCCAGGCAGCGTTAATTAATTCCTGCACCTGCGGCAAAGGATGCTGGACTTCGTCGAAGGCAACTGGATTGGAGGCGCCAGTGCCTGCGACCAGGGGCTTCAGGTCGTTGAAGTCGACCACAGACCGGGAATTGGTCGATTTCTCGTACCGGTTGGTGAAGAACGCGCGCCACAGATATTTGCGCAATATGGAGCGGGCGCGGCCCTCCGCATCGAGACCGTCCGGAGCTATCGACCACAGGGCGGAAAGGACCGGCACCACGACATCCGTGGGTAAGCGCGCAGCGTCGAATATGCGTTCCTCTTCGAGGAAAATCGCCGCCCGGCAAATGCCCCGGACCAGCGAGTCCCAATTTTTCAGCATTCGCCCACCGAAATCGCCTCCCATGTATGTTGCGTCGGTCGGCGGTCGGCCCTGGAGAAGGGCGCTGGCGTAAAGCACCAATTCTTCCGGCGCATAGTATTCCGCGATGATGGGACAGGCTTCCTTGATTGTCGCAACCTTGCCTATCCGGTTGTTACCCACACCCACTAAATGTGGGGTGGACCCATTCCCCGGAGTACAGCCCGTCAAAGGTCGGCGCGGCTGCCCCGCCAGCGATTCCGAGCAGCGAGCGGAACG